>PATI01000079.1 GCA_002712335.1 Rhodospirillaceae bacterium | reverse complement strand
GTCCCAAAGCCATTGAATTTTTTGATCTTCGGTAGCGTTGTCACCTAAACCGCCAAGTACCTCAGCGTACTCAACTTCTTTATCTTCAAGCTTTTGTTTTTCTTCTTCAGTTTGTTTATCGTAATCTGAAATTTCAGATTCAATCCCTGCGTTTCTTTTTTCAAGGTCTTCAAGTTCTTCAGAAACATCTTTTACTAAATCTTTTAAGGAAAGAGTGACGCTGTTACGACGTAACTTTTGTTTCCGTAACTCTTTAACTTCATCTTGTTTTTCTTTACTGTCTAAACCTCTAGTCTGCGGATACCCCGGTATCTGTTCCCCCCAAATCTTTTTATACGCAGTATTAAGTTGATTCCAACTAAGAACTTCAGTTTCATACCGAGCTAACAACTGTTCAGTTTTTTTAACTTTTCCTTCTAACTCAGTTTTTTCTAACGTTGCTGCTTTTAGAAAGTCAACAATGTCTTGTCTTTTTGAAGAACGAGTAGGGTCATCGTCAAAAGCTGCAAGTGTGTTCCGAACAGATTGTAAACTTCGCTCTAATTCTTTACGAGCGTCAGCATAAGCTTCATCAAGTTTCTCGTAAGCACTCATTATCTTGTTACTCCCGGCATAACTGAACCCGCAATACGTTTCTGATTAACAGCCCCCTGAAGCACACCTACCGCATTAGCGAACTCTCCGGCTCTAGCACGCACAGGATCAGTCGTTTCAACAAACTGTTCAGCCAACCCTTGATAATCAACACTGGAATACTCGCCAGCATCAATGGCTGCCTTTACTCCCCCATAAAACGCTGACTGTTGGCTAGGGCTCATCCGCTTGTTAATCATTCTTTCAGCGGTTTTATCTAAGATCCGATTAATCATTGTTGGAGGCGGATATTTTTTACCCGGTGAAATGTAATCCGAAACAAGCATTTCAAAGTTATCCATTGAATAGTTTTCGCCTACACCCGGAATCATTGAATCGTCAGTAACAACACCAGTCGCAACAGTCGCCGCTGCATCTCTAACCGCAGTCGCTAACGCAGCAGCAATTTGCACTGGGTCTTCCATTCGTTCTTTCATTTCATTTGTTGAATCAGCTACTCCAAAGTATCCTTCAGCAGCTAAACCTAAGATGACGCCGTTACGTTCATTTTCTGGCATTTGCGAAAAGTTTTGGTAAAAGCCTGTAGCCGTAACCGGAGTTATTTGCGTCCAACTCTGATCCATGCCAGTAACTGCGGCTTGCATTGGATTTAGTTGACGTTCTTGTTCACGGAATCCAATGACCGTTGTGTCTACCGCTTCTTTAACATAAGTATCTTGGTACTGTTGAACAGCAATAGGATTCAATCCACTGCCATCAGAATTTAGGAAATCTTCTGTACCTACCATTATGATTGCACCACTTCACGTTGTAGTCGTTGTAGTTCTATCGGCCATGACTCAATAGCAAGAGAATCAAACTCAACAAATTGTCGCAGATTTGCTGTTACCGGCGCTAATAAAAATTCTTCTTTGTAATCATCCCACATTGAAAGCAGCCATTCATTAGAACGAGAGAACAACGAAGACGAACCGCCTTCTCTGTCTAGAACAAACAGTTCTTCAGCAAATGCGTCCCGAGTTCTGACATACTCTGCAAGTTTCTGGATGTCGCTACGTTGACCAATTACTGGGTCAGCAATAAGTTTGCGGAACACAGTCATGTTTTCGGCTTGGTTTACTGCCGAGTCACGCAACCTGTAATCCTCAAACCAAAGCTTATTACTTTGGCCTAACTCGAATATGTAATCGCCTTTAAGTTCACGAAGCCATTTACATGCTGGGTCATTGATTGAAATGCAACCAGCTTTTGAAACTTCAATAGCTACCATGTCCATAAAGTTACGGTATTCCTGCCAACCGTTAGCTATCTCAACTTGTTCAGCAGTTTCTTTCAAACCTAAACGTTCACGGAACATAATGTCTGAACCCGGAGCAACTTCTGTTGTTTGTTGAATCCGGTAAGCAGCGTTAGAGAACTCTGAACTTCCTCCTGCTTCTGCTCCAATGATTAAACGTCCGTATCGTGGATGTGCAGCTATAAGATCAGCGTGTCGTTTGCTTGACTCGTATCCTTCTATTGTCGCTGGAATACCTGTGTTGTTGCGAGTAAACCGGGCAGTTAGATAGAAGAACTCGTCGCCTTCTTCTTCGAGGAAGATTTCGTCAGCAGAACTGATTTCACCTTTCCCATTAATCAAAGACTCAGGGTCAGCTAGTTGAAGTTTGCGGTACTTGTCTATTTGTGCTTGAAATGGAGAGCTAGGCAGCGGTTGAATAGGAGCAACTAACGCTGCAACTCCTCGGACAATCCAAATGTTTGTAGCTTTTTCTTCGATTTCTTTCAATAGTTCATTGACATCTTCAGGGTTATTGAAATCAAATTCATCATTGCGTAACTCCATTTGTTGCAATGTGTCTCGCAAAATCATTTGCTGCATTGAAAGATAAGACTCATCTTCAGACAAGTAAGACTTCAACCGTCTTGCCCACGCTGGAGATACTGCTCCAAAGCCACGCCAAATAGCGCTTTCGCCTGATTGAACCCCAAACGGGAGAACAATTTTCATTGCATCTTCAAGGTCAGGGCGTTTCATTAACATTTCATTGACTGGAATACCAACAAGCGGCCCGAAACCGGGAAGCCCTTGGGAAAGCATGTTTGCTGAAGATTTAGAGAATCTCAATGGAACTCCAGCTAAATCTTGAATGGCTCCTCCATTGAAAACCTTGCCGAGCAATCCATCTCGCAGACTTTCTGGTGGAGTAAATACCCAGTATTCGTTGTCGTCGTCGTCTTTGTAAGTGCTAACAATGCCATCTTCGCCTGATCCTGCACGACGGTATGCTCGCAACACTCGCAAAGTGTGCGCTGGATTTTCGACTGTTATGCCTACCCAACGACTAATTACTTCTTGCCAAGCACCGTAGAACGGCATGAAGTTAGCTACGATTTCTCCGAACCTAGTGTTTTCAGCTAGATCGTAAAGCAGTTCTCGGGTTTCTTTGAGGGCTTGTGTCCGGGCAGCATTTTGCATTGCATTGATTTGTTCGCCGGTCATTCGTAAATCACCGGTTTCTAAATCAATTTGTGATTGAACCCGACGCCTAAAGGCAACTTCATATCGAGCACGGAAAAACGGGTTACGAACAAGATTGTCAGTTGGCAATCCACCTATTGAAGCAAACGCTCTTTCAACAAATTGGCTGAGGCTTTTCGATTGAAACCCAAAGAAATCAGAAACAGTTTCCCAAAGAGTGCCATTAACTGCTCTAACGTCTTTCTCTGTGATTTTCTCCATTAAGTCTTCGATTTCGGCTCTACGTTCAGGATCTAAACTGTCTAGCCTTCGAGCAACATCTCGCTGGTAACTAACTTGGTTTCCTTCTCCTATTGATCTACGCAAATCAACAAGTTCAGGTTGATCTGGCAACAACTTGTTAATTGTTCCTCGCATTGTGACAATGTTTTCTCTGTTTGCCATCCACGGAAGATTGGCTCTAAGAGGAGCCGCTTCTCGCGAGTTAATCCAATCAAGCAAATCGTCAACAATTTGATCTTCTGTGCGTGCTGGAGGCCCAAACATTCCGGGGCTTTCTGACGCTGGTTCCCAAATTTGGCGAGTCCATTCATTATGAGCGACAACAACTTCACTTGTTACATCATCAACTTCAATGCCAAGTCTTTCCGCCACCATTGCTTTTTCTTCAGCAGTTCGAATAGTGCGTCCTGTGCCGAAACCACTTAATTGTTGATTTACGAATTTGTCCCAAAGACCCGGATTAGACCCAGCCATTGTTGACGCTTCTTCTAACTCATTCCATTTCGTTTCCATTGATTTGTGGGTAAAGCCCATAAGATTTGCTGTAGCTCGGGAAGCTGAAGCTGCTCTAGTGTTTATTTCTCGCAACGCACCATTAGTCCCAAAAGCTGAATCAATTGCTCTGTTCCCGACTCGGATATGACCAGCTTTTAGATCATGCAATTGAGTTGCAACACGATCTTGCAACGTCAAAGCTTCATCAACTTTGTCAGTCAAGTTCAACCCAAGTTCATTTCGAACTTTGTCAATATTTTTATATTGGGTAAGAATGTCATCGCTAGCTTGACGTAACTGTCTTGCTACATCAGGACTAGCTTCTGCTGCTTCAGCTAACAAATTGTCTGCTAAACGAAGCATGTCTGATCCGTAAGCACCAACAAATTGTTTTTGGGCAAGTCGTTGCGCTGTCTTGTACCCCATACGGGTATAAAGACCTGCGCTAACAGCGCCACCCATCGGCCCCAAAAGAATTGACGCTCCAAGCCCAACCATTGTTGGTCTTAAAGTACGCTTTGCTCTGCCAAACCTGCGGGTTTTGTCTTCGCTCACAATAGAGCGAGTCATCATTTTGTTGATTTCTTTTTGATCTAACTTACGGTTAGCTTCTGCAACAATTTCTAACGCTGTTGCTTCTCTACCCAAACTTTCAATGTACGGCTTTACCAAAGGATGTTCAGCCATTTGTTCAAGAGTGCCCGGTAAAGAATCAATGCCTTTCATGTGATCCATTAAACCGACACGCATGTCAGACATTCCTCTAGCAACACCCCCAGCAACACCAAGAAGCCCGACTACTGACATTGCTCGCAGTAGTTCATCTGGAAGAACTCGCATTGCCCACGCAGGACGCAACAAAGCTGAAGCTCGCCAATGTTTCATTATTTGAGCCATAAGTTTGTCGGCAGTATCAATAGTGGCTGACACTGTTTGCCGTGTGGAAGATCTCATGCCGGGGGCGTATTTGTTAATTTCATTGACAAGCAAATCAAATCGTGGCATTAAAGCTACGTTTGCCATTTGTTGTTTTGTATACGGCAAGATTGAACCGACAACAGAACCATTTTCATAATCTCGGGCACTAACAATTACTACATCGCCGTCTTTAGTTTTGAAGTTAGTGGTTTTATCTTTAACTTCCGTCAAAGCGTTCTGCGTCGTCTTTATACGCTCCATAACTAGTTGAGCTTGTTCGTCTGTAATGCCTGCCCGTTTAAGAATTTCTTCGTACGCTCTCATAGCGGTACGATCAAATAAAGCGGCTCGGCCAACTTTGTCAGATGTTTGGAACTGTAAACGCAAAGCTGCACGTTGATCTTCAGTTAAAAGAGCATCAAGATCGCCGGGGAGTTTTTCGTGGAGGCGCGTAATTTGACGCAACATCCTGTCAAACTGATCTGTTGCTGAAGCATCTTCAGCGAAGTTAATCCACCGTTGAGGCAGAAACTCTTTGAACAAACGAACTGGTTTACCAAAAGCAGTCATTACTGTTTCGGCTCTACCGGGTTGCCCAGCTTTCATTAAAGTTTGGATTTGTCTATCCATTTTAGGAAGAACAAATCGGTCAAGAGCATCCACTCCGCCCATGCGATAAGTAACGTCTGGACCAGTGGCAACCATTTCTGGTAATGCTTTTTGTTGCGCTACCACCATTTCACGAGCGCCTTGTTCAATGAGCGCCACTAACGACATTTGATTTACGTCGCCTACGCCTTCAACGACTGCTTGCCCATTGAAAAGCTCGTCTTGTTTATACGGATCAAGACGGAATCCTGATTCAAGCAAAGAACCATCTTCGCCTATTATTCCTCGTCGGGCACGGAAATTAAAGTCAGCCATAGCTGCAACAAGGAACCCAGCGTCGGCTGCTTCAGCAGAAGCTCTTGCTCCACGACGCACCATGTCTCGTTCGTTTTTGACAGCTTCTTTAGTTAGTTTTTCAATGCGGTCAACTAAGCGAAGTTTTGCTGTTGCAATTTTACGTTGGTTTGTCCATTGAACGCCCGGATCAAGAAATACTCTGTCTCCTACGTTGACAGCTTTGCGTTTTCCTCCAACAAGCAACGTTGGGGGGTCATTTGCTTGGACAACGTAAACGTCACCTGTTTTAGAAGTTCCAATTGTTTCCCAACCTAAATCTTCCGTAGGTCCATTTAGTTGAGTTTTTAGTTCGTCTGCTTGTGTGCGAGCAGTTTGCGCTGCTCGTCGGGAAGCTCCGTATGCTGTTTCTTCTCCAAGAGATGCTTTATATGTTCGATACGCTTTAGAAGCTGCATCCCATGTTGGAGCGTGTCCCCACAGTTCCATAAGCAAAACATTTTCTAATGTTTCTCTGGAGTTAGCAAAAGCAACTTTTTCTGCCAACCGATCTGTGTCAGCGCCACGACGTTTCGGTATTTCTTTTTCTAAAGCTTTTTTAATAACTTCAGTTCGTCGAGAAATAGCAGCAACGTCATCAGAGTTGTCCATTACACCAGTTGTTCTGAAACCTTCAGACATTCCTGTGCCAAACGCACCATCAGTGTCTTCTAACACTTGGTAAAGATCGTCAACAAACTTAATGTATTTTGCTGACCCACCTGTTCGCATACCGGTAGTTGGATCAACTTCGCCTATAACGTTGTTGATTCGGTTTGTCCTAACCTGAGCTTTTTCGACTTCATTGAGTTTGCCAAATAGTTTGGGGACTCGTCCGTCGCCGTAAGTCAAAACAGCACGTCTAGCTTCTAACGCAGCTTTCCCACCTTTTTGACCTCTGAGAACTCCTGTCCCCATGTCTATTACGTCGTCGCCTTTAGCAACTAACGCAAGTTTGCCAGCACGCGAAGCTAACCCAACTTTGCCTACTAATAAGTCTGCTGGGTCAAGCCAAATGTTAGCCATTGCGTCAAAAGTGCCGCTAATTAGTTGGCCCCATTCAGAGTGAATGTATTCGTGTGCTTGTTCGGGGTCAGTTATGTCAAGCCACGGGTTAAGTAACACTGCCCATGCTTGACCGGCAGATCGGCTTTTGCCTACTTCCCATGCCCAACTAAAATCGTCAAGATCAAGTAATCCGCCGATGTCACCGTCAAGGAATCGTTGCGCTTTGACTCGTGCCATTGTAAAGGATGTAGCTAAAGCTCGGTCGGTTACGTTGTCGTATGTCCAGTCGAGTACGTCAAGAACTGGATCAACTGCCCGACGAAAAGGTTTACGGTATTCTTCGGGTACTGCGCCAAACGCTGCACCAAGACCTTTATCTGGTCCGAATGCTCCACCGATTGCTTGCCCGAACCGGTCCATGCCAGCGCCTACAAGAGTGCCAGCGATTCCGTCGTATTCGTCTTCTCGAACAGGAGCTAACAAAAGATCCATTGTTAGTTGGATTGGAGCTTCTACTACATCAATGAAGCCCCCACCAATTCTTCCTAAGCGATTTAAGGCTCCGCCGATGTCTACCATTACGTCCTCTTGTTTGCGTTAATTGCAAGACGAAGACGTTTGGCAAACATAATCATGTCTCGGCTTGCCCCATTAACTGAAGCAAGTTCTTCAATGGCTGGTAAATACTGTTCGTATTTGCTGTAATCCATTTCTTCGCTTTGCAGCATTGAAGGCTGATTCCCGTTTATGGGCGTCATAATGTTTTCGCCCGGCAAAGACGTAGACCGTAAAGGACTGCCAGCTTGACCCGGAACTGCCCGAGGAGGAGGTTCTGGTCGGTCGTAATCTTCGTCAGCCATTGGGACAGCAGCCATAGATTCTTCTGCTGCTTGTTTTTGACCGTAAGGAAGTCCTTTAAGTTCTGGTCGTCTTGCTCTAGCCATTACAAAGCTCCTAGAAGTTCAGCTAACGGAGGTGCTTGTTGTGGCCCTCCGCCCGGTGCTGGCATTGCTTCAGCCCCCATGCCCGGTAATGCCAATCCCGGTTGCGCTTCTGGCGACATTGGATCAACTTCTGTTGCTTGTCGCTCTTGTGCTTCTTTCTGAACTGTGTCTACTGCTTCAGCTAATTCCATTTGGTCATTAGCAACAAGTTCCATAATTCGGGCAAGATCCGCTGGAGGGATAATTCCTTCAGAAGCTTGTTGTTGTATTGAAGCAAGCAAAGCTTGTTCTAGTTGTTCTGCTATTACAGCGTCGTGTTCAAACTCTGGATCGTCAACTAACGGATCTATTGTCATAAACGACCGTTTCGACATAGTGCCCATACCAACTCGTTGTCCTCCCCCTATGACAAGATTGTTGATATCTGCTCCTGCTTGCGAGTAGCTGACCACGTTGTCGTTTGTTTCAAAGTTTTCTTTAGGTGTGTAGTCAACTCGGCCTTTGCCGTTCTTTGTATTTACATAGAACGATTTGCCTTTAGTGTTGGCGTACGCTTTTGATAAATCAATTGCAAGTTTGTTTTCTTCTTCTAAAGCTCTTGCCATAATTCGTTGAGCTTCTTGAATTGGGAAATCCACTACAGCAGAAAGCACAGCGTCGCCTCGGCGTCCAGTACGAATATTGGTAGTTGACTCACCACCAAATTCAGATGGAATGCCAGCAGTTAATCGTTGCGCTCTTTCTAAACGGTCAATAGCTGGGTTAGTCATGTAACCCGGTTGCAGCGCCATGTCTTTCAAGTCGCCGCCTCGGACAACACCAACTTCGCCAGTAAGACCGTCGGCTGGGTTTACAATTTGAGGTGTTTCTCCGGCTCGGCCTACAAGCCAAGTATCAGGGAACACACCTTTTTGTACCGCAATAACTTCAAGCGCCATTAACCGGGCTTGCATTTGGTACATGCCAAGAATGCCGTCGAATTGTCCTTGGGCGTGATCTAAGTTGATTCGCTCTGCACAAACAACTGGCGTTTGTCCCATTATGTTTGGCACTCGTTCAAGTTCTGCAATCACATTTGATTGCTCATCTGACGTTGACGGAAACAACCCTGATTGAATTGGGCCTCGTTGTGCAATTAAAACTTGTTCTTCTTCATTGACATATTCAATGATTTCAATGGGCTGATCGTCAGAAACATTGCTGTCGCCTCTGAACAAACGACCTACGTCTGGGTACATTGAATTAATCCAACCCAAAGATCTTTCGTAAGCAAACACAACATCACGAGGACGCATATCGTCTACGCCAAGCATTTTTGCTGGGTACGCTGTCAATGGATCTCGAAGGTGCCATTCAGGGCAACCTGTCTTAGAGTTAAATCTAAGTTGGGTAACTGTTGACGAGTAACCAATAAGATGTCTTGCTCGTTTTGAAAGTTGCAAGTCCATGCGCGAGTGCTGCCACCAACCCAAAATTGCTTTACGTCTAATGTTGGCGTTATCTCTTGACCGTTTCTTTGACGGGTCTGCTGGAGGACAAAAAACATCAGGAGTTGTTGACGCTATTCGCATAGCGGTTTGGTCAAGTCCTTGGGCAAGTAAATTAGCGACAGCAGATTTTTCGTCTGAGTCAAGTTCCGGTAACGGTACAATTACGTCACCGTTGTAATAGTCTCGCAAATTACGCATTTTAGATTTTGCGCCGCCAGCGGCTTGCGATCTTGCCGTGTATATGGCGATAATTTCCTCAACGGTTTTCACTACGACCTCGCGAACATTTTGCCGTCCTCTATATCATGCCCTGTCAGCCATGTGGGACGCCACTGTTTTGGCCCCTGAGTCGGGGGTATGTAAAGTTTTTCTAAATTGTGTTCTAAGAACCATTGTGCCATAACACAGTCGTCTGTCCGAGCCCCAGTGCCTTCTGGGTTCCAACGAGTGACTTCATTCACTAAAAGTAACGAGTGTGGTCTTGCATCTGTGCGTTGTTTTCCGGGCAAACGTACCCGCCCGACACGCCACAATGGCGCAAGCATTTGCACCCCGTACTTGGGGTCGCCTTTGTTTCGAGAGTGCGTGTAGTGAGGAACAAGTTGTACGCCTCGGAGAGCAGCCCACCGTTTGAAATGGTCGTACTGCAAAATAAATTTTTGTGCAGCGTTAGCTTCAATGATCCAATGCGTGATTGGTCGCCCTAACTCGTTTGTGATTTGCCACCATTCTTCAGCTATTCCACCAAAGCGTTGCTCTGTGTGATTCCAGTCAAGAAAATCAGGGGCATCCATTTTGCGTCGGTATGATTCCAACAAATATCTGAATTCGGTTTCTGGGTTATACGCCCAGCATTGAATTGCCCAAAAGTTTGCTGGTGACGGGTCGGCAGTTGCTACAACAAATAAATCGCCCGTGACTCCCGTGGGGATTTCCCACAAGTCACGGTCGTTGTCCCAACAACCAACATAATCAACACCGTCTTTGCCGACACCGCCACTAACCCATAATGGGTCAACGAGAACGCTTGCCGGGTTTACGTCCGATTGCTGATACAGGACTTCAAATCGGTCTGGAGTCTGCGCTTTAATGTGTCGCAGTTTTCGCCACGGTAATCTACGAGGGTATAGTAAACACCCCTCGGGCCACGGTGCGGCGTCAGGTTGGTGATCGCCTTCACAACTTTCTTCGTAGTGCGCTTTATAGCTGACATGATGGTATTTTCGCCATTCTTCTGGTGCATCTTCTGGATCAAATTCCTCTAGTTCAATTTCATCGGGTGGGGCTACTTTGTCCAGTGCGTACCTATAAATGTCATCTGCTGACATGCGTTGCCCTTGAAGAATCAGTAACCCTCCCGGCTCTAACCGAGTTTCAGCTACTTCATCCCACCAGCGGCGCATATCTTCCCGAGACTCTGCCGACCGCATCTTTCGAGGATCGTAAACGTCGTCCCATATAACTAGATCGAAACGACCACCAAGAAACCCGGAGTCCATTCCAAACGCAGACCATGTTGGCTCCTTCTGTGACAAAGGAGCATCATCTTGTTGCAGCACTGTGAATGCTTCTGACCGCCAAATCTCTGACGAGTCTGGCTTAAACATTCCAAAGTCATCTTGCAACGTGGCTTCGGCGTCAACCGCTAAACCGAGTCGAACATCGTTCAATTCAGCTTTTACTGGATGCGCTCGGTCTAACTCGGCGCGCAGCCTGCGACAATACCATTCAGCCAATCGTTGCGTTGATGAACCGATCATACCCCTGATAGCTCGGTTACGCACGGTTGCCCATGCGGGCAATACCTTAGCAAAGAAAGTTGATTTACCCGACCCCGGTGGCGCATTAATTACTGCGTATTCCTCGTAATCTGTGTTGAGGAGATCCATGATCCGTTCGGTTGCTTCAATCTGCCACGGTTGTAAAATAATGCCGAAATACCTTTTGGCAAAGATTTCGATATTGTCGTAAGCAGCTTGCGCTTCGGGAGAAAGAATGTCATAAGCAGGAACCTCCGGTTGAATGGTTTTCCCTAATGCTTCTTCTGCTGCCAAATAGTTACGTGGAGCTTTTCCACTTTCTGCGTCTCGGCAAGCGTGGTAAGACAGCCCGCATTGTTTTGATGCTCCGTACAGAGAAACACCTTGTCGCCGCATCGCTAGGTAGTCGGCCCATTTCTCTATAGTTGTGGCTTTGCCTGATGGCATAGTGTCCCCTTATTGGCACGATTCACAAACGTCAGGGTTTTCCAACCCGCACTCGATGGGAGTGTCATCCATGAAAGGATCTAGTTCTGGGCGTTCGCCCATTTCGTTTAACGACATCCACATGCCGTTGTCGAATAGTTCTTGGGCATTAGCCTGATGTTCCATAGCATCCTCTGAGTTAAAACAAAAACAATCGTCAGCGCAATGCGGGCAATACTGGCAAGCGCAATCGTAATGATAAAAGTGGCAAACACATTCTTCCCCTTCGCACCCGCAACTGCCAGTGCGAAGAGACATTACCAGTCCCTACAAGCCC
>PATI01000078.1 GCA_002712335.1 Rhodospirillaceae bacterium | reverse complement strand
TAAGGGCAGATATAAAATTATGCGTGATTATATGCCCAAGGTTGGTTCACTCGGTTTAGATATGATGCTCAGAACGTCAACTGTCCAAGTTAATCTCGATTTTAAATCAGAGAAGGATATGATAAAGAAATTTCGAACCTCATTGGCGCTGCAGCCGATAGCCACAGCTATGTTTGCCGATTCGCCGTTTCTTGAGGGTCGACCAAGTGAATATATTTCTTATAGGAGCCACATATGGGAAGACACAGATCCTGCCCGTTGTGGGATCTTGCCATTCGTTTTCACAGAGGAAATGAGCTTTGAACGGTATGTTGATTATGTTCTCGAAGTTCCGATGTATTTTGTATACAGAGATGGCGACTATCTCGATGCTAGGGGTCAACCCTTTAGTGACTTTTTGCAGGGGAAGCTGGTCTCTTTGCCCGGCAAAACTCCAACAATCGGGGATTGGAGCGACCACCTGACGACCGTCTTTCCAGAGGTCCGCTTAAAAAAATTTCTAGAGATGCGAGGCGCCGACGGTGGGCCATGGCGCCGTCTTTGTGCCTTGCCGGCATTTTGGACCGGTTTACTCTATAATCAGGTTGCGCTAGATGCTGCTTGGGATCTAGTCAAAGATTGGACACCTGAAGAACATGCATATCTCAGATCCGAAGTGCCAAAGCACGCTTTGAGAACTGCGTTTCGAAAGTGTAAAGTGCAAGAAATTGCAAAGGAGGTTTTGGAGATATCCAGCGCCGGACTAAGGCGTCGGAATTGTTTGGATAAAGTTGGCGCCGATGAAACAGGTTTCTTGGGGGCACTTTATGAAATAGTTGAAAGCGGGCAAACCGCTGGTGATGAAAAACTCCAAAAGTTTAAAACTGTGTGGAATGGTAATATCGATGAAGTCTTTAAAGAATATGCCTATTAAGGGATTATTAACTCAGACAAATGATCGAATAATCCAAAAAAAAGAGATCTTTAGATCTAAATTATTAATTACCGAGAAATATCTGGTGGTAGATCTTCTTCAAGTATCGGCATCTCAAAGAAATATGAGACTTCCCCCTCGTCATCATCTCTGTGAAGAACTCCAATATGTTCGGATCCTATCCTGACCTCCACTGGCTGCCCAATTTTTTCCGGCATGTCGATCTCGATCCCATTATTTGCAAAAATTCTTCTTAAATAGGATTGGACGCGGGCTATTTCATTTCGAGTCATTTATGTCTCCTATCTCTCCGCGGTAAAATTTTGATATTAATTCATTAAATTCAGAGTGTGCTTGTTGGCTAACAAGAACAAAATGTTAGGCTGATGTTCCGCCAACAGTTAAGTTATCCAATAATATAGTCGGTTGGCCAACGCCTACTGGAACGCCTTGCCCGTCCTTGCCGCAGGTTCCAACCCCTGGGTCTAATTTCATATCATTACCAATCATTTTTATATGGGTTAGAGCATCAGGACCATTACCAATGAGTGTTGCACCTTTCACAGGAGCCTTAATTTTGCCGTTCTCTACTATGTAAGCCTCAGATGCGGTGAACACGAATTTTCCTGATGTAATATCAACCTGGCCACCACCAAAATTTACAGCGTATAGTCCATTTTTAACTTCACCAAGAATTTCCTCTGGTGAGTTAACACCCTCCATCATATAGGTGTTAGTCATTCGCGGCATAGGGGCATGTGCAAAACTCTCGCGCCTGCCATTTCCGGTGGGCTTCATATTCATAAGTTGTGCATTTTGGCGGTCTTGCATATATCCAACCAAGATACCGTCTTCAATCAATACAGTTTGAGATGTTGGTGTCCCTTCATCATCAATCGAAAGAGACCCTCTACGATTATTTAATGTTCCATCATCAACTACAGTTACTCCTTTTGAAGCAACGCGTTTACCCAATAATTCAGAAAAAGCGGATGTTTTTTTTCGATTAAAATCTCCTTCCAGTCCGTGTCCAATCGCTTCATGTAAAAGAATCCCTGGCCAACCAGGCCCTAAAATCACCTGCATTTCTCCTGCAGGTGTATCAACGGAATCAAGATTAATTAAAGCTTGCCGTAATGCTTCATCTACTTGTAGTTTCCAACTGTCAGGTTGAATAAACTTAGAATAACCCGTGCGCGCACCCATTCCATGGCTGCCTGTTTCCATTCGGTCTCCGTCAACTGTTACAATTGATACGTTGAGCCTAACTAGTGGGCGAATGTCTGCCATTCTCTTGCCGCCCTTGCGTATTATTTGGACTACCTGCCATTCGCCTGAAATTGATGCAGAAACCTGCGCTACCCGCGGATCTTTTGCCCTCGCGTATGCGTCAATTTCTGAAAGCAGAGCTACTTTATCTTCAAAATTTACCTCTCCCAACGGGTTCATATCCGTATAGAGAGATAGGTTACTACCTCGAGGTTCTTCTGCAGATTTTCCACTATAACCACTTTTTACAGCTCGAACAGTATTTGCAGCCCTCTTGACAGCTTCCTCTGAAAGCTCCGATGCATGGGAATAACCCACTGCCTCCCCAGAAATTGCTCTTAGTCCAAAACCTTGAGTAGTATCATAGGACGCACTCCGCAAACGTCCATCATCGAACGATAAACCTTCTGATTGTCGATATTCCATGAATAATTCGCCATCATCGGTGTTATCTAAAACATCATCTACAATTCCTTCTAACCTAGCCTGATCCATTTCGGTTTTATTAAAGAAAATTTGGTCAGTAATTTCTAAGATAGTCACTTGATAATCCTTTCAGAGTATTCACGCTTTTTAATTTACCCAAAAACCTTAGCAAAATACCACCAACAAATTATTTTTATTGCAGTTGCGACATACGGTCGCGTTGGCGGCTTACGGTATCAGCAGCCCCACCGCTTGGGTTAGTATGTCGGAAACTTTTATTGAAGATTTCAGGATTAAATGACTAGAACTAGAAGATTTTGTTATTAACTGCATAAAACGAAGATAATGTTTTGGAACTTACAGACAGAAAACGGGATTTAGGGATGAGGTTTAATAGGATTATTTCGGCAGTGGTTTTAAATATTTTAGGTTTATCAAGTGGACTGATGATAACAGGCGCTTCAGCGTCTTCTGCGGTGCCTTGGCAAAAAGATTTTCAGCCTGCGGTGACTTCCGTAATGGAGGACGTGCATGAGTTTCACGACCTGCTTTTAGTGATCATTACACTAATCACGGTATTTGTCCTCGCACTCTTACTTTATACCATGTGGAAGTTTAGTGCTAAAAGAAATCCAGTACCATCAAAGACAACTCACCATGCTACGCTCGAAATGGCTTGGACTATAGTTCCTGTTATAATTTTAGTCGTAATTGCCGTGCCATCTTTTAAATTACTGTATAAAGCCGATGTATTGCCGAAAGTGGATATGACAATCAAAGCTATAGGTAATCAGTGGAATTGGGGGTATGAGTATCCGGATCACGGAAACTTTTCTTTTGTTGCAAACATGATCGGGGAATCTGATCTAAAACAATGGGCTAAAGAAAATAAAATAAAAAACCCAAAGAGGTTACTCGAAACCGACGCAGAGGTTGTCGTGCCAGTTAACACCAACGTTCGCGTTCAGGTTACATCTAATGATGTTTTGCATGCTTGGGCTGTTCCGGCATTCGGAGTTAAAATTGACGCTGTTCCTGGTAGGCTAAACCAGACTTGGTTTAATGTAAAAAAAATGGGGATCTACTTCGGTCAGTGTTCTGAACTTTGCGGACAAAATCATGGTTTTATGCCCATCAAAGTGCGGGTTGTCTCCAAGTCGGAATTTGCAAATTGGGTGACCGCACAGCGGGCAGCAGCTGGCTTAGAGCCATTAAAACAAAAGCGGCGTGAGGTCGCTAAATTAAATAACTCGCCACGTTAAGTAAGAAAGTGAATAGGAAATGAGTAATTCAACTAATTCTCACGAACATAACGATCATACGCCAACAGGCTGGCGCAGATTTGCTTATTCAACTAACCACAAAGACATTGGAACGATGTACCTGATATTTGCCATCGTGGCGGGGATAATTGGTGCCGGAATGTCGGTTTTATTCAGAATGGAATTATCTGAGCCAGGCAGTCAAATTCTAGGCGGCGATCATCAAATGTATAATGTCTTGGTCACGGCACACGGATTAATCATGATCTTTTTTATGGTAATGCCTGCTATGATTGGGGGATTTGGAAACTGGATTGTACCTCTCATGATTGGTGCCCCGGATATGGCATTCCCGAGAATGAATAATATTAGCTTCTGGTTGTTGGTGCCGTCATTTCTTTTGTTATTAGCTTCACCATTTGTAGAAGGTCCAGCGGGTAGTGATGGTGTAGGCGGTGGATGGACACTCTACGCGCCTTTGAGTGCTACGACTCCAGGGCCTGCGGTTGATCTTGCAATATTTTCTCTTCATCTAGCTGGTGCAAGTTCAATTTTGGGAGCTGCAAATTTTATAACTACTATTCTTAACATGCGTACTCCTGGCATGACTTTGCACAAAATGCCTTTATTTGTTTGGTCAATTTTAGTAACCGCTTTTCTATTACTGTTATCCTTACCCGTATTGGCAGGTGCGATTACAATGCTCTTAACAGACAGAAATTTTGGCACCACATTTTTTAACCCGGCTGGAGGTGGTGATCCAATCTTGTTCCAGCACTTATTTTGGTTTTTTGGTCACCCTGAGGTTTACATCCTGATTTTACCGGGCTTTGGCATAGTTAGTCAGGTGGTCTCGACATTTTCAAGGAAACCGGTATTTGGATATCTTGGCATGGCCTACGCTATGGTATCGATTGGGGTTGTTGGTTTTATCGTTTGGGCTCACCATATGTACACGGTAGGTTTAGATGTTGATACCAAGGCATATTTTACGGCCGCAACGATGGTTATCGCTGTTCCTACAGGTATAAAAATATTTAGCTGGATTGCAACTATGTGGGGTGGCTCTATTGAATTCAAGACTCCCATGCTCTGGTCGATTGGCTTTATATTTTTGTTTACTGTTGGAGGCGTTACGGGTGTTGTTCTTGCCAATGCAGGTGTGGATACGGCGCTACATGATACCTATTATGTCGTTGCGCATTTCCACTACGTACTTTCCTTAGGAGCCGTTTTTGCCATCTTTGCAGGCTTTTATTATTGGTTGCCAAAAATGTGCGGGCGGCAATACCCCGAAACTTTAGGAAAGTTGCATTTTTGGATTACTTTTATTGGAGTAAATATCGTTTTCTTCCCCCAACATTTTTTAGGTCTTGCGGGTATGCCGCGGCGAATACCTGATTATCCGGACGCTTATGCTGGTTGGAACCAAATATCCTCGTACGGGTCTTATCTCTCCGCTTTTGGTGTATTGGTTTTTCTCTACATTTTGTATAAGACTTTTACCTCCGGACAAAAAGTAGCCGAAAATCCATGGGGTGAAGGTGCTACCACATTGGAGTGGACCCTCTCATCTCCTCCACCGTTTCACTCATATGATGAATTACCAAAAGTAAAATAATAATGCATAGAGTAGGTTAAGGATTGAATTGTGTCTGAAAAGTCTACCAACATAACATTATCGGGTACTGTATCGGCGGATGGTGACGTTGGAGATTACATTGCATTATTAAAACCTCGCGTTATGTCATTGGTGGTATTTACCGCCTTTGCTGGGCTTTACTTAGCACCGGGCAGTATACATCCAGTTATTGCAATAGTGGCGGTATTGTGCATAGCAGTAGGGGCGGGTGCCTCAGGTGCAATTAATATGTGGTATGATAGAGATATTGACGCTGTCATGGATCGTACTGCAGCGCGACCAATTCCAAATGGAAGGATACAGCCCGGCGCAGCACTTGGTTTTGGAGTTGCATTGGGGGCGTGGTCCGTAATGGTTATGGGTTTAGCTGTAGAATGGGCTGCGGCAGCGTTATTAGCGTTCACTATTTGCTTTTATGTTTTTATTTATACTATATGGCTAAAACGGCGTACTCCTCAAAATATCGTCATTGGTGGAGCAGCGGGCGCTTTCCCTCCTATGGTAGGCTGGTCAGCGGTGACCGGTGATATTTCTTTAAGCTCAATCATTCTGTTTGCTATTATTTTCATGTGGACCCCTCCTCATTTTTGGGCTTTGGCCCTGTATCGGCGTGGTGACTATGAAAAAGCAGGCGTTCCTATGATGCCGGTAGTTGCTGGCGAACGTGAGACTAAACGGCAAATTATACTTTATACGGTGCTATTAGTGCCTATTACATTGGCGCCCACTTTATTGGGCATGTCTAGCTGGTTTTATGGTTTTATCGCTGCATTTTTGGGGTTAGCTTTTGTTTCTTTAACGTTAGCAATTTATCGTGATTCAAGTGAAAAATATGCACGCCTTACATTTGTTTTTTCAATTCTTTATTTATTTCTCATATTTACAACTTTAGTGGTAGATAAAGCGGCAGGTTTTAGCGCGTGATCAGTGGTTTATGACTATGGACAAAAAGGAAAATCAAGGTCTTCGGCAAAAAAGGCGCAACCGTGCATTACTAATTGTACTAATTGGTATGGTAATTTTATTTTATGTGATCTCGGTTGTTAGAATGGGATCAGGTACATGATTCGAAAAGGCAAAAAAACCACGGTATTCGGGATTTTTTGTATTTTAGCCTGTATGTTCACTTTAACGTCATATTCGGTTCCTCTTTACGAATTATTTTGCAAAGTGACTGGTTATGGAGGAACAACTCAGGTCGCTGTAAGTAATCCAGATATGGTTTTGAATCGCAAGGTTACCGTGAGATTCAACGCAGATATAAATACTGATTTACCTTGGAGTTTTAGGCCGGTGCAGAATAAAGTTAACGTACGGGTAGGCGAGCCAGTTTTAGCTTATTATCAAGCGAAGTCTCTTGTGAATTATGATGTAGTAGGTACAGCAACTTTTAACGTTGTGCCCAATAAGGCGGGAAAATATTTTAATAAGGTTGAATGTTTTTGTTTTACGGAGCAAATTTTAAAGGCAGGGCAAACAGTTGATTTTCCGGTCCAGTTTCATATTGACCCGGCTATCGACGATGATACTGGCTTGGATGACGTTAAGAGCATCACATTGTCATATACCTTCTTTAGATCCGTAAAAAATAAAGAAAAAAATACAGCTAATCTAGTTGTGAAAGAAGTAAACGGATATGGTAAATTAACTAAGGGAAGATTACTAAAATGAATTTAACCGCTGATTCAGTTGACGGGCACGGCTCAGAACATAAACACCCTTGGCACCTCGTCGATCCAAGCCCTTGGCCTATTGTCGGGGCACTTAGTGCCGGTTTGCTCGCTATCGGCACCGTCATTTACATGCATGGAGGAGGCTCTTGGTTATTGGCGCTGGGATTTCTCGGCGTTGCTCTAACTATGTTTTTCTGGTTTCGAGACGTTACCTTGGAAGCGACGTTTCAGGGGCACCATTCCATACCAGTACAAATTGGTATGCGTTATGGGATGGCATTGTTCATTGCTTCAGAGGTAATGTTCTTTGTTGCTTGGTTCTGGGCCTTCTTTAATGCAAGTCTGTTTCCACCAGAAACTATCAATGGAATATGGCCACCCCCTGGAATTATTGTCTTTGATCCTTGGAGCCTACCTTTTCTTAACACTCTTATTCTTTTGACTTCGGGAGTTACACTTACCTGGGCTCACCATGCCTTAATTGAAGGCAATAAAGAGCATGTTTTGCAGGGCTTAGGTCTGACTATTTTCCTAGGACTAATTTTTACCGGTGTTCAGGGTTATGAGTATTCTCATGCTGCTTTCAGTTTCGCTTTTGAGGAGGGCAGTCCGGGTAAGGGGGGTATTTACCCAACTGTTTTCTTTATGGCGACTGGTTTTCATGGCTTTCATGTTATTGTGGGGACAACATTTTTAATTGTTTGTTTCTATAGAACATATAAAGATCACTTTAAGTCAGATCATCATTTTGGTTTTGAGGCTGCAGCGTGGTACTGGCATTTTGTTGACGTTGTATGGCTATTTTTATTTTGTTGCATATATTGGTGGGGTGCAGGTAACGCAATTACAATTTAGAATCTACCAGAATGGTTTGGGTTTTGCTTTTTACGACTAATGATTTGGTTAAATGTAGGTTGTCGAAGAAACTTTGGGTGTCTTATGTGCAAATGCAGCTATTAGATTATCAATCAAGGCCATTTTTGCGGTGAAGAAGAGCTTTATCGCAGCCAGATAAAACCTGTAGTTTTCTCTATTTTAGCCTAAATTTGTACTGACCCCTTCACATTAGTCTTATTTATGGGGCTTCCGTTTTATGTTTCAGTGGTTCCTTATTTAATCAATCTATTATTGTTTGTTTTTTTGTCTCTCTGCCTCTCTGGCAGTTTAAGGCTATTTTGATTATCAATCATTTAAAAAATCTGTGTTGGAAATATGATATCTGAACCTGAGGCTGTTGAAGAGCAGAAAAAAATAAGCAAAAGTCTAGTAATAGCTACGATTTCTGTATTTATAATTCTTATAATCTTAGGGACTTGGCAAGCAAATCGTCTTGAATGGAAAGAAGGTCTAATCTCAAAGTACCAAGCAGAATTAAAACGGATACCAATAACTCTTGCAGATTTGCCATCTGTCAAACCAAAAAAATTTAGACGCGTTCAGGTGATTGGTAAATATTTGCATAGATTACAAATATTCGTTGGACCAAAACCTTATCGAGGAAATGCCGGTTGGCATGTTGTGACACCCTTTCAACTGGAGGCAGGAGATATAATCTTAATCAATCGAGGATGGGTACCACTTTCCTTCCGAAATAACCTTGAATCGAAGATTGAAAAAGGAAACAAAGAAAGCGCAGTGGTGGGCGTTATTAATTGGCCGCGTAAAAAGAATTATTTTGATCCATTAAATATACCAGAAAAAAATCAGTGGTTCCGGGTTGATACTGCTGCAATCGCAAATAAACTTAACCTTAAGAATGTTCCGTCTTATTGGATTTCAATTAATAAGAGAAAAAAAAGTAATAAGTTTCCTATCGGAGGTGTGGGGACGAAAATGCCGATTAATAACCATCTTCAATATGCATGGACTTGGTTTGGTTTGGCATTCGGGCTTTTAATTCTTTCGATAGTTTATTGGAGGCAAAGGTATCATTAGTGAGAGAGGTTTTAGATAATCGGAACGCGGTAAAGGGCGCACTTTGGATGTGTGCTGCTTCAATTATGATTGCTATTTCAGCCTCCTGCATTAGAGAACTTTCTCAAACCTACAACACTTTTCAACTAGTATTTTTTAGAAGCGCGATTGGTTTGCTCCTTTTGTCCCCTTGGATGTTAAAAACCGCAAAGAGAGGTAAACTCTCTACAACTAGGTTTCCACTTTATGTTTTGCGAACAGCTCTTAGCTATACTGGTATGGTCTGTGTGTTTTTTGCTTTAGCACGAATGCCAATTGGAGAGGTCTATGCGTTATTGTTTTTAGTACCCATCATCACAATTGTTATGGCTGTTTTTCTTTTAAATGAAAAAGCTGGCATTGAGGCTTGGGTAGCATGCGGAATCGCTTTTATCGGTGCTTTGGTTATATTACGTCCTGGCGTAATAGCCATAAGTATAGCTGCAATTGCTGTATTAGTAACCGCGGTGACATATGCAGGGACAAATATTTGTATTAAAGCATTATCAAAAACCGATTCTCCTGCCCAAATTACATTTTATGGCCAACTATTGGCCCTACCATTATCCCTCGGACCGGCATTATATTTCTGGAAAATGCCTTTGTTTTCAGATCTTCCTATGATCCTCGCCCTCGGGACTTTGCAGCTTTTAGCAGGCTTATTCCATGCTTACTCCGTGCGGGCGGCTGATGCACGTATTGTACAGCCATTTAATTTTGTACGTTTGCCCGCCAGTGTATTATTTGCTTTTATATTTTTTAGTGAATTACCGTCACCATGGACTTGGCTTGGAGCAGGGATGATTTTTGCAAGCTCCTATTATGTTTTGCATAAAGAGGCTGAAAGCCGGAAAAAAATCTAACGACGAAGCAGAAACTCTCGTCCCAACTTGACGCGAGGCTTACCATCATACTCAATTATATCTGCAGTGGCATAGGTTTCACTCCAAGTTGTCGGCAGATAACTGCCAGTTCCAATAACATCAACGGGGGCTTTAGCTTCAGAGAACAAATGGCATTTATCTGGCCCAAAGCCGCTTGAGGCTACTATTTTTGCTCTTTGGTATCCCTTACTATCTAATGCTTCTCTAAGCCGCCAAACAGCTGCAGCGGATACACCTGGTCCTACTAGATAAGAAAGTTGCGTTTCGGACCTGTAACCACGCACAACTTCTGGAACGTGCCGATCCAAAACTGCATAAGAAGCTGCGGGATCTAATTTCTCAATATAACGGCTTCCCGGAGTATCAAGCCTAAACGATAATAAACCTTGCTCTACAAGTTCTGGGAATTTCTCACAAACTTGCAAGCTATCAGAAATTTCGTTTCCAAAATAATCAACAAGAACAGTCATTGGTAAATCGGGGAATGTCTGTTGAAACATTTCAGCAGCTCGAAGCGTGCTACCCGCATAGCCAATGAAGGCATGAGGCATTGTACCCTTTCCTTTCTCTTGGCCAAAATAATGGGCGGTGGCATCTGTAGCATTACCTATAAATCCTAATGCGCCATTTTGTTTTTGTGCTTTAGAAGAACCTACAGACGCTGCATAGGCCATCATTTCCGCCATATTTGTACCTGCACAGTGGCGGGCATCCATTGCTAGAAATGCAACATTTGGTAGGTCTGAACACATTGAATAAGCATTGTAAGCGGCTACACAAGCGGGACCGAGTTTCTGTAATAATAAAGTTTCAAGATCCACTAGTGCAGATAATTGACCAGTGATGTAAGCGATAGGTTCGCCCGCGCCAACCCAATCACCCTCTTGGTATTTGAGATCAATTTCAAAATTGGTGAGGCGTTCCTTGGAAACTGAAGTTAGCCAATTCAACGCAAGTCTTGGCGCCGATATTACTGGCCGGCGCATGAAAAGAGCATAAGTCACAATTGAGTCACCAAATTCCGCAACAGTCTTTTTGGTATGTGCAAAATATTTATCGGTCCACGATTGAATTTGTAATTCTTCAATTGGCCAAGCAGCTTCGCCTTCTTTATTTGGATGCTCAGTACTGCTATTTATATTTCCATTGGTTGTCATGAATTTTCTCTTTCACATAAAGCGAATAATCTATTCCATTCAAGCACATATATAATGAATTAGGGTAGGATCATAAAGATATCGGTTTTTTTATATTAGTCATTTCTGAGAATCTATAAGTTAAAAGCTAGGAAAGTAGTTTTTTTTATGCACCATCGATTGTTCCTTAGTTAGTTGGCCAAAAGTCTTCCTAGTCTATAGTATTTTGGTGCTAAATGAGTTTTAGAGAGGAGAAAAAATTGCGCTATGTAAGCACTCGTGGCTCTGCACCTGTACTCGAATTTGAGGATGTTGTTCTGGCTGGTCTTGCCGTAGATGGAGGACTTTACGTCCCCGAGGAATATCCCTATTTTTCTAGTAGGCAAATAGAAGCGATGCGTGGGTCAAATTATGTAGATCTGGCTTACCAAGTTCTAAAACCATTTGTTGATGGTGCTATTAACCCTGACGCACTTAAAAGCCTTATTAATAATTCATATAAAAATTTTGCCCACCCTGAAATTGCTCCAATTAAAAAATTGGATGAAAACATATTTATATTAGAATTATTTCATGGACCAACCCTGGCATTCAAAGACTTTGCCCTTCAAGTGTTAGCTAGGTTGTTTGACTACATATTATTAAAGCGGAGACAACGAATAACAATCGTTGCTGCTACGTCTGGTGATACAGGATCTGCCGCAATAGAGGCATGCCTTAGACGTGAGGCTATAGAAGTATTTATTTTACATCCGAAAGGTCGCGTTTCAGATATTCAACGTCGTCAAATGACAACCGTCAAAGAGGATAACGTGCATAACATTGCGGTAGAAGGTACCTTTGATGATTGTCAGGAACTTGTTAAACAAATGTTTAATGACCCTACCTTTCGCGCTGAACAAAACCTGTCTGCTGTAAATTCAATTAATTGGGCCCGAATTATGGTTCAGGTGGTTTATTATTTCTTTTCTTCTTTAAAACTAGGGGCTCCGGGAAGAGGTATTGCATATTCGGTACCAACCGGAAATTTCGGTGATATTTTTGCCGGTTATGTTGCGACTAAAATGGGACTACCAATAGAAAAATTAATTATCGCAACAAATACCAACGATATTTTATCTCGATTCATGGAAAATGGTGAAATGAAAATAAAAGAGGTAATACCCACGCTGAGTCCTGCCATGGATATTCAAGTGTCTAGTAACTTTGAAAGATTATTGTTCGATCTTTATGAAGGTGATGGGCAAATGGTGAAACAAAAGATGGATAAATTTAAAAAAAGTGGGAAAATGGCCGTTAACTCTGGTGTACTGGAGAAGGCGAAGAAAATATTTGATTCTTGCAGCCTAAATGATGAAGGAATCAAAAATCAAATATTAGAAACCTACGAAGCTACCGGTCTTATTGTGGACCCGCACACAGCTACAGGAGTTCATGCTGCGATAAACTGCTATAAAGAAAACGTTCCGATTGTTGCATTATCCACTGCGCATCCGGCAAAGTTTCCTGATGCTGTTAAGAACGCAATTAAAATTAAACCACAGCTACCTGACCATCTATCTGATTTGCTTAATCATCCCGAATTTTTTGAAGTTTTGCCAAATAATATCGAAGTCGTTAAGTCTTATATCCGTAAAACTGCTTTCAAATAATGCCCGAAGAATAAGAAAACTTTTGACAGAATTTTGTTAGTTAAAGGTTTGTAGCTAGTTATTGAAATAGTATCTGTTCAACAAGATTATTTTAAGCGTGGCCAGACTGTCCAGATAACATATTGAAATCTATTCCTATTTTTTTCATAGCATTTTCCCAAATATTTTCGGGTTTGTTGTCAAATACCAAAGTGTTGTCTGCCGGAAGGCTAAGCCAACCATTCGCTTGTATTTCTTGGTCAAGTTGGCCTGGTGCCCAACCAGCATATCCTAAAGTTAGGATACTTCTTTCCGGTCCCTTGCCATCAGCAATAGATTTTAGAATGTCGATGGTAGCAGTTAATGCAACTTCGTCATTTATTACTAATGTTGCATCCTTGATATAATCAGCGGAGTGGAGAACAAACCCGCGTCCAGTTTCTACAGGCCCTCCAAAATGAACGCTTATTTTTTGATCAGCAGAATCAGTACTTATATTCAATTGATCTAGTAATTCGGGAAAGCTGACACTATCAACAATCTTGTTAATTACTAGGCCCATTGCACCGTCTGAAGTATGCGCACAAATATAAATGACTGAACGCATAAACCGTTCATCACGCATCTGCGGCATGGCTAGCAAAAGATTACCCGTCAAATATTCAGAATTATTAATGAGATCTGGATTTTCCATTGTTACAATTCCATGGTCTAGTCAGACAGTATTGTGATTTTTATTAAGGACATCACATTTTATACATATCTTGTAGAAAAATAACTATGTAATATTATATTTATAAAATATTTAAGAATTTGCCTTGATAAAAAATAAAAAGATTTTATCGCCTCATTTTCTCACTGTTTTTATAGTGTTTATTGGGTCGCTGTATCTAGCAGAAGCGTTAAATGCTGCTGCTAGTCCTTGGTGGTCTACAAAACAAGGGGCAGTTCGCCTACTTTCTAACACTAACTCGGTAGCGAATTCACAAGACCTGAGGCTTGGCCTTCATTTTAAAATGAAACCCGGCTGGAAGATCTATTGGAGGTCTCCAGGCGACGCTGGTTATCCACCCCGAATTGATTGGAGTGGTTCACAAAATCTTAAAGAAGTGAAAATGAATTGGCCCGCTCCAACTCGATTTAGAGTGCTCGGCATGGAAACGCTGGGATATAAAAATGAAGTTGTTTTTCCGTTAGATTTAAAATCTTCAGATGCTAAACGGAGTATACTAATAAAGGCAAAGGTTAATTATCTAACTTGTAATAAAATATGTATTCCTTACGTAGCTAATTTGAGACTGAATTTGCTTCCTGGTCCGGCGAACTCCTCCAAAGAAGAGAGCCTCATCAACAAGTTCCAAGAGCGTGTACCGAAGAGCCCAAGCGCAAGAAACGCTTCAGATACCTCAGTTTTATTATTTGGTCCGCCAGGGAACCAAAGTTTGCGTGTGGAAACAAAAATTTTAGGTTTACCCAGTCTTATTGTTGAGGGTCCCCCAAGAGTTCAATTTGGAAGGCCTAAGCTAATAGAGAGAGAGCCAAGCGGTAAAGCGATATTCCACGTACGTATAATTTCGCCGTTCAATGGGAAAGAAAATAAAAAATTTAATAATCTAAATGGAAAACAAGTCACGCTGACATTTATTGGCGATATCAACGGTCCGATAGAGCAAAAAATACCGATCAATGGAAGTAGAATTGTTAGCAAACCAACAAATACTTTTTATTGGACTATTTTTAATATGGCAGCGTTGGCGTTGCTCGGAGGTATTATTCTAAATTTGATGCCATGCGTTTTACCTGTAATTTCTTTAAAAATGCTTTCGGTTATTAAGTATAACAGCAATGAGTTAAATTATATAAGAAAAGGATTTTTGGCTTCAGCTTCTGGCATTCTATGCTCTTTTCTCTTGCTGGCCTCAACATTAGTTATACTAAGAGCTTTTGGTCAGACAGTGGGTTGGGGCATTCAATTCCAAGAGCCTATTTTCTTAGGTGCCATGGCGGTGGTTATGACCCTATTTGCAGCTAATCTGTGGGGCATTTTTGAAATCAAACTGCCTTCCTTTCTATTTAGTCGCCTAGGGCCGGCCAAGCAGAGGCAGAGTATGGTAGAAAACTTTATAACCGGTGTATTCGCTACCATCCTCGCTACACCTTGTTCAGCACCATTTTTAGGAACGGCGGTTGGTTTTGCTCTTGCGAGAGGGCCGCTAGAAATTTATGTAATTTTTGTTTTTTTAGGCATAGGTTTTTCTATACCCTATTTGATCATCGCAATTTTCCCTAAACTTGCGCACTATTTTCCTAAGCCTGGTCAATGGATGATCATATTGAGAAAGGTATTAGGGTTAGCTTTGATTGCTACCGTTGTCTGGTTGATTTACATCCTCAATATTCAAACGGGTTTCCAAGCTGCTCTATTTAAATCAATACTTTTATTTATTATTATCGGTTTATTAATACTT
The DNA here is from genome assembly GCA_002712335.1 of Rhodospirillaceae bacterium. The sequence continues at coordinate 1,060 of PATI01000078.1, read as the reverse complement.
CAGAAGCGCAGATCAAATATAACCGGAAAAATGATCGTCGGTATTATAAGTGTCGCCGCGTTTCTTGTCGTTATTAACCCATTGGAAATTGATGGGAATAGGAAAAAGCCTCAATCTGTAGTAGAAAAATTTTGGAAAAAATTTAATCCAGATAATATTTTACCTAAAGTGGCTGAAGGTAAAATTGTTTTGATTGATATAACTGCTGACTGGTGTTTGACTTGTAAAGTTAACAAAGTTTTGGTTTTAGACTCGGAAATCATTCGTAATTATGTAAATCGCAACAAAGTTATTGCCATGAGAGCCGACTGGACAAATAGTGATCCATTAATAACTGCATTTTTAAAGAGATTTCTGCGGTATGGCATACCCTTTAATATTGTTTTTGGTCCAAAAGTTCCTCAAGGCATTATTTTACCGGAACTATTAACTAAAAATACGGTTTTATCAGCTTTAAAAAAAGCTAAAAAACACTGAGGGTATCAAGCTTAGTATTAAAACCACCGTCTCACCCTTGAACGATAAGTGAGATATTGTTCGCCAAACCTAGCCTTCAGGTAATTTTCTTCTTTTTCTATAGCAAAATAGTGAAGGACAAACAGGCAGGGTATTAATAAAAGCAAAGTGGCCATGTGGCCAAAAAAAATTGAAATGCCTAGATACATTAAAACGTATGCTAAATACATTGGATTACGAGAGTATTTATAGGGCCCAATAGTAACCAATTGCTTTGTCGATTTCCTAATATCTATGGAAGTTTTCGCGGTTGCGAAGGTAAGACAAGACCAAACGAGAAGAAGAATTCCCAGAAAAATAAAGCTCAAACCAAACTTCATAGGGTAACCGCTAATGTTAAGTATATCGGAAAGAGCTCTATCTGTTATCAGCCCAATAATCCAAAACACTGCAAAGATGATGCTAGGAAAAGTGATTATGTCAGGCGACCTAGTGTTGGGGTCGCTATTCATGGACTTCTCGAATACCCTGGCGGGCTAATTCATCTGCTCTTTCATTATCTACATTACCTGCATGTCCTTTTACCCAGTGCCAAGTTATATCG
>PATI01000077.1 GCA_002712335.1 Rhodospirillaceae bacterium | reverse complement strand
GAAAATAAAAATATTTAATAAAATATTACGACGAAAATTTGGTGCTCATTCAAATCCGTTGATTGTACCTTATGTATCCCATGGTTTAAGACTAGAAACTTCTTGGCCTGCGATTTTACCAGTAATCAGGCACTCAGAAAGATTGGCACCAGATAAATACAAAAATCCAAATGCGCTGCCACATTCTCCAGCAGCATACAACCGTGGAATGGCTTCATCGTATACATTCATTACTTGCTGTTTGGCATTATGAACGGGCCCACCCTGAGTATTAGAAACCACAGGCCACACCTCGCCTACGTAGTAAGGCGGGGTGTCGATTCTTACCATAGTTCCCGGAGGGCGCCCGAAATCACCGTCTTTTCCTGCATCACACTCACCATTCCATTTATTAAGGGTTTTCCGAAGTACTTCGTGATCCGTTTGGGTAATGGCGGAAAGCTCTTCTATAGAGTTGGCCTGCTTGATAATACCCATTTCAACTTCTTGGAGGTTGTCTTCACTCCATGAGAACCCTAGACCCGGCTGGTTATATGTTGGCGCTCCGATTTGGTACATTTCACGACCATTTTCATCGAAAATGAAATGGGACGGAATTCGAGGGAAAGTCTGGGTGGAGGTATCATAAAATTCCATTGCTCGGTGTGAGGTATCTTGAGTATATGGAGTACATTCGTTCATGTAACGTTTTCCATGTTGATCTACCAGTATCCAGCACATGGGTACGTCCGCTTTGTTTTCTTCGCCAGGGAACCAATCGGGCAGGCGTTTTACCCTGATTGCAACCGGGTAGTCGGGATCAGGGTGTTTAAAGCCATAGCAGCCGTGATAATGCCACATATGCCACAAGCTAGCCCCGAGATCCTGGGCCATACGAATGCCATCTCCCGTATTCATTGTAGAAGTGGCGGTCAATACCGGCGATTTTTCCCAATGTTGTTTTTTCATTTCCTCGTTTGCTTCAAAACCACCACAGCAAAGAACAACCCCGCAACGGGCTTTTATATTCTTTTGTGCACCATTAATTCCTTGAAACCGTACCCCAAGAACTTGTCGATGGTCTGTGGAAATCAAACGCTCCGCGCTAAATTTGTACCGGATCTCTATATTACGTTGATTAATGTTGTCTTCTAAAACCCTAAACATCCGCCAGCCGTTAGCCGAGGGTCGTGCCATTATATGGGGATAGGTTTTTTCCTGCGTCTCATAGCCTGGCACGTGGGTTATGTTGGTATGGTAAAATGTTTCGGTACCGGGAAGTGGATAATTCGCGGCTTTTTGAGTTGTTTCAACTTTTGCATTACTAGTTTTTGCAAGTGCAATCACCTCACTCTCAATTTTAACCATTCCCTTAGCGAGGGCCCGAGTAACATCGTCGGGTGTACGTCCACCATTAGTCGCTTGGAGATAACTGAATGCTTTATCGAGGTCTCGGGCTCCACGCATTGCACCACCCGAACATATTGAGATACCCCCCGGGTACTCTGCCTTTTCCGCCAATAACACTTTTGCACCATTGTCTGCTGCTGTAATTGCTGTAAGCGCGCCAGCAAACCCATAGCCTATTACAATGACGTCGAAGGCTTCATCAAATTTTAATGGTGCATTTATTTCATTCATATTGAGACCCAGAAATTTCTATATTCAGGCTTAACCCTTAACATGGGATGGGCTTATCCCCAAACTGCCTATCAGAAATTTAAACAAAAAGTCTCTAAAACGGTCATAATATAACCATTCTTAGCGGTCCTTGGGTCAGCATTCGCCGAAAACCCTTAAAAAGATTTTATCGATATTTTTTATGTGATACCCAATATCAAACAGTTCGGAAAGCTCTTCCGTGGATATTTTTTCCAAAACTTCTTTATCCGCTTTTAGTTCTTGTAGAAAATCTGCATCCTCTTTCCAGACCTTCATCGCATTGCGCTGTACCGCATTATAGGCGGCTTCCCTGCTCATTCCTGCTTGCGTTAATGCTAACAAAACTCGTTGTGAGAAAACTAATCCTCCAAGAGCGTCAAGGTTTCGCTGCATCATATTCGGATAAACCATCAGTTTCTCGATCACTCCAGTCATTCTGGCGATCGCAAAATCAAGCGTTACTGTAGCATCAGGTCCGATCATTCGTTCCACAGACGAGTGAGAAATATCACGTTCATGCCAAAGTGCGACATTTTCCAGTGCCGGTATGACAGAAGACCTAACGACGCGTGCTAACCCTGTGATATTTTCTGTGAGCACCGGGTTCCGTTTGTGGGGCATGGCAGAGGAGCCTTTTTGACCGGGGGAAAAATATTCTTCCGCTTCACGTAACTCAGTGCGTTGCATATGACGAATTTCTACGGCCAGTCTTTCTAAGGAACTTGCAATTACGCCCAAGATAGAAAAGAACATCGCGTGGCGGTCCCGGGGAATAACTTGGGTGGACAACGGTTCTGGGATCAAACCCATTTTCTTGCCAACGTGTTCTTCTACTGATGGGTCAATGTTTGCAAACGTACCTACAGCACCCGAAATAGCAACAGTGGAAATTTCAGTGCGGGCAGCCATTAAGCGCTCGAGGTTGCGATTGAATTCGGCGTAATGACCAGCAAGTTTTACTCCGAAAGTTGTTGGTTCGGCGTGTATGCCGTGGCTGCGGCCAATACAAATAGTGTTTTTGTGCTCAATTGCGCGTTTTTTTAATGCTGTAAGTAGGTCTTTGATATCTATAATAAGGATATCTGCTGCTTGTTTCATTTGAACGGCTAAACAGGTATCCAATACATCCGATGAGGTCATGCCTTGGTGGACAAAACGTGCCTCATCACCAACATGTTCAGCAAGATTAGTTAGGAACGCAATGACATCGTGTTTCGTTTCACGTTCGATTTCATCTATTCGGTCAATCTCCCACGCCCCTTTTTCCCAAACGGCTTTAGCAGCATCTTCGGGAATAACCCCGAGGATTGCCTGCGCATCACAAGCGTGTGCTTCAATTTCATACCAAATCCGGAACTTGTTTTCTGGGTCCCAGATCTTTACCATGTCGGGCCGACTATAGCGGGGTATCATGGACTGTGCCTGCTAATATTTTAAACAATACAATGGCGGTTTAGCAGAAAACCCCGACTCGTGAAACCAATCAGGTTATTTATCAACTTTTTTTGACAGAATCATGACAATATTTTGATTCGGTAAGTTTGACAGGATTTTTAAATGGTATCAGAGTTTGATGTTCTTCGTTTTGGAATCATTGGCCTAGGTGGTGCGACAAATCAGATGTTACCTAGCTTAGTGGCACATCCCAGAGTAAAACTTAAAGCTTGCGCTGATCTTAATGCTAATGCACGCAACCGCTTCGCCGCTGATTTCGACTTAAGACCCTACGCAGAAGTTGAAGAATTATGCGCTGATCCTGGAATAGATGCTGTCTATGTTGCCACACCCCACGAGTGGCATCGCAAACACGTTATTATGGCCGCCGAGGCTGGTAAGCATATAATTGTAGAAAAGCCAATGGCTCTGAGTCTAGAAGATTGTGATATGATGATAGATGCCGCTGAGAAAAATGGGGCCCGGATGGTCGTTGGCCATACCCACAGCTTTGATGCTCCCATCATGAAAATGCATGAAATTATAAGTGCCGGAGACCTTGGACCTGTGACAATGATAAACAGTTTTAGCTATGGTAATTTTCTCTATAGGCCTCGTTCGCGGCAAGAACTCGATACTATTAGAGGTGGTGGCATTATTTTTAATCAGGTTCCACATCAAATAGACGTTGTGCGTTTTCTTGGCGGTGGGATGGTCCATAGTATTCGTTCCGCCACGTCGATTATGGACCCTGACCGTCCAACTGAGGGCAGCCACGCTACATTTTTGCAGTTCACAACCGGTGCAGCCGCTGTTCTCGTTTATAGCGGCTATGATTTTTTTGATAGCGATGAGTTCTATGGTTGGATTGGAGAACTGGGTGAGCGTCGTGAACCTGGGGGTAACGGTGAGGCACGTGTCTTGCTCCGGTCTATGTCTAGCCAGGAAGAAGAGGTCGCACTCAAAGGGTTGCGGGCTTATTCAAAGAAGCCTTTGATAAACGCAGCTCGGAATCACCCACATTGCGGGGTAACAATCGTGAGTTGCGCGGATGGAGATCTGCGTCCCACGCCCGATGGAGTAATGGTTTATGGAAAGAAGGGGCCTGTCGAAATAAAGATTCCGCCGGGTCGTGCATTTCCAGATAAAAGCTCGGTCATTGACGAACTATATGAGTCCATCGTCCAAGGTCGAGAGCCTGTTCGCAATGGAAGATGGGGTAAGGCTACAATGGAAGCCTCTCTGGCTGTTCTTGAGTCGGCCAGAACAAAAAAAGAGATCGTTCTTGAACATCAAATCCCTGTGGTCACTATCTGAGAAAGTAGTGTCAGTCCAATCCGATCTCAGTCATTAAGGAAATAACCCTTGTTGATTGCTTGATGCCAAACATTGATAATTGGTGCCACGAGACCCTCCGGTAATCCCTCTTCTGGATATTCATAGTGATGACTGCCCGTACCGAGTTTTGTTAATCGGACTTTTGGTGATGGTTTCATGGCTGCGAACATTGGTAAAACAATATTTTCATACACCTCTTCGGTGTGATCCCTGCTATGTTTGCATATTGAAAGAAGAATTGGGGGAACGGGCTTTACATTCTCACCGCTTAATTCTCTCCCATAACCAAGGTAACGTGAAATTAGGGTGCTGGTATCTTTTTCGTTCATTTGAAGGCGTTTGGCCGCAGCCCGGGCTGCGGCTTCAAGGGCGTGATCCGCGGCGTAATGCAGCGGATACTCTGCCTTGAATTGTGGTTGTCCTAGTGTCTTTTCCCAATCCTCCATGACATCTTCAATAATCCATGGTAGGCGCATAAGGCCGTTTTCACCTTCTTCACTCCGTATTTCTGCGCCGCGATAACGGGCAATATCTCTCCAGGTTCGAATTAATAGGTCATTGAAGGGACCCTGCCATTCATACCCTACCATTCTTTGAAACATATAGCCGAAGGGCGAGTTTTCTATACCCACTACTCCCTGAATATTCTCTACTCTTTGGGTTAAGAGATGGACAAAGGGGCCCCCCGTCGAATGGCCGTGAACATATATGGAATACTCGTTTTTCGGAAGATGAACCCTGCAAACAGTTTTCATCGCTTCTTCAAAAGCCAACGGCCAGGCTGCCATGCGATCATAAAAGCGTGTACCCGGCTTGGCCCGTGCTACCATCCTGCGCCCATATCGGCTCCTGAGACTTTCATCGACTTTTACTTCATATTCATCTGGTTGAACGAATTCGTTATTAAGCCATATTGGTGTTCGTACACTTCCATCTTGCTTTATGGTATCTCCAGGCCAGTTTCGTGAGGGGTCTGATAAATATAAACGACCAGGGTAGGTCATAGTAGCGATTCGGTAGCCAAACTTGCGTGTGATTAACCTAGTTAATTGCTCCATGGCCCGATAGTCGCCAGAACCACCAGCGAGAACAAACATACCAATTTTTTTACCGTCAGCCCCCCTAGGTATGGAATTTTGATCCTCCGGTTCATAAATCATAACACCGACATCCCAGTCCATCTCCAAAGCGCTAATGCGGAATATATGTTCGGTTTCGTTAAACGGGATATCTGCCCGTCCTAAGACTTCGTCGGAAATCTCTATTAGAGCTTTTTTATCCAGTGCTGTGGGCGGCACCCATTTTGTATTGTTACTCATCTTTCACTCCGCGAATAAAATTAAATTGTACCTCTGGTTAACTTGTGGTCTGGCTTCATGTGGCATAAGTTGAATTCGCTATTGGTAAAATAGCTTGGTTCGAGGTTACTAATTATAGCATTTTAAATGTCCTCATCTGATTTACCCATAATACCAAGTGTTTATGAGCCGTCCTCCGTCAAACTTAATACATTTCATGACAAGTTACCTGATTTTATTGAGGGAACCGATACACCCCGTGATTATTTGGAGCGCTGTATTGAAACCATTAAGGTACGTGAGCCGCACGTAAAGGCCTTTGTGGTAAAAGATCTGACCGCAGCTAGAAATGCCGCGGATGCCTCAACCCTACGTTATAAAACGGGGCGCCAACTATCCGCAGTTGATGGTATGCCGTTCGCGGTAAAAGACCTCCTTATGACTGCTGAATTTCCTACAGAATTAAATAGCCCTCTCTTTGCTGGGGAACGTCATCGTTTCGATGCCGCAAATATTTACGCATTGAAAAAAGGTGGTGCAGCTTTGATTGGTAAAACGACCCTTCCCGAACTTGGTTCCGGCCAACCGCCGGCAACCCGAAATCCTTTTAATCTGGATAGAAGCCCTGGGGGATCTTCAAGTGGCTCAGCCGCTGCGGTGGGGGCGGGTATGCTACCGATAGCCATCGGGAGCCAGGGGCGTGGTTCAGTACTTCGGCCAGCAAGTTTTTGTGGTAATTTTGCTCTAAAACCGACGTTTGGTGCGATCCATTCCGGCGGACTTCTATGGCGGTCGCCCGGTTACAGCACTCTTGGAATTCATGGAAATAGTATAAACGATTGCTGGCGCACGTCTTGGCAAATTGCACAAACTGTGGGTGGCGATCCTGGTCACCCGGGTTTGTTTGGAAAACCTGACATTAAGTCAAGAAAACCGAAGAGGCTCATTCGACTTGATACACTCGGTTGGTCAATAACTGAAAATGTAATCAAAGAGTCATTTGAAAATTTTGTTCAAATACTCCAAGAACAAAACGTTGAAATAATATCGCGCGAGCAAGATCCGGATATTGAAGTGTTTGAACGAGAACTCTTAACGATACCGCGATTTCAACCACAACTTGCTGCTTGGGAAATTCAATGGCCAGCACTTCAACTCCGAGATGTCGGGCGTAACCAGATTACAGAAAGACTAGTTGAAAGGTTTGAATTTGGTGAGTCTATGACCTTGGATGCTTATAGAGATACCCTTAAATCTTTAGAAAAGCTCAGACAGTCTTTTGCGCTATTACGTGGTAAGGCAGATGCATTTATTACCTTATCAGCGCCGACTTTACCGCCACTCGGCGATAATACTGGCGACTCTGTTTATGGGGATCCCTCCTCTTGCCTTGAAGCACCGGCCTGGAATATTCCGTTACTTATGCAAGACAATTTACCGATTGGAATTCAATTGTTGGGTCAAAAATATCATGATTACAGGCTGGGCCAATTTGGGGAGTGGATGACAGATCATTTTTTAAGCGCTAACCCCCTCGATAAAAGCGTGTAGGCATGCGTTAAATTGGATTGGGTGCTCACGGTAGGTAAAGTGACCGGCCTCATTAAAAACATTAAAGTGCGCTCGGCGTTCCCGTTCAGCAATAAGGTCATATAATGCTCGCCCCATCGATAATGGTGCAGTTGGATCATTATAGCCCCAAATCAGTTGGGTTGGACGGTCCATGCCATGGTCACGTATCCAAGCAAACATATTTATCTTGTCTTTTGCAAGAGCTGGAAGGAACTGCGTGTGGCGCAGGCCATTCCCAGATGAAGCCATTTTATGACAGGCTTCCCGGTAACTGTTTTGTTTTCCCACTTCCACCAGTCCATTGATCCATTCGTCGGTCACATGTTCTGTGCTGAAGGAATAATTTTCCATAATCCATCGTTGGCTTTTAGCAGTCAGCCGAGGTTCCGGGGGGTTGGCCAAGACAATTTCATTTAACCCAATTCCTGGGGCACAACTATTACTATCAATAATTGTGCAGGTTTTCACTAAATCTGGACGATCCATAGTAATACGACAAGTGACATAACCACCGCGAGAATGACCTACTAAGTGGGCTCCTTTAATCTCCAGTGCATCAAGCGTGGCACAGATATGGTGAACAACTTTTGCCATTGTATAATCTTCGTCTCTTAGGGGGTTCGCGGTATAGCCTTGACCGATTTTATCAATAGCAAGTACGCGGTATTTTTCTGCCAAACCGTCGAAATTTAAGCTCCAGTCAAGGGAGCAATCAGCGGCATCATTTGAACCAAAATTACCTCCATGTATTAGAATCATTATGGGCCCGGCTCCCTTTTCGTAGTAACAGGTTCGGATACCCTCTACCTCTATAAATTTACGCTGCATTATTTGCATATCTTCACTCCCCGCCGGATTGGACGAACTTATATATTTTAATATTAAAGTTATACACAAGAAACTGTATTTGCCATATAGCGAGGTCTAGCCGATTCGGACCTATATTTGGATATTTATAAAATATTTTTTTTAACCTAAAGTTGGTAATTACTATGAGCATAGAAAATCATTGCCTAGGTGAGGCACAATTCCCGGAGCTACCTAATTTTGAGCAGGGCAAAGTTCGTGAATCATATGCTTTGCCCGACGGACGACGTGTGATGATTGCTACAGATAGGCAGTCTGCCTTTGATCAGGTGCTAGCGTCAGTGCCCTATAAGGGACAAGTGCTCAATCAGACTGCAAGGTTCTGGTTTGATAAAACATTAGATATATGTCCTAACCATGTTATCGATTATCCGGACCCCAATGTCATTATTGCCAAGGGATTATCAATGTTACCGGTTGAAATGGTAGTTAGGGACTATATAACGGGATCCACGGAGACTAGTATTTGGCCCATGTATGACAGGGGCGAACGCTCCATGTACGGCATACCGTTTCCAGAAGGCCTTAAGAAAAATCAAAAACTTCCCGATACAATTCTAACACCCACGACTAAAGCGGCGCAGGGCGATCATGATGCTCCAATTACGCCAGAGGAGATTGTCTCACAGGGATTGTTGAGTCAAAAACATTGGGATGAGTTAGCGGAAATAAGTCTAGCAATTTTTGCCAGAGGTCGTGAAATTTCTGCTAAGAATGGTTTAATTCTGGTGGATACAAAATACGAATTTGGTCTTGATAACGACGGCAACATAACACTAGCTGATGAGGTACATACTCCGGACTCAAGTCGTTATTGGCTGGCTTCCAGTTATGAAGACCGCCTTGCAAGTGGCAACGAACCGGAAAGCTTGGATAAGGAATTCTTGAGATTATGGATTGCTGGGCAATGTGACCCCTACAAGGATCCCATTCCGGAAATACCCGAAAATACAATCTTGGAGTTTAGTAAAAAATATATTGCACTATATGAGCAGGTAACGGGGCTCGAATTTGAACATCCAGAAGATGGCAAGCCTGTGGCGGAAAGAGTGCGTGAAAACCTAGCAGTCGCATTACCCGACTATTTCGTATAAAAGATTAATAGGATCGGCGTGCTACGATGTGATAAATGTGCCAGTGTTTCTGAATACCACGAGGCGTTGTACTGTCCTCTTCTTCCTCTCGAAAATATTCGAGTTGTAGCGGAGATAGTAAGGCGTCAATGTCGCTTCTTGAAAGAAATGTAATTGTTGGGTCACCGAACCAACTATCCCGTTCACCGTAAAGCTGACAGCTGACTAATCCTTCCGGTAGGAGAGCATCCAATATCTTTTTCCACAAATTCGGAAAATCAATTGGAGAAACCAATGGCAGAGCAAAACTAGAGTTAATTAATTGAGATTTAGGCAGCAAGACACTTTCAAAACGACATATTTTAGTTTCAAGAAAATTTTTTTTCTCTTCATTTATACGAGCGCTAATGCCCTCTATTGCCGATGGCTCGGCGTCAATTGCAAGAACTCTCCAGCCGCGCTTTAACATTTCAACGGTGTCACGCCCATTACCACAACCGAGATCTATTGCTAGGGGAGTGTTTTCACCTTTTAAACTGTGTTTTTCAAATTCATTTAGTGCAAATAATAAGGTCTCACGTGGTGGACGTTTTCCTGTTTTTTCATAATATTTTAGCCATGATCCAATTCCTTTTTTAGAATACATTTGTTTCCCTTTTAGCGAGCTAAATGAAACCATTTAATACTTAAGATTCGATTTTATGTTAACATTTACATTGTCTAAATTAAAATGTCTGTTTGAGGATCGAAACAAGTGCCATTTCAGTTGATCTATGCCAAAATAAAATATTGGGAGTACATTGGATAAGGTGAATTTGTCTAATGGTTTTTAATAATGTTTAGAATGATTTATGTTGGAAGTTAGTTACGCAGAATTTTTAGCAATTAGTCAGGTCATTTTAATTGACCTTGTACTAGCCGGTGATAATGCAATAGTGGTTGGAATGGCGGCAGCCGGCGTAGCACCTCAATATAGAAAAAAAGTAATTGCTTATGGTATCGCATTGGCGGTGGTTATGAGGATTGTCTTTGCCGCCGTGACAATGCAATTGCTTAACGTCGTAGGTTTAATGCTAGTGGGAGGTTTGCTCCTTCTTTGGGTCTGTTGGAAAATGTTTCAAGACCTTAATGTCAATAAAGATACCGATAAGAACACGATATTAGAAGGTGATAAAACCTCAGAAAAGCGGCAATCCCACGCACATAAAACTGTTGGTGCAGCAGTTTTTCAAGTCGCTGTCGCGGATATTTCTATGTCTCTAGATAACGTGCTCGCAGTTGCAGGTGCCGCTAATAACCACATGTCTGCTTTAGTGATAGGGCTCACCTTGTCAGTAGTTTTGATGGGAGTGGGAGCAACTTTAATAGCGAAGCTTCTGCAAAAACATCGTTGGATAGGTTATCTGGGTTTGGTCCTTATACTCTACGTCGCTTTCGCAATGATGTGGCGAGGCGGTGTTGAACTAACTGACTACTTCTTGTTAGCGCCCTAATCTAACTCACAACTTTCTATGGGGAGATTTTTTTATAGGGTGGGCAATCGAGGCCGTCTGGCGAAATAGTAAAAATTTCGTGACCATCCTTCGTAACTCCGAGGGAATGCTCAAATTGTGCGGACAAGGATCGATCCTTGGTGACTGCAGTCCAGCCGTCCGATAAGATTTTTGTTTCGTATCGACCGGCATTAATCATTGGTTCAATGGTGAAAAACATACCCTCACGTAATTCTGGTCCTTCACCAGGTGTTCCGTAATGTAAAATGCTTGGCGGTGCGTGAAAGATTCTGCCCAAACCATGACCACAAAAATCTCTTACCACAGAAAATCGCTTTTTTTCTGCAAAGGTTTGAATGGCGTGGCCGATATCCCCGACCGTAGCGCCTGGGCGCACAACTTCTATACCTCGCATAAGGGCTTCATATGTTATTTCGATTAACTTTTTAGCTTTTACACCTATATTGCCGACTGGGAACATTCGGCTGGTGTCGCCGTGCCAACCATCTAAGGTAACAGTAATGTCAATATTTACTATATCACCTTCTCGGAGGACCTTTTCTCCCGGAATACCATGGCAAACTACATGGTTAATGGAGGTACAAATTGATTTTGGGAAACCTCGATAATTTAGTGGCGATGGAATTGCTTTATGCTCAATGATAAAATCATGGCATAGCTTATCCAGCGAACCTGTTGTTACGCCCGGGGTGACATGAGGGGTAATAAAATCAAGAACCATCGCTGCAAGCTTTCCGGCCTGACGCATGGCATCAAAATCTTCCTCGGTATGTATAGTGATCAAAGAAGTATCCAATTTGCAGTTTGTCCTTTTATGGTGTTTTTAATAGGTTTGGTATTTGTTTAAGGCATATCTCTGTCAATAGCATTGCTCAATGCCACGATTAATAAGATTGGGCAAGGTGGCAAATAAACAACTATCTAAAGTCTCACGTTTTTGGGTCATGAACTTGAATATCGGTCTTCCAATTCATCGAGATAATCTATCCCGACTAGGTTGTTCAGTTCTTTAAAGGGTACCAGCAAATCTGGCCTTTCAACGGGTTGATCACCTTTAATCATAACGTCGAGAGCATCCATAGCATTCATCATACCACGAACTGCGCCCGTTGACATCAGGCGAGGATAACTCACCATCGACACGCCAATTTCTTGAAGACGGCTTGGATGAATGAGTGGCGTCGTTCCTCGGAATAGCAGTCCCAGACCCATGTTGACTGTCAGCGGTTTAGGTACATTTTCACAAGCCTTTATAATATCTTCCTCTGAAAGCAAGGCGTCTGCGAATAAAATATCGGCTCCAGCTTCCGCATACATGTTCATTCGATCGATGGCAGCATTTATACCGATAGGGCCGGCAGCATCAGTACGAGCTTTAATAATAAAATTATGGTCGCGTCGGGCATCCACTGCAGATTTAACCTTATCAACCATTTCATCAGCGGGGATTACTGCTTTTCCCTCGAGGTGTCCGCAACGTTTCGGCCATAATTGATCTTCAATCATTACCGCTGCCATTCCTGCTGATTCAAATCCTCTCACGACAAAGTGTACATTCACAGCATTACCATAGCCGGTATCGGCGTCAGCTTGAAGCAGCAGCTCCTCTGAACAGTCGGCTAATGCGCGACAAACACGCACATTTTCCTCGTAACCCATGATACCCTTATCAGCCCAGCCTAAATGACACTCTGAGACCCCAGCACCGGATATGACAGCAGTCTCATATCCATATTTTGCTGCTAGTCTTGCACTAAAACCGTCATAGACACCCGGACAAATTAAAATATCTGGTGACTCAATCAATTTTCTGAGGGTTAATCCTCTACTTTCCATAGTAATCACCTTTCTTTACAGCTCTTTCCTATATGGAATTAGCACGTTTTTTAAAATTATACAGGGGTGCATGTTTGTTCTCGTCGAGTTATACAGGAGCTAAAATAGTTTAATTTAAATATCGGGAATCCCAATGACTGAAACTAAAATTGTAAAAGCTTGCCTAATACTGATTGGCAATGAACTTTTATCGGGGCGTACTCAAGATAAAAACCTCGCGTTTATCGCAAAGGGTCTTAATGATGCAGGTATTCAGTTAGGTGCGGCTTATGTAATTCCAGATATAGCTGAAACTATAATCGACTTGATAAATAAAGCGCGAGCGGAATTTGATTACGTGTTTACGACAGGCGGCATAGGTCCGACACATGACGATATAACATCGGAATGCGTCGCTGCAGCCTTTGGCGTGGGAATGTTTCGAGACGCAGAGACCGCAGCACTCATGAAAGCTAGAGTTGAGGAGCGTGGTGAAGAAATGAATGAGGCAAGGCTTAGAATGGCCACCTTTCCAGAAGGCGCAGAATTATTAAAAAATCAGATCAGCATAGCTCCGGGATATAAAATCGAAAACGTTTTTGTAATGGCTGGTGTCCCGAGGATTATGCAAACCATGTTTCAGGAAGCGAAAAAGTATCTAAAAGGCGGGGATAAAGTTTTATCTCGCGGTATGGCCATGGATTTGGGTGAAGGTACAATAGCAGAAACGCTGACAGCGTTGCAGGAAAAATATCCAAAAATTGATATCGGCAGTTATCCCCAAATGAGACAAGATAAAGGTTTTACTGTTTCCTTGGTTTTAAGGGGGCGTGATGAGGAACTCCTAAACCAAGCTCACCGTGATACTATGCAGGCGATGAGAGATCTCGGAGGTAATCCGGTGGAAGAGGATCCAGAATCTTCTCAGGCTTCCGCGGAGCCAGAGGATAAATGATACCTGATTCATCAATCCTTGGGGCGTTATTGGGCGTTGGGTGCATTTGTGTTTATCGCGGAATAATTAAACTGCGAAATAAGAAACTTGATAGTTCGGCAAGACGTAGAGGTTTTTGGCCGCTAAATGCGGGAATTATATTGATAGCGGTCTCCATGGTTCTTTTAATGCAAGTGAGGGGCGCCTGAGTTTTGTTATTATCCAACGTCGCCGACGCATGGAAACAAAAAAACTTTGCTATCTATATGACTGGTGCGGGTTTTGCACTTATTGGAATGTGGGCGCAAAGAATAGCCGTTGCCTGGCTAGCATGGGAATTAACCAAGTCTGCAACTTGGTTGGGGTTGATAGCATTTGCAGATTTATTTCCAACTATCGTGCTAACACCCATCGCAGGAGTCATTGCAGATCGGGTTGATCGACGCAAACTATCGCTTATAAGCCAATCAGCAGCATTTTTACAAGCAGTCGTACTGACGGTTCTTGTTTTTACCGACTGGATTGAAATTTATTCTCTATTTTTTTTGACATTACTCCTTGGTATTGCCATGGCGTATGCCACAGCTGCCCGTCTCGCAATGGTTCCAAATTTGATGGAGGCGCAGCATGTTCCATCCGCTTTGGCAAGTGATGCGGCAATTTATAATAGTGCAAGGGTCGTAGGACCAATGATTGCTGCGGCATTAATATCATGGATTGGTATAGGTGGTGCTTTTCTTGTTAATTGTCTGACTTTTATAGTGTTCTTGATTTGTCTGATGAAAATTAGGTTAATCCGTGATGAGTCTCAAAACCGCACTGGTGGTATGATATCCCAAACTTTCGAGGGTATTCGATATGCATTACGCCATCCTGGTATAGGACCTATACTAATAGTACTAACAGCACTCGCTATTGGGATAAAACCATTTCTGGATCTTTTACCCGGTTTGGCTGATACCGTTTTTAATGCTGGTGTGAATGGTTTTGCACAACTTGCCGCAGCAGGGGGTGGCGGAGCAGTTCTTTGCGCGGTCTGGTTAGCATTAAGAGGTCGCGTTGAGGGTTTAACTCTTATAACACTATCTGCTCTAATGGTGGGTCCGTTTGGCATCGTCCTGATGTGTATCTCGGATATATTTTGGTTGGGGCTCATCGGTTCTTTTATTGCGGGAAGCTCGATTACTTTGACGGGAACCGGAGTTCAAACCTTGATGCAAAATTGTGTGGATGGGAGCATAAGGGGACGAGTTTTGAGTTTATATGGGGTTTTGCATCGGGGTGCTCCGGCATTAGGTGCTCTTATTATGGGTATTATGGGCGATATTTTTGGTCTTCAAGCCACTCTTGTTGGTGGCGCACTAATTTTGTGCGTTCCTGTGTTGTTATGGATTATTCCTCGTTGGAAAGCTTTGAGACCGGCATTGGAAGAAGGGGCAAGTGTAAAGTAAACATGTCTCCGATCACTTTTTTAAAAATATAACTTCAAAAATGGCGTATTTCGCAAAATTCAATGCAATCACGGCTGCGTTAAAGCAACGAAATTTTGCATGGTATTTTGCTGGAAGCGGAATAGGCTTGATCGGAATTTGGGCGCAGAGATTGACTGTAAGTTGGTTGGCGTGGGAATTCACGAAGTCTGGGTTTTGGCTTGGTGTTGTTGTGGCTGCAGACCTCTTACCAACTGTGATTCTAACACCGATTGCAGGTGTGGTAGCCGATCGCGTTAATCGTCACCGTATGATGTTTATTACCCAATTTTTGGGGTTGTTACAGTCCCTAGCTTTAGCAATTCTCGCGTTTATGGGTTTTCTTAATATATGGTGGTTAATCGGCCTCACTTTATTTATCGGAATAGTCTGGGCTTTCAATACTGCTGCCCGGCTCTCTATGGTGCCTAATTTAATGGATCATGAGCATGTACCCTCAGCGGTTGCGATGGATTCTGCAATATTCAACTTGGCGAGATTTGTTGGACCTATGCTGGCAGGATATTTGATTGGCGCAGCAGGAGTGGAAATAGCATTTTTGATCAATGCGGTTACCTTTGCCATTTTCCTAACCTGCTTGAGCAGGGCCAAAATGGTCAGGGATGAACGCGGGGCGAGAAGCACTGCCAATATTTTTGTCCAATCCACTGAGGGTATGAGATACGCCGCAAAACATCCTGGGATTGGCCCTGTTTTGGTTGTTATTATTGCGCTGGCCATTGGCCTAAAACCTGTATTAGAACTTTTGGCGGGAGTAGTGGATACTGTATATAAACTTGGGCCTGCGGGGTTGGGTAACCTGATGGCGGCGGCGGCTGTTGGTGCGACGCTGGCAGCAGTCTGGTTAGCACAACGCGGAACTGTACTTGGCATGACAAATATTGTCATTAAGGCGCTTTTATTTGGTACCCTTAGCGTTTTTGCTTTCACCTCCACGGAATCCCTCATTTTTGGTTTAATTTGTGCAATGTTCATTGGTGCTGCGATTGTCGTAGGAGGAACAGGGACGCAAACGCTAATGCAAAATGCGGTGGATGGTGCGATGCGAGGAAGGGTAATGAGCCTTTATGGTATGGTTTATCGTGGTGGGCCAGCCCTGGGTGCTCTTTTGATGGGATCTATCGCAGAGTTAGTTGGGTTTCAGACGGCATTGGCCTTCGGTGGGATTCTTTGTGTGGTGGTTTTTATATGGATTATTCGTCAGAGAAGTAGAATGGTGGAAGCACTAGAAGCCCGTCCAAATGATAAATAAGGAATTTGATTATCGATTTGTTTATTTTATAAACTTTATTCATTGAACCGGTTCAATTGGGTAAATACTTTGGACGAATATGGTCGGAAAAATTAAAAGCCCAAATCTTGGAGATGGACAGAGGCCGGGAATTATAAGTGTTCTCAGTCAATGGAACTATGGGGTTTATACTGCCGGTAGCACCATTTCCTTGTTTGGAATGTGGGCTCACCGTTTGGCCGCTGCATGGCTTGCTTGGGAGCTAACGCATTCTAGCTTCTGGGTTGGTATGGTAGTGTTTGCTGATCTTATACCTACCTTATTCTTGACCCCGTTTGCTGGAGTGATGGCAGATAGGTACGACCGGCGGGTTTTGAGTATGATCAGCCAGCTGATGGGTATGTTTCAGGCGGCTGTATTGGGGTGGATGTATCTATCCGAAAAGTTTACGGAAAGTTCTGATATCTGGTGGTTAATCGGCTGGACCGCTTTCTTAGGGGTTGCCTGGGCATTAAATACTGCAGCTCGGCTCTCTATGGTCCCTAATCTTGTTGAACATCATTATATTCCCCCAGCAGTGGCCCTTAATTCAGCGATATTCAACTTAGGTCGCGTGGTTGGACCCATTTCCGGAGCATTTTTAATTGAATATTGGAATGTTGGTATTGCTTTCCTTTTTAATGCGGTCACTTTTATATTCTTTATCATTTCATTACTAGTTATTAGACAGGTTAGAAGTGAAGAGAAACCCAATAGAGGCTCCAGTGTTTGGGCACAATCGTTAGAGGGTCTCCAATATGCCATCCGTCATCCAGGAATTGGCCCAGCAATGGTCTTGCTGATAGCGATGGCGATGGGTGGAAAAGCCCTTTTGGAGGTTTTACCGGAATTTGCAGATGAAGTGTTTAATAGAGGGGCGAGTGGTTTAGGCGAACTCACGGCTGTCTCAGGTGTTGGTGGACTGGTTGCAGCAATATGGTTAGCAAGAAGAGGGCATGTAAGAGGTTTAACTCGGGTTACAATTTTGGCTTTATTGGCGACAGGCATAGGTATTTTTGGATTTGTAGTCACCAATTGGTATCCTTTGGCTCTATTTAGTATATTTATACTCGGAATTTCTGGTATTTACGGTGGTACTGCAACTCAAACCCTTATGCAGCATGCGGTGGATGGTGCGATGCGAGGGAGAGTCATGAGTTTATATGGAGTGATTCATCGGGGGGCTCCGGCTCTCGGAGCTCTTGGTATGGGCGCTGCTGCAGAGCTAGTAGGAATTCGTTGGGGAGTTGCATTGGGAGGAATTTTATCAATTGTTATTTGGTTTTGGATGTTAGGTCGCTCAAAATCAGCGTCAATCTCTCTGGAAAAAACCAGGTAGTTTTCTTTTGACCCCGATTATTTTGTTTCTTTATCTTTCCTTGTTCCGTGATTATGCGCTAGGTTCTGCCGCAATACATATTAAGTGCCCGCTTGGCGGAATTGGTAGACGCAACGGACTTAAAATCCGTTATCCGAAAGGGTGTGCGGGTTCAAGTCCCGCCCCGGGCACCAATCCCCGTTACAAATCCTTACCGTTAATTCAGCGAAATCAAGCAGATGCCCCCTATTG
>PATI01000076.1 GCA_002712335.1 Rhodospirillaceae bacterium | reverse complement strand
TACGGCAGCGATTGCCCAGTGGCCGGAAAACATTTAGAGCAAAACATAGATATTGAACAAACAACTATCCACCCATTGGCAATGCTTTGCAAGGCATACGGGATTTAAGGCAATTAGAACATTAAAATTTTTAAAAGGTTTGAACATGAAAAAAATTTCTCCCTCTGACTTACTTACTAATACAGATTACGAAGCACAAAGAACAGTTTTCAGACAATCTATCATGGAGCATAAAAAGACGAGGCGAGTTCAAGTCGGTCCAAATATGATGCTCCATTTCGAAGACTACATGGTTATGCGCTACCAAGTTCAAGAGTTAATGCGAACAGAAAAACTTACTGAAAAGGAGGATATCGTCGAGGAGCTATCCGCATATAATCCGCTAATCCCGGATGGAGCTAACCTTAAAGCAACAATGATGCTCGAGTATCCAAACCCAGAGGAGCGTCAGCTTCGTCTTAAGCAACTAATAGGAATAGAAGAACTTATATCTATTGAAATTGAAGGACACGATAAAATTTACCCAGTCGCAAATGAAGACTTACCGAGATCTACAAACGACAAAACGTCAGCCGTTCATTTTCTAAGATTCGAATTCAACATTAAAGCAATCGATTCAGCCAAAAATGGCGCCAATTGGTATATACATAGTGAACACCTCTCATATCAACACAAATGCGGTCCCTTGGAACGACAAATAACGCAATCTCTTGCGAGAGATTTTTCTTAATACTCTGTTCCTAACTCTAAACAAAATCATTGTCGAGGAGCGTTGCTTCAGCTACTATCTTTAGCCTATAAAAAATTGTAATAAAAGCGCATTCCTATGTCTCTTTTAAAGAAAACCTTACCTATAATAATAGTCCTTCTATCCTTACCCCTAACGCTCAAATCACAATCAAATAATTCTGAGAGAACTCTCACACAGACCTCAATACAAGAAATCCATTCAATGCAAATATTGCCAGTCGAATGGTATACGAAGCAATGATTAACTAGCGTAGAGATTTAGGAAAGCGAATAAGACCAATCCACATGAAATATTGCCCAAATTGCTCTGCTAACCTCATTCTGCGAACCCCGGAAGGAGACAATCGCGCTCGATATTGTTGTGACTCTTGTAACACCATCTTTTACCAAAATCCAAAAAATGTGGTCGGAACTATACCGGTATACGAAGATAAAATTTTACTTTGCAAGAGAGCTATTGAGCCGAGAAAGGGTAAATGGACACTTCCGGCGGGTTTCATGGAAAATGGTGAGTCCTCACTTGAAGGAGCTATTCGAGAAACTAAAGAAGAAGCCGGGGCAGAAGTGACAATTAAATCTGATAGCTTGTATACACTTTTCAATTTACCAACTATAAATCAGGTCTACATTTTCTTTAGAGCAGAGCTTTCTAACTTAGAATTTTTTCCAGGTATCGAGTCCGAAGAGGTCTTGCTTTATAAAGAAAGAGATATACCTTGGTCCGAGATAGCCTTTCCTGTCGTAAAGACAACTATCGAAAATTATTTCGAGGACAGACGTACTGGTTCTTTTCCCGTACGCATGTTCACGGTAAATCATCATAGGGATAGAACAGTTTCAACAGTATTGATTAGTGCGAGTGACGTTCAGTCAACAGACCGCAATCGAATTACAGAAAAAGCAACTTCTTCGTAAGGGTGGGATTCTTTGAGGGCGAAAATTGCCTCTGAAAGAAACTGTTCTTCACAAACCATTTCCACCTTATATTCTGATACGGTCTCTATCGATCCCTTGCTTCCAATAAAAGGATGACTACCCTCTTGCGCCCGAAACTGTCCTTGACCTAGTGTTTGCCAGGCACAAGAATCATAAGCTCCAACCCGACCCGCACCGACTTTGAACATCGCTTCTTTGACCATCTTCATATGAGATTCTGGGACATAGAATTCAATTTTATTTAGGTCTGAAGCGGGGTTTGTCATGTTAGCCGAGCCACTTCCTTGCGTTTTGAAACATACGACTGCTAGGCGCTAAGTCCTTCCAGTTATCTGGATGCCAAGAATTTTGACAAGTTCTAAAAACACGCTCCGGATGAGGCATCATTATAGTGACGCGCCCATCTCGACTGCACACCCCAGCTAGCCCATCAGGTGATCCATTTGGATTGGACGGATATTTTGTTGCCCCGTCTCCAAAATTGTTAACATACCTAACACTTGTCAGCCCCTCGTTTTTAAACGAAGAAAAATGTTCTGAAGATGAAAATTCAGCTCTACCCTCACCGTGGGCCACTGCGATCGGAAAAAGTGAACCATTCATTCCAGACAGAAAAGCCGAGCTCGATTGCTCAATTTTCACTAAAGTAAACCTGGCCTCGAACTGTTCGGATCGGTTCTTTACAAAGCTCGGCCAATATGATGCCCCTGGTATCAAATCTTTCAAGATTGACAACATTTGGCAACCATTACACACACCTAAAGTCAGCGTGTTAGGACTTTGAAAAAATGCTTCAAACTGTTCTCTAGTGGCATCACTAAATAAAATCGAATTTGCCCAACCACCTCCAGCACCAAGGACATCACCATAAGAGAATCCCCCACATGCAACCATCACATTAAATTGATCCAGTGAAGTTCGACCCTCAATTATATCTGTCATATGCACATCGACTGCTGAAAACCCGAAAAGATTAAAAGCCGCAGCCATTTCCACTTGACCGTTAACACCCTGCTCTCTGAGTACCGCTACCTTCGGCTTTTTGTTTAAGTTTAGATACGGCGCAGCAATATTTTCACTTAAGTCGAAACATAAATCAGCATGTAAACCCGGATTATCTTTATCCAAGATCGCGTCGTATTCTTCTCGAGCACATTCTGAATTATCGCGTATACTTTGTATATGAAAGGTTGTCTCTGACCAAATTCTCTGAAGAGAAATTCGACTTTCACTTAATAATGTCTTTTGACCCAATCTGATATTAATATTGTCAGAGCTATTTAAGTTGCCAATTCGATGTAAACAATCTTTCAAATTAAATTTTTCCGCATAAAAAGAAACTCGCTTCAAGCTTTCTTCGGAAACTTGTATAACTGCACCAAGTTCCTCGTTGAAAAGAAAATCAATCACAGAATTTTTAGAGGCTAACTTTTCAAGCTGTAAGTCAATACCGCAATGGGTCGTAAAACACATTTCTGCTATAGACACAAAGAGCCCTCCGTCCGACCGATCATGGTAAGCCAGCAATTCACCTTCCTCTCGACATTTCTGAATGAAGTTAAAAAAGTTAACTAAATCTTCTGGATCGTCTAAGTCAGGAACCTGATCCCCCAATTTTCTGTATACTTGAGACAGAGCAGAGCCTGATATGCGATTTTTACCTCGCCCAAGATCGAGCAGAAGCAGACTAGTCTCCACTTGAGACATATTCAACTCAGGCGTTAGGGTCTTTCGCACATCCGTTATAGGAGCAAAAGCCGAAATAACTAGTGACAAAGGTGCGGTATTACTTTTTTCTTCTCCGTCTGCTTCCCAAACAGTCCGCATGGACATGGAGTCTTTGCCTACAGGGATACAAATCCCTAACTGAGGGCATAACTCCATACCTACCGCTCGAACCGTATCGTAAAGTTTAGCATCCTCGTAGCCATAACCAGAGGCGACCATCCAATTTGCTGAGAGCTTTATATCTGCTAAAGCGCTTACCGCAGTCGAACTAATATTTGTTATAGCCTCAGAGATAGCCATCCGACCCGATGCTGCTGGATTAATTAAGGACAGTAAAGGTCGCTCTCCCATGGCCATCGCTTCACCGGAATATCCAACGAAGGAACTTGCAGTTACAGCAGCGTCTGCAACAGGCACTTGCCATGGGCCCACCATTTGATCGCGACAAACCAACCCAGTAATCGTCCGATCTCCTATCGTTATGAGAAAACTTTTATCGGCGACTGAAGGTAGAGATAGCACTCTCTTTACCGCCTCGAATAGTTCTATTCCTTTCGTACTAAATTTCTCTAATACCTTTTCCCTTGAGACGACATTCCGAGTAATTTTAGGTGGTTTTCCAAACAGTAGCTCCATAGGTAAGTCAATCGGTTTGTTCTGAAAGTGGGTGTCGATAAGTTCAATTCGTTTCTCCTCAAGAGCCTCTCCTACTACCGCAAATGGACACCGCTCTCTCGCACAAATACCCTCAAACCGTTTAAGCAGGTTCGGCGAGACAGCGAGCACGTAACGTTCTTGTGATTCATTACACCAAATTTCCAGAGGTGACATCTGTCTTTCAGCGCTCGGTATGTTTCGGAGGTAAAACTTACCTCCGCGACTCCCGTCTTTCACAAGCTCGGGTAACGCATTCGAAAGCCCCCCGGCACCAACATCATGAATAAATGCAATTGGATTATTATCACCAAGCTGCCAACACTGATCTATCACCTCTTGACAACGCCTTTCCATTTCAGCGTTCTCCCTTTGGACTGAAGCAAAATCTAAATCCTCATTACTAGCTCCTGAAGCCATTGAAGATGCTGCCCCACCACCCAAGCCGATCAGCATAGCGGGACCGCCCAAAACAACTAACTTTGCACCTACTTCTATTTCTCCTTTTGTAACGTGATTTTCTTTAATATTTCCAAAACCACCGGCGATCATAATGGGTTTGTGATACCCCCTCACCTCTGTATCCCCGTTTTCATTAACAAACTTGTCCTCTATAGTTCTAAAGTACCCGCACAAATTGGGCCGTCCAAATTCATTATTAAACGCAGCACCGCCTATCGGGCCATCTATTATTATCTCTAAAGCGGAAGCAATTTGAGACGGTTTACCGAAATCCTCTTCCCATGGTTGAGGTAGATTAGGTATTTGTAGATTAGACACACTAAAACCTGTCAGACCTGCTTTAGGTTTCGCTCCACGACCGGTAGCACCCTCATCACGGATTTCTCCCCCCGAGCCAGTTGAAGCTCCTGGAAAAGGGGCTATTGCTGTTGGATGATTGTGCGTTTCCACTTTCATAAGAATGTGAATCGGCTCGTTACTGAACATGTATTCCTTTGAAATTGGATCGGGATAAAAACGAGACCCTAAACTGCCGCGCATTACGGCTGCGTTATCAGAATAAGCCGAAAGTACGCCTTTAGGTGAAGTCCGTTTAGTGTTTCGGATCATGCCAAACAAAGTTTGTGGTAAACGTTCACCATCAATTGTCCAGTCCGCATTAAATATCTTGTGACGACAATGCTCTGAATTTGCCTGGGCAAACATCATAAGCTCTATGTCGTTAGGATTCCGTCCCAAGACTTTAAATTGTTCAAATAAGTAATCAATTTCGTCTTCTGCTAAAGCGAGACCCATTGTCTTATTAGCCTCTTCCAAAGCATGTTTATTTCGGGTGATATCTATGGATCCAACAGGTTTTGGATTTGCTGATGAAAAAAGTTGTTTAGCATCGGAAATTTTGTCTAAAACAATTTGAGTCATACGATCATGTAAGTATTTATCTATATTTTTAATAGTATTCTCTGAGGGATCTTCTGTTATACCAATATAGAATAAAATGCCTCTTTCAACGCGAGAGATATCCGATAAACCGCAATTATGCAGTATATCGGTAGCCTTACTCGACCAAGGCGATATTGTTCCAGCTCTGGGAACAACTAACCTTTTTATGACAGTTTCTTTATTCTTGGCTATAGCCGGGCTCACATATTCTTCACCATAGCTCAACAGGGATTTTAAAAGATGGGATTGAATACCGTCTGAATTACCATTGAAGGCAACCAAGTGAACAAATTGGGAATTCAGCGAATTAACCGAAGGATGACTTGCCTTCAAGGTTTGGAGCAATTTTAATGATTTAAAAGCAGAGAGGGCCGAACCCCCTAAAATCGATTCCATCGATACTCAATCCAGAAAAATTTTCCGGCTTCAAGCCGAATACTCAGTCAATAGCTTTAAACCGCCAACCAGAATGTGCGTTGATTATTTTTGTCTATTTCGTTTATCTCTAAAAAAGTCGCTAATTAAAGTTCCACATTGGTGCTCTAGGATACCACCAAGCACATCTATCTCATGATTATAAAACGACCTATCGGATAGACATAATTGACTAACCAATGCACCAGCCCTAGGTTCTTCTGCCCCGAATATCACCGCGTCTACCCGCGCATGATAAATTGCTCCAACACACATTGTGCACGGCTCAATGGTAACATAAATGGCCGTTCTCGGGAGGCGGTAGTTCTGCTTGATTGCTGCAGCTTTTCTTAGAACCACAATTTCGGCATGAGCCGTAGGGTCATTATTTTCTATCGATTCATTATGTGCCTCTACGATAAGTTCTCCCGAGTCACAATCTACTAATACCGCACCTACAGGGACCTCATTTTTATCTTTTGCCGAATGTGCTTGTTCGAGTGCCCTCATCATCCATCGCTCGTGACTCGCTTTCGATGTGCTTTCAAAAAATTGACTCATTTAGACTGAAACCTTATTACCCTTTTTAATTTTAGAGATGCTCTACTTTATGAATCGTTTTGTCACATAAATGTAACATTCCAGGAGTAGTTTGTGGATTCTCTTTCTGAAAATTACACCTTAATCTTATACCTAATCGGGGGAACAACAGATGCTAAAAAGAGTTATTTTGACTATTTTTTTCGTCTCGGCCTTTCAGGCAACAACATTGAATGCACAAGTCGGATTTAACTATGATGTGAATGTGACCGACGCCCGAGCTTTTTTATTTGCAATGAACTCCTATATGAGCTCAAGTGAAGGATCGTCTGGATCTGCTTCAGTAGCGCTTCGACAAAATCTTGCAAATGGGCTCACCAAAACAACCCACAACATAGCTGTAATATGGCCTGATTATGAATCTATGCAGCGCGATACAGCGAGAAATGCCAGTTCATCTCAATGGGCAGCCTTCCAGGCCTCTCTTGCACAAATAGCTACTATTGAATCAAACGTGATGTTCTCAGCTACGGGCTTAAGTACTGGGGACTCAAGTGTGGTTGCAAGCCCCAATCAATTCAAACGGTTCATCAATTTTAGAGTCGAGCCACAAAACGTTGCACGATATACCGAAGCCTTAACCAAATTATGGGAAGAGTGCGATGATTCGGTACATCATGCACTTTTCAGTCTTTTTGGCAGTGGAGAAACGGGTTTCACCCACGCAGTCGTTCAAACAGCGGCATCAGCGGAAGACCTCCTTGATGGTACCGCATGCAGTACCGATGCTACCGTCGAATTCTTTTCGGACGTTAGTGCCATTAGGGAAGTAATGAACGAGTTTGTCGCAGTTCAAATGGCAGCTTGGTAATGACCAACGAATCGCTCACTGATCAATCTTAAGTGGTGACGGTGAGCGACAACTTTTCATAGGAATACGAACAGCGTAAAGCAGGAGAAGTAAATGGAGCTGAATAATCCGGATGGTACTGGTGAACTTAAAATTACGAGAATGACTATAGAATCAGACTGTGCCTCTTTTGATTTTGAAGGACAAGTCGAAGGGTATGGCTCAGTTTTTTGCACTCATGTATTGGAATCTGTTGACGGTGATAGAACAAGAGGGGTTTTAAGTGGCGAAGCCAGAACATTTCTAACGGACGGCACACTCATAACTACACCACATAGAGGGACTTTTGTAAGGAGCGAATCTACCCTAAGAACGTTTTTTACAGATGCGGTAAACACTGGTGCTGTTAATTTTGTGATATGGGATATCGATTTATTAACCAAACACGTTAAGGTGAGTTATTGGGAAATCGTCTCACCAAATTAATTATAAT
Organism: Rhodospirillaceae bacterium; assembly: GCA_002712335.1. Next base: position 5,218 of record PATI01000076.1, on the reverse strand, counting down.
AGATTTAAGGGGTCACTAATGACCCCTATAACCCTCCAGCGACTATCCAACACCTTCCCGATTTTTTTTATATGAATAGTAAGCCCATAACAGACGTGCAGCCACAGCTCTCCAGGGGGACCAGCTCTCCGCCATCCTTCTAATTTGCTTTTCCGAAGGCCTGTCTTTTAATTCAAATAGTAATCGCCCGGATTCCCGCAATGCCAGATCGCCAGCTGCAAACACATCCGCTCGACCCAAACTAAACATTGCGTAAATCTCTGCCGTCCATACCCCAATACCCGGCACTTTAGTTAATTTCTTGATAACTTCCACCGTCGACATGGACCTAAGGGATTGAAAGTTAATCCTTTCCTCAGCCAGCGCTCGTGCATATCTGACTTTCTGTCGACTCAGCCCTACAGCGCGTAACTCATCGTCATGGACGTTCATGATTTTACGAGGCCCATTCAGATTAGCTTTTACAAGACGGTTCCATATAGAATTAGCAGCTGCCACGCTCACCTGTTGACTTATGATAGCCCTCAAAAGTCGCTCAAAACCGTCAGGACTCAGTCGCAGTGGCAATTCGCCTGTGACCTCTAGCGCACGTTCAAATCTAGGCTCTATACTCGCCAAAAACGACGCCCCCTCATTGACACATTTTTGACTTCTTATAATTCTTTCCCTCATAAACTCAAACCTTAAGTTCTACTTCTGTGACCCCGTAGGCCATCATGCCAATTAGCCTGTAAATTTTCTTCTGGATAAACTTCAGCCGGGTAATCCAAGGCAAATTTCGAATCAAAAATAGAGCTAATGAATTTTGTTTCTTCAGCAAAGTGGTTGGCTCTTTCTGAAAACCTTGAATCAGTTTCACCTCACGGAGTCTCTCCTGCTCTATATCTTCAAAAGCTTTATCCAAACTAGTGTGAGTTGGATTACCTAAAAGAAGGGGAACGAGGTGGTTAGCTGCCACGATAGCATCCCTTAGCGCAATATTGATCCCTTGCGCCCCAACCGGATTCATGGTGTGAGCCGCATCTCCCAGCAAAAGCACTCCATCGTTGTTCCACGAAGTGCACCTATCAAGCTTGACACTAAGGACAAATTTATTCGATATCTTACTCCTGTTTCTTTCCAAATGATCTCCAAGGCCTTGAGGGCATTGTTTCTGGATTTCAGAAATCCAAGCATCGTCTCCTACTCTTTTTATATCACCATAAGTTCCTTTAGCAATTATCCACCCAATCTGAAGCTCATCATTGTAACAAGCCGGGCAGATCATAAATCCTTTGCTGCCAATATTAACCAACGCTGTTCCAAGGGGTAAAAATTCATGAGGGTATGGTACTTTGAACCATACGACATCTATATTTTGTTCAAAGTCGAGAACCTTAAATTTGAGTTTTCGTCTAAGCATAGAATTCCTTCCATCGAAGCCAATAATAGTCTTAGCTTTGACATCAAACTCTTCTCCCATTTGAGAAACTTTCACTCCACAGACTCTATTGTTTTCACGAAGAACATCCAAGGCGCGACACCCGCGTAAAAACGTAAAATTTCTTTTAGTCAAACTGCTTGTAATTATACGTTCTAGCAACACTGGTTGAGACACCCATCTCAGACCACCCTGTCTTTTAAAAGGAAATTCAAAGCTTATTAAAGGTTTCTTCTTATTATAAATCTTGCCTCTCAGATTCTTTTGCATGGGCAAATTCATCCTATCCAAATCGAACCCAATGCTTTTTAACGCATCGTACCCGCTTGGCATTATTCCTTCGCCCCTAAACTCTTTAGAAAATCGCGTCTGTTGTTCGATCAGTACTGTATTGACCCCCCTGTCAGCACAGATATTTGCTAACGCAGAACCTCCCGGCCCCGCTCCACAAATCAATATGTCAAAGCTTCGCTTCTTTGTTTCCGACATAGAATGCGCTCAAAAAATCCTAATCTTGCTTTACGGCTTTATCAAAACTTTGATTTATACCGAGCCTTTTTACGACTATAACGAGAGTCAGAAACACCGCGTTAGTCGTAGCATAAAATACTAAAAATTGGGTAGCCAACAAGCCGCTGTTGAAAACACTGCCTACACATAACAGAAAGAGCAATAGATAAGAACTAAAAAAGTGTAGGGATAAGGCATAACTTTTATTTTCCAGAATCAAAGATGTCAGGAGAACGGCTAAAACGAGGACAACTCCATACATCCAGGTTTCTTGGTAACTTTGTTCCGATACGCTTGTTGCTAATATTCCTGCGAAAATCACGATAGAGAATAGTTGAATAATGGCAAATACTTTCTGCCAAATGTTTAGGGATGGGTTAAACTTCTCGTCAAATTTTAAAGTGTCGAGGATTGGCTCATTATCAACGACATCTTCGGGGCGCCAGTGAGTCGGCCCATACCAAACCTTCAACTTATTACTAAGTTTTTTCGTATAAACAGTATCGTAAACCATTTGATGAAAAACCTGGAAATTAGCACTAACAGGATTCCAACTTCTCAAGGGTTTTACTGTTCCATAAATCGGTTTAACGTCTTGCTGCTCGGCAATATACGTACCAAAAATTCGATCCCAAAATATAAAAACACCCCCATAATTAGCGTCTATATACTCTGGGTTTTTAGCATGATGGATACCATGATTCATGGGAGTAACGAATATCTTTTCAAATATGCCAAGATGCCCGATATGTTTAGTGTGTACCCAAAATTGGTATACCAAGTTTATACCCGCAACCGTCACAAAAACCTGTGCCGGTATTCCAATTACTATCATCGGTAAATAAAAAATCCACTTCCAGAGCCAGCCTGTGCTCGTTTGCCTGAGTGCTGTAGAGAGGTTGAACTCTTCACCATGATGATGTACTGAATGTGTAGCCCAAAGCACTTTGATTTCATGATGCATTCGATGCATCCAATAATATAAGAAATCGTAAAATACAAAAGCTATAAGCCACGTCCAAATACTTTTCGAGGAAAGTAAATCGAGATTAAAGTAAATACCAACATAAACAAAGACAGCACCTTGAAAACCAAGATTCAACATTGGAGGGAACCTGCTAATTAACCCAAGCCCCAAGCTCGTGAAGGTATCACTTAATCTGTAGTTGTTTTTACCTATGCGTATTCCATAAACATATTCAATCAAAATTAAGATTAAAAATACTGGCACTGCGAAGGTGATAATCACCGATTTATCAGTAGCAATCACTTCTTATTCTCCTTCTGCAGTTGAATCTGTTTTTTTAATACAAAGAACCAAAAATATAATTAATCAAAATCCGCATAATGTTCTGCCGTGTGTCTTGCTGATGCAAACTTTGCCAAGTTGAGATCTTTACGGACGTTTTTGCTAGCTTTCAAAGAATTTTTGTCAATTGGGATTCCAGTAGAATCGGCTATCCTTACCATTCGCTGAAAATTTGCAGCCACTGCGGCCGCTTCAACAACAACTTTCTGCCCCGCGGCTTTTAAAAGGTTCTCACGACAAATTTTCAGTGATTTTGCATCACGAGAGGCTATTGCTTCTGCAAAGAGCATAAGATCTCGGCCATATTTGATACCAATCCCTGCCGCGTCAGCATCACCATTAATTCCTCGTATATCAACATCTACGCCTGATTTACTCCCACTCCCACGAAGCATGGATGCATGAGCATTAGTTCAGTAAAAGCATTCGTTGACTGCAGAAATTCGCCCAGCAACTAGCTCCATTTGAAGTCTATTTAGAGCTCTATTCGTATCCTGGTAATAATCTCGCATTCTCTCCAAAGGAATATACTGTGCAGCGGCAAGCTCCTTCCAATCTCGCAACGCATTTGGCACTAGACTGAGTGCTCGAACAACATTCGCGGCAAAGCCCTCTGCCCAGAGATCCTGTTCATTACCAATTGCGCCTTCCGGCAGTATAGTCGAAACAAAACCAATATCATCGGCAGTTTTAACTGGTCTGTACCCTGAAGCTTCGCCCTCTATAGGATTTGGGAGCATTTCCAATGGAATATCTAGGGCTCTGTGGAATTCATCGATACTAAAAACTGCAACAACTATTCCCACTAGTTCGACATAGGCCTCCTGACTAAGACCGCTCTTTTCGTTTTCGCTTATAAGTCTCTGAGTTATTCGTGTCTGATCCGTAACCACTCGGTGAACAGCATCGATAGCGATCTGCGAAAGCCCGTCAACAGGGTCATGTTGCCCTTCGATACTGGAGGGCGAGAGAGACATTTTCCTTTCCTTACAGAAAGCACAATTTAAAGCGCCACGACTAGCTTCTGCGATCAATATCCGTTCCGCACCGCTCCACCAACTTCCTGGTTTCGCTAATTTTCGCCAGTAATTCTTATAGGCTACTCTAATCTCGATTGGGATCTGGAACTGACTATTGTGATATTCAAAGAACTTCACCTTGTTTCTCCCCCAAAATTCGAAGCACGAATCAAATGTTCACAAACCTTTGGCTTTGTATGAAGCAGCAACTTTCTCTATAGCAACTAAATATGCGGCTGTACGCAAATCAGTAACTTCCTCTTTTTCGTGCCAAAGATCACGCATCGACTGCAAAGCTCCACGCATGGTGTCATCTAGGCCTGATCTAACTAACTCAAGTTCTCCAGCACCTTTCATATAGTCTTCTTTGAAATTTGAAGAGATATTCCATTTCTCACCAAGGACTTGAGATATAGTCTCGAGCTCACTTATCACCAGCTCGTTTCGTGCTTCTTGCTCACGCCTTTGCATGCGACCAAACCTCATATGACTAAGATTTTTGACCCACTCAAAATACGACACGGTAACACCCCCGGCATTGGCGTACATATCAGGTATTACCACACATCCCCTCTTCTTTAAGATCTCGTCTGCGCTCGCCGTTATAGGTCCATTAGCAGCTTCAATAATTAACGGGGCTTTAATATTCGAAGCATTATCAACGTTAATTACTCCTTCTAAAGCAGCCGGTATTAATACATCGCATGATTCTTCCAAAAGTGCGGCACCATCCTCTGAAAATTTCGCATCCGGAAAACCATTTACTCCGCCATTTTTCACTATCCAACTTCTTACTGCTTCCACATTCAACCCGTTCTCACTGAATAAGGCTCCATCTCTCTCGATAATTGTGTTTTTGCTTCTAGAACTTCTAATTTCGTGCCAATTCCTGATTTAAACCTAATTTCTGCATCTCTTAATCCAAGCGTTGATAAATCAATAGTTTGATTAGCTACTTCT
>PATI01000075.1 GCA_002712335.1 Rhodospirillaceae bacterium | reverse complement strand
TTTCAAGACCAGTGCATTCAACCACTCTGCCACCTCTCCAGCCTTTGGGCAACTTACTGAACTTGTTAGTAAATTCCAAGGGTGGAAGAGTAAACTCAAAAGAATTTTATGCAAAAAATTTTTTTGGTTACAAGATAAGTCAAAATAAAAAAGAAAGAGGTAAATGTGGAAAAAACTCAAAAAATCAAACAATAAATTATTAAAGTTTATTCTCAATCTTTGCCCTAGTGATAATTTGCTTAAGAAAATTTTTTATTCTAACTTTAGAGGAAAGACTGCAAGTAGCATCATTTAGTTTAAGTGTTTTCCGATCTAAAGTTTGGCGGTAGCGTCCCCAAACGATGTATTTTGTACCACCGCTATAAGAGTAATTACCGAGCTTAATTTTTATCGTGTCATACCCATGAATATGTAGAGAAAACACCTGTCCTTTTTCGAAATAGTAACCCCTCCAAGGGTTATCCTGATCTATTTGCTTACTGCTCTTACAAAGTATAGCTCTTCCATCAACCGATCCTGCTTGAACAGCCGAAATGAATAACAAAAACGAGAGTATGATAAATAATATTTTCATTTTTAATTACTAAAAAACAGGATTTTGATATTTTAAGTTCAAATAAATTGAGCTTTTAATGTAACTTTATACAAAGAAATATTAAAACACAAAGTCTAGTGATAATAATAAGCCATGCCATACTGGCTAAACTCGGGGGGAGTTTTACTAAGTTCAAAGAGGGCAGTCTACAGAACATTAGTACGGCCAGTATCGCATGACTCAAAATTGTTACGTAAGTTCAAGATTAATGGATCAAGTTATTTAATTAGATAAAACATTGTTAATCGAATATTTTAAAGAAAGTCGCAAATGCAAAAATGGGAAGTAATGGCATGGCCAATGGAGCCGACAGATATACAAATGAGCGAAGGGAGCGCTGAAGCCATTATAGAAATGGGGATGAATGGTTGGGAACTTGTTAGTGTTATTAAGGAAAATGACGAACACATTGGATATTTTAAGAGACCAATTTCTGAAGAACCCAATCAAGAATATAATGCCCCCAATAATCAAAAAACTGGACTTGATGTTTTGGTTAATGAGCTCAACCAATGGTCAGTTGATTTTGAAAATTTTCGAAAAACACTACCACCGAAAACCGATGAAGATGAGGCATTGGAACTCTTTAAAAATTCTCTAAAACTTAAATAACTATTAAGTATTTCAGTCCATTTTCAATTAATTCGTTAAATGCAACCTATTCAACCAAACTTCAGACCAACCTTTAAGTTTGAATTTGTGGCATATTCAGCTGCAGACATTTTTTCTTTTCCGCTTCTAACCCTTTTAACAATAATGGCGCCGCCTTCAGCCCCTACTGTAAAATTATCTTTATCGATAGCGGTGATCGTGCCAGTGGGTCCCACTTTTTCTTCAGACAATGAACAATCGAATATCTGAATAACTTCGCCGCCAATAGTAGACCAAGCTCCCGGTTGAGGATTAGAACCCCTAATTAAATCGTAAATTGCTTGAACATTATCATTCCAATTAATTTCTACATCCTCTTTTTTGCACCAACTCTCATAAGAAAATTGACTTTCATCTTGAATAACTTTTGGTGCTGTGCCCTTTTTTACCAGGTCAATTGCTTCCATCATAGCATCGACACCCATAGGAAATAATTTATCAAAATAAATTGAACCCAAAGTATCGTCCGGTCCAATTTCAACTTCCTTCTGCAACAAAACCGGTCCCGTATCCAAACCATCATCTGGCCAAAATATGGAGAGACCTGTTCTTTTGCTTCCTTGAATTATAGGCCAGTTAATGGAACTAGGTCCGCGGTGTTTTGGTAAAAGCGAAGGGTGGTATTGGATACTTCCGTATTTGGGCACGTTCAAAAAACTGGATGGAACAAATTTTATTACATAAGCCATTACGCAAAGGTCAGCATCCAATCCCTTAATATGTTCCAGAGCCTCATCGGTTTTAAAGCTTGGCAACTGATATAAAGGAATACCATGTGTTTCTGCTGCTTCGTTTATAGGATCTTTTCTTCCACCCGGTTTTTCGTCGCTGCCATAAATGCCGACAACACTTTCTCCACGCTCTACCAGCTTATCAACTACCGCCTTACCAAAGGCTTGCATCCCATTTACAACAATTCTCATTTTATCCTACCCTTTTTCTGGCTGCTTTTGTATTTAGATCCTATCAGAAATAAGTTTTTGGTCATAAATTCAATTTATGATCAACCCTCTTTGAGCAACATGTTTGTTTTGGAAGCCATAATGAAATCATTTTCATGCAAGCCATTAATAGCATGAGTAATAAATTCAACCCGAGCGTAACCCCAGCCAAAAGAAATATCTGGATGATGACCTTCTTCTTCAGCAAGGGAGCCAAGACTATTCACAAAATCAAGGGAAGCAACAAAATTATTAAATTCAAAACGTCGACTAATCTTATCGCCATCGCTCGATAAATCCCAGCCTGGAATATTTTCCATGAACGATTCAGCTTCATTTTTCGTCAACGGTAACAATCCACCTTCGCATGGAACACACTTTTTACCGGAAAAGTTCATATCTCACTCCTTTAAAATAATTGAAAATAGAATAACCCAGCAGTGTATTTAAAAACCAGCCTAACTACATTCCTTGCCAATCTTTTTTGATCGCGTCAAAATCATATAATCAAGCAATGCTTAGGAGAAAAAAGGGTGGCAGATAAGCAAAGAGATGAAAAAATCTTTTTAAATTACACGCAAGAAGAACTCGACTGGCAATATGATCACAGTAAAAGGTTTCCAGATACCGGGATATTTCAAGAGGAACGAGGAAATGCGAGTAAGAGAGTTCGTAAAAAGATAGATGGAATCATTAATGTTCCATATGGAGGTCATGAAGACGAGGTGGTTGATATTTTTCCTACAGCGGGAAAAGAACTAGGACCGGTAATTGTATTTTTCCACGGAGGGGCCTGGACCCGAGGAAGTAAAAATGGATATAGCTTTCCAGCCGAAGCCTTCACTCGCAAAGGGGTATCATGGGTTACGACTGAATTCACCAAGGTTCCAAATGGAACTTTAAGTAATCAGGTTAGACAAAACAGAGATGCCGTTGCTTGGGTATATTCTAATGCTGACACCTATGGTTGGGACAGGAATAAGATTTTCATAGCAGGTCATTCTTCGGGTGGACACATGTGTGGAATGGTTCTCATTACCGATTGGCAAAACCAATATGACTTGCCGATTGATCTTGTTAAAGGTGCGACAGCGATTAGTGGAATGTATGACTTAGAAGCTATCTTTTTAAGTTATCGAAATTCCTATTTAAATCTTAGTGTTGAAGATTGGCAGGAAAATAGCGCTATAAGACATATACCTAAGACATCCACCTCTCCCCTAATCATCGGTTGCGCAGAACATGACACAGCTGAATTTCATCGTCAGCCAAAAAAATTTTTAAATGCCTGGAAAAAAGCGGGGCATAAAGGAGAGTTCATTGAGCTAAAGGATCGTCATCATTTTACCGGAAGCATGTGTTTTGGAGAAGAAGGTCATCCATTATTTAAAAAAATGTGCAAAATGATTGGAGTTTAAAATAGACAACAAGCATAATTCCTCAATATGTATGAGTTAATTGCTCGATTCGGGTGCCTATGGCACAAAAAGACACCGTAGTATGCGGAAGGGCGCATGTAATGTTTTTTAGTTGCGGGTTAAGAAATGTCTCACGATTTCCCGCTAAATTTTCTCTGTGGGTTATTTTATACTGTTTTTTTGCGCCCGTCGCTCAGAGCCAAAACCTCGATTACACTTCTTGGCTTGAACGGGTAAAAACCGAGGCGCGAGAGCGCGGTATAAAACAGGAAATCATAGAATCGGTATTTAGTGGCGTTAAACCGATAAAACGAGTTCTTAAAAGAGACAGAAACCAATCAGAGTTCAAGCTTACTCTGGATATATATCTTCGACGTGTTATCACAGAAAAAAATATAAAAAGAGGAAAAATGATGGCAAAAAATCATCAGAATACCCTCAAAATGGTTTATGAAAGGTATGGTGTTGCACCTCGGGTCATTCTTGCTATTTGGGGAATAGAAACAAGGTTTGGACTAGTAAAAGCAAATATCCCACTAATACCTTCCATTGTAACTTTAGCCTATGACAAAAGACGATCAAAATATTTTCGGGCTCAGTTATTTTCTGTCCTAGAAATGTTAAATCGGGGATACATAGAACAAACAAGTTTATTTGGCTCTTGGGCAGGAGCCATGGGACAACCACAATTCATGCCATCAAGCTATTTAGCTTATGCTCAAGATTTTGATGGCGACGGAAGAAGAGACATTTGGAATAGTGTCCCAGATGTACTCGCTTCTATAGCAAATTACCTTGCCCAGCATCGCTGGAGAAGAAATAGGATATGGGGAAGAGAAATTACAATTCCCATCAACTATTCTAAAAGTCTTTATCCACCAACTCGCAGGCTAACAAAAGGATGCAGAGCTAAGGCTTCAGTACCTAAAAAATTAATAAACTGGCACCAAGAGGGTATAAGGAGGGCAGATGGGGATCCCTTGCCCAAAGTAGATATATCAGGCGTCATTGTACAACCAGATGGGGTCAAAGGGAGATCTTTTTTAACTTATAATAATTACGCGGCGATTTTGTCGTATAACTGTGCACACCTCTATGGAATTACCGTAGGAATATTTTCTGATTACATTGGTAAGAGATAAAATATTTATGTTCCGCAAGTTTATATTATTTATACCCGCACTAATGTTGTTGGGTGCATGCGCTGAGATCAAATTAGCGACGCATACGGTAAAAAAAATTACGAATACGGTAACAAAGACCAGTAAAGGTACATACAAAATTGGCAAGCCATATCAGATAAAGGGAATCTGGTATTATCCGGCAGTGAACTACGGATATGTAGAAAAAGGGGTAGCATCGTGGTACGGGCCCCAGTTTCACGGAAAGAAAACTGCCAATGGCGAAATATTCGATATGAACACAGTTTCCGCCGCACACCGGACACTTCCAATGCCAAGCATCGTTAGAGTAACTAATTTAGAAAACGGACGGGCGATGAACATAAGAGTCAATGATCGTGGCCCGTTTGCAAAAAATAGAATAATTGATTTATCAAGAAGAGCTGCACAGTTACTTGGCTTCAAACGCGCAGGCACTGCCCTTGTAAAAGTAGAAATTATTGCCGATGAAAGTCGAAGAATAGCGATGCTCGCACAAAAGGATAAAACATTTTTTGCAAAGGCCAAGCGGGAGGACGTAAGTGTAGTAAAATTGGGAAGCAAACAGAAGGTTACAACCCGTATCCATAAAAAACCTCGGCCCCAATCAAGAATAACCACGAAATTTCTCGACCATAAAAATGACACAAACGTCGTTACACTTGTTCCAATACCTAAAACCAAAAGAATTTTTGTACAGGCTGGTGCATTTGTTTATCGTGATCTTGCTGAAAAAATGCAAAAGTTACTAGATCCCCTAGGGCCAACGCGTGTCGTAGAGGCTATAATTGGAAAACGCCGTTATTTTAGGGTACAAGTTGGACCTGCTCCAAATGTAAAACAAGGTGATGAGTTACTCAATCAAGTCATTGCTAGTGGCTACCCCACTGCAAAACTTATCGTGGAATAAAAATAATTAAATAAATAGATAATTGAACTAAACTATGACACCGAGAGGAAGTAAGTGTTAAATTTAAAATTTATTACATTTGCAGTTATTATATTTCTAACAATATGCCCCGTTGAAATTACAGCAAAAGACATTCAGACTTCCGCACCCAACGTCATTCTTTATGATTTAACAACTAATACAACTTTAATAGATAAAAATTCTGATACTCCAATGCCCCCGGCATCGATGAGTAAATTAATGACAGTTTATATGGTTTTCGACCGTCTCAGGTCGGGAAGTTTAAATTTAGATGACCAATTTTTGGTAAGTCGAAGAGCTTGGCGAAAAGGGGGCTCTAAAATGTTTGTTATGGTCAACAAACGTGTATCTGTTAAAGACCTTTTAAACGGAATAATTGTACAGTCTGGTAATGATGCCTGTATCGTCATAGCGGAAGGAATATCGGGAACTGAAGAAGCTTTCGCTGATGCCATGACACGAAAGGCAAGAGAAATAGGACTTAAGAATAGTTCCTTTACGAATTCTACAGGTTGGCCAGATAAACACCACTATATGTCGGCAAGAGACATCGCAAAATTATCTGCAAAATTGATTCAAGAGTTTCCCGAATTGTATAAGCTATTTTCGGAAAAAGAGTATACTTATGGGGGTATCAAACAAGGTAATAGAAATCCTCTATTATATAACGATTTTGGGGCCGATGGTTTAAAAACTGGCTATACGAAAATCTCAGGTTACGGGTTAGCTGCGTCTGCTGTCAGAAAGGGAAGAAGACTTTTACTCGTTATAAACGGTTTAAAAAGTTCAAGAGCAAGATCATCAGAAGCTGCTAGGCTTTTAGATTGGGGCTTTAGGGATACAGTAATATATCCGTTGTTTAAAAAAGGCGAAGAAATTGAGAAAGCAGATGTATGGCTTGGTAAACAAAGAAAGGTCTCCTTAGTTTTTGGAAAGCCTCTGATACTGACATTAACTCGAAAGGCTCGACGTAGTTTAAAGGTGAAACTAAAATATGACAGCCCTATACCCGCACCGATAAAGAAAGGAGATCAAGTAGGACTTATTTTGGTGGAGGCAGATAATCTAAATACTATCAAAATTCCAGTTACTGTGGCTACCGAGGTTCAGCAGCAAGGCAGTCTTGGACGTTTGTCCACTGCATTTAAATACCTACTATTGGGCAACAAATAAAATGAAACGCTATTAATAATTCATGAATTAAATGACAAAAGGAGTTTTCATAACTTTTGAAGGCGGCGAGGGGACTGGAAAGTCCACGCAGTTACGCCTTTTAGAGAAGTACCTAAAAGGTTTGAATATCCCAGTGATTGCAACTCGAGAACCTGGGGGTACTTCGGCCGGTGAATTAATTCGAGAATTATTGGTGAATGGTAAAACTGACCGGTGGTCACCCTTAACAGAAACATTACTTCATTATGCCTCGCGTTACGAACACATAACAAATTTGATACAACCAGCTATTCTCTCCGGTCAATGGATACTTTGTGATAGATATACTGATTCAACCTTTGCTTATCAGGGGTTTTCTCAAGGTGTTGATCTGAAAATTATAAATCAACTAAATAAAATCGTCACAAGCCAACTAAACCCAAACCTTACAATAATTCTTGATTTACCAATTGAGATTGGGCTCAAGCGAGCAGAAAAACGAGGGGTCGACGAAACTCGTTATGAAAAAATGGGGATACCCTTTCACCAAACACTCCGGGAAGCATTTCTAAAAATTGCTAGTAATAATCCTCAACGTTGTGTCGTAATTAACGCTGATGAAAAAGAGGAGGTGATTTCCAATAGGATTATCAATCTAGTAAATGAGCGTTATAAATTATCTCACGCAGACAACGAGGGTTAGAACAGTATTGGACAATCAAATCATTTCGCTTCAGCCAAGATTAAACCCTTTTCTCTATGGACATCAAACTGTTGAACAAACATTCCTTACTTCTTGGAATTCCGGTCGCATTCCCCACGCTTGGCTCTTGAGCGGCCCTAAAGGTATAGGAAAAGCTACGCTAGCTTTCCGAATAGCGCGATTTGTTTTAGCAAGTAAAAGGGACGAGAAGACGGGAATAAATCTTTTCGGGGACATCGAGGCTAACCTGGAAATTGAATGTGATGACCCAGTTTTCAAAAGAGTGGCTTCAGGAGGGCATGCAGACCTGATGACACTTGAACGTCCAGTCGATAAAGAGACAAACCGTCTTAAATCTTCAATCCCTATTGAAAGTGTTCGAACTGCAGGCGATTTTCTAAGAAGAACCGCCTCAGAGGGTGGTTGGCGAGTACTAGTTATAGACAGTGCTGATGAGCTGAATTTAAACGCCGCTAATGCTCTCCTTAAAATATTGGAGGAACCACCAGATAAAGCATTGATATTACTTGTTTCTCACGCACCCGGCCAATTACTTCCGACTATTCATTCGCGTTGTTGTAAAATTAAAATGGCTCCTTTAAACGCCAATGACTTCAAGGCTATAATAAGTGAGCTTAAAGCAGATATTAGTGAAGAGGATATAGGCGTTTTAGAACAATTATCCGAAGGATGTCCTGGCAGAGCGCTTCAGTTATCCAATGAAAATGGATTAGCACTATATGCTGAGCTTGTGTCTTTAATTAGGTACCTTCCTGATATTAACTCAACAGCATTACATAAATTTGGAGATCAACTCGCCCGTCAAGGAGCCGAAAAACACTTTTATCTGGTTATAGAATTACTTGCCTGGTGGATCAGTCGATTAGCGCGCATGACCGCCAAAGGAAACGTAATTCCGGATATCCTTCCCGAAGAAGAAGGGTGCGCTGCAAGGCTCGCTAAACAAACAAGGGTTGATCACTGGTTAGAGGTATGGGAGAAGATCAATGTGTTGGCCCGCCAAACAAACCAATTAAATTTAGATCGAAAACATGTATTAATAAACATATTTGAAGCTCTTAAAGGTGCCGCCAGAGGATGAAATCACTCTAGATCTGTGAGTAAACGGTATGACCGGCGATAAAAAGTATTATATTACATCTCCGATATATTATGTTAATGACGTTCCTCATATCGGACATGCTTACACAACATTGGCCTGCGATGTAATCGCTCGGTTTAAGAGACTAGATGGATTTGAGGTTCACTTTTTGACTGGGACCGATGAGCATGGTCAAAAAGTCGAAAAATCCGCCTCAGCAGCCGGCATACATCCCCAGGAATTTACAGATCGTGTCTCCAAAAATTTTCAAGACTTAGCTGTCTCTATGAATTTTTCGAATGATGACTTTATACGTACAACTGAGAAACGTCACATTATTGCGGCGCAGGCTATTTGGAAAAAATTGAAGGACAACGGACATATTTACCTTGGAACTTATGCGGGATGGTATGCGGTTAGAGACGAGGCGTTTTACGATGAGAGCGAACTTACCGAATTGGAAGGGGGAGGGAAGGTAGCTCCTTCAGGAGCCGAGGTAGAATGGGTCGAGGAGCCAAGCTATTTTTTTAATTTATCAGAATGGCAGGAACCTTTATTAAATTTCTATCAAGAAAATCCTGATTTTATTGCACCCAAATCACGTAGAAATGAGGTAATTAGTTTTGTAAAAGGTGGCTTACGGGATCTTTCAATTTCGCGTACCAGTTTCAAATGGGGTGTGCCAGTCCCCGATGATACAGATCATATAATGTATGTTTGGTTAGATGCCTTAACAAACTATATAACTGCTGTGGGATATCCTGTTGAGGATAAATCTTTTTCTAAATGGTGGCCTGCTAATCTCCATATGGTTGGAAAAGATATATTGCGTTTTCATGCGGTGTATTGGCCAGCATTTTTAATGGGTGCCGGTATGGATATTCATAAACGGGTTTTTGCGCATGGCTGGTGGACTAATGAAGGTAAAAAAATTTCCAAGTCTGTTGGAAATATAATAGAGCCTAATGAAATTATTGAAACATATGGTTTGGATCAGGTTAGATATTTTTTGTTTAGAGAAGTACCCTTCGGTAATGACGGTGACTTTTCGAGAAGAGCCATGATGAATCGTATAAATGGAGATCTCGCCAACGACTTGGGCAACTTGTGTCAGCGGGTGTTGTCTATGGTATACAAAAACTGTGGAGAAAAAGTTCCTAACTACGAAGAAGAAAGTATCCGAGATTTTCCAGTTTTTCAAACATTGAAGGAAGCCTATTCTCTCCTTCCAAAGATCCGTGAAAAAATTGATCAACAAGCTTTCCACGAAGCACTAGAAGAAGTCTGGCGGATTATAAGAAATGCCAATCAGACAATTGATGAGGCTGCACCATGGTCACTGAAAAAAACCAACCCTCAAGGGATGGAAAATGTACTTTATACATTAATGGAGGTTATTCGACTGTTTGCTATTATTTTACAACCATTTATGCCTGATGCATCTTCAAAAATACTTGACCAACTCTCAGTCGATTTAGAAAACAGAAATTTTTCTTTTATTGGACCTCCACCTAACCATGATCCATTAAGTGAATTTGCACTAAAACCTGACACTATTTTACCAAAGCCAGAGGGTGTATTTCCGAGATTTTTAGAGTCTTCAAACAATGATTAAATCATAGACCTTGAAACAATAACTTCTTATGCTTAACCTCTTGCAGTAAAAAATAAATCATTTTACTTAAACTAAATATTAGTAATAGACATGGGGAGACTGTCATAGATGTTTAAAAGTAATCATATTGCTCTCACTGCTGCCATAGTAGCCGGCTTAGTCGCCTCTACCGCGGCAAAAGCAGATATCGCAGAATTTTATAAGGGCAAAACAATAACCATTGCAATTCCATATGGTCCCGGTGGTACCTATGACAAATATGGTTCAACTTTCGCAAATCATTTGGGAAAACATATTCCTGGAAACCCTAATGTAATTGTGCAACATCGGCCCGGTGCTGGTGGAGCAAAGGCAATGAATTTCACATACAACGTCGCTCCTAAAAACGGTACATTTGGAATGGTTCCGTTAGATGCCGCCGTTGTGAACCAATTATTGCGCCCGGATAGAATGAGATATGATGCCAATAAGTTCCAATGGCTCGGGTCATCAAACCAAACGAATTCCGTGTTGGTTGTCCGCTCCGACTCCGGTGTAAAAAAATGGCAAGACCTAAGAAAAATTCAGGTAATAGGGGCTAACAGTGGTAAGACAAACTCCGGATATATGAACCCTAAGCTTGCATCGGCTTTGCTTGGATTAAAAATGCGGTTTGTCACCGGATATAAAGGATCTTCTAGGTCAATTCTTGCAATCGAGCAGGGAGAAGCTCAGATGTCGAGTTTTAATTGGCTTACTTGGGATTCCAAGGTACCTCACTGGTTTAGAGGAAAGCGACCTTTTGCTCGAGCAATCCTACAAAATGGCGTTGATAAGGACCCTGCGTTACCAGATATACCTATGTTAGCCGATTTAGTAAAAGACTCTGAAAAGCCTTTAGTGGCCTTTATAGCATCGATGGGTCCAATTGGACGTGGTGTTACAATGCCCCCGGGGGTCACTAAAGCTAGAATTACTGCTTTGCGAACAGCTTACGATAAAATGAATGCCGACCCTGCGTTCGAAGCAGAGTTAAAGAAACGACGCCTGAGACTCATACCCAGTTCCGGCGAAAAAATACAATCTATCGTTAGAAATGCACTCAAAGCTTCTTCACCTAAAGTTATTAAAGAAGTTAGAAAGTTGATATTCGGCAAATAAACTTAGTTTTAATATAAAGTTAAAAAGGTCGCCAAACGGCGACCTTTTTTATAATCTAGTTCTGAAATAATTTGTCTCAAATAAACTAAACCAACAAGAGAGCAGGAAGTTTTTAATGCTGGTAGATAGCCACTGTCATCTTGATTTTGATAACTTTGATGAAGATCGGGATGAAACAATCCAAAGAGCCTTTGAAAACAATGTTAAATTGCTTGTTACGATCTGCACCCATTACAGCAAATTTAACCAGGTTTTATCAGTCGCTGTTAAAGACCCGAGAATTTTCTGCTCTGTTGGGATTCATCCGCATCATGTTGAAGAAGAAGTTGAAGTAACTGTGGAGGATTTAACCCAAACCGCTGAAAACCCCAAAGTTATCGGGATAGGGGAGACCGGATTAGATTTTTATTACCAAAATAGCTCACGTAATGCACAAGAAAAGAGTTTTCTAACTCATATCGAAGCATCAAGAATTACGCAATTACCTTTGATAATTCACAGCCGAGATGCTGACCAAGATATGATCAGAATTCTTACAGAAGAAACAAAAAGGGGAACCTTTCCGTGCGTTTTACATTGTTTTTCAAGCGGCAAGATATTGGCTGAAGTAGCCATAGAATTAGGGTTTTATCTATCATTATCCGGAATATTAACTTTTAAAAACGCTGAGGAGCTCCGATCCATTATTAAAAATATACCTTTGGATAAACTTCTATTAGAAACTGATTCGCCCTTTCTTGCGCCTGTACCCAAACGTGGTAAGAGAAATGAGCCTTCATTTATTATATACACAGCCCAAAAGGGAGCAGATATAAAAGAACTTAATTTAAATACATTTATTAAAACCACTACTGACAACTTCTTTAGGTTATTTTCTAAGGCTCATGCTTTAGAGAATTAAAAATTATGAAAATAACAGTACTTGGATGTGGTCCTTCGAGCGGAGTACCGACAATCACCGGGGATTGGGGGCTTTGTAATCCTAACAATCCAAAAAATCGTCGGCGGCGTCCTTCTATTTTAATTGAAAAAGATGGATATTATATACTAATTGATACATCTCCTGACCTTCATGCCCAATTAATAGATGCAAAATGCAAAAAAATTGATGCTGTGCTGTACACCCACGAACATGCAGATCATGTAATGGGAATAGACGATTTACGCGGTATTCAAAGAAATATGACAAAAAAGATTGATGTTTTCGCTGAAAAACAGGTTTTAAAAAATCTAAAAACAAGATTTGGATACCTATTTGAAGGAACCAAAAATAATAATGATTTATATAGGCCCATACTAATACCAAATGAAATCACATCAGATGAATGGTGTCTGGGACCATTTAAGATCAAAAGATTGTTCCAGGATCATGGTATATGCTCATCTCTCGGCTTTCATTTTGGAAATTTTGCCTATTCAACCGACGTCGTAAGATTATCTAATCAGGTATTGCAACGCTTGAGGGGTTTGGACTGCTGGATTGTAGATTGTCTTCGTGATGGCGACAAACACCCAACACACGCTAATTTAATGCAGACACTCGCATGGATAGATATCGTAAAACCTAAGAGGGCTTACTTAACACATATGAATTTTCAGACAGACTATGATACCATGAAGAATAAATTACCCAAGGGCGTTGAACCTGCTTATGATAATTTGGTGATAAACCTTTCTTAATTAGTTAAACTTTCTACATAATATATATTATGCGACATTATGATGTTATTCCCTATTAATAGTTTATTAACAATTACTTACTACCGTTTATTTATACTTTAAATGATTCAATATTCTAATTTAACACCTATAATGGCTCTAATACAGTTAATCAAAACGCTTCGGGACAAAGAAGATGGTTGTCCTTGGGACAAAAAACAAAACTTTGATACGATTGCACCGTACACCATTGAAGAAGCATATGAGGTCCTCGATGCTATAAATTCAAAAGACCATAAAGCATTAAAGGCAGAATTAGGTGATCTACTATTTCAAATTGTATTCCATGCCGAATTGGCTTCTGAATTAAATTTATTTGATTTCAATGATGTCGTCATCGGAATAATTAAAAAAATGATAGACCGTCATCCAAATATTTTTAAAAACGAAGACAACCAGCCAGAATTTATTGAGGAAACATGGGAAAAGATAAAAGCTGACGAAAGAAGGCTTAACAACAACTATAAGTCATCGTTAGACGGGATTGCTAAAGCCCTACCCGCCTTAACACGGGCCGAAAAAATCCAAAACCGAGCGGCAAATGACGGATTTGACTGGAAAACTTCGGAGCCAGTATTTGAGAAGGTACTAGAAGAACTGGAAGAAATTCGGACGGAGCTCCAACAAGGAAATCAAGAAGGAATTAAAGAAGAAATAGGCGATTTAATATTTACGTGTGTAAATTTGGCGCGGCATTTAAAGGTAGATCCTGAAAATTCTCTTCGTAGTGCAAATGAAAAGTTTGTTAACAGATTTCAGTTAATGGAAGAAAAAATCAAAATATTAAACAAACCCTTTAAGGATTTCTCAGAAGAGGAAATGGAAAAACTCTGGTCCGAAACAAAAAATAATTAATTGTCTAAAACAGATAATAACTTTTTCTCGACACAGTTATATAAATACTCATTACTAGTTACCAATAAACCATTTTCTGGAGTAACTGTTAATTTATAATCTCCACCACCTAGTTCCCTACTAACACCTCCTGCCTCTTTTATCACGATGTAACCAGCAGCATGGTCCCAAGGTTTAACCCGACGGAAATGTGCAAAATCTATTTCGCTACTAGCTATTTTAATATATTCAAGACCGCAACACCCAACGTTAAAAATACCTCTAAAAAGACCTTTAATTGCCTCATCCTTCCTAAGGTGTACACCAATGGAGCCAGTCAAAGAAAATAACTTAGATTTTATCTTACTGGTGACAAGCGCCTTGTTACCTTCCCAAGTCCCCTGACCCTTCAACGCCCAAATTTGTCTTCT
>PATI01000074.1 GCA_002712335.1 Rhodospirillaceae bacterium | reverse complement strand
TAATAAAACTTCTTATTTTCTCTCTCGCTTCCTCCATCGCGTCAGTAGCTTTTTGACTCATATAGTGCACGCCACGGTGCACATTGGAATATTCAGTGCTATAGACCTTAGAAATAGCTTCTATCACTTGGCGAGGCTTTTGAGCACTTGCTGCACTGTCAAGATATGTAAACGGTTTTCCGTAAACCTCTTCCGTTAAAATTGGGAAATCCTGACGCAAAGCATTTACATCAAAAACCGGGTGAGTTATTTCGCCTACCACCTTTGTCGCCATGCTTATGCCACTCCCTGCATCTTTTCGGTTTCAACATTTAATAACCATGAAGTAATAAAACCCTCGAGATGAGTCTTAATTTCGTCATCACACAACGGTTCCATAAGGTCAGAGACAAATGCCTCTACCATCATAATATGTGCCGTTTGTGGGTCTATGCCCCTCGACTTTAGATAAAAAAGCGCATTTTGGTCTAGGTCTCCCACAGCAGCACCGTGACTACATTTTACATCATCCGCATAAATAATTAGTTCCGGCTTACTATCGGCCTGAGCACCCCGCGACAGGAGTAAGTTTCTACTCATTTGAAAAGCTTCGGTTTTTTGCGAATCCGGGGCAACAAAGATACGTCCCTGAAAAACTGTGCGAGACTTATTATCTAAGACGTTTTTATAAAGTTGGCTGCTACGACAATTCGATGTGTTATGGATAACTTCTGTTGTATTATCACAATGCTGATTACCACGAACCAGAGCAAGGCCTTTCAAAGAACAATTTGCTTCTTTGCCATTTAATTTGACACAAATTTCGGAACGAGCTTTGCGTGCACCAGAAGAAAGAACAAAATTATCAAAATGTGCATTTTCTTCTAATTGCACCGTGGTTTGTCCAATATTCCAATTTTTTTCTCCGAGATCCTGATGAATAATCTGTCTCAGATTAGCACCTTTCGCCAAAGTCACTTCTGTCACTACATTACAAAAACTAGTTGAGATCCCAAGTGTTATATAGGACTGCATAATTGTCGCAGTACTGTTTTCTCCAATCGTTATCAAGTTTCTGAGATGTGTCTCCACAGAAGAATTCTCTGAATTAAGGAAAATAACTTGGATCGGGTTTTTAATAGTTACATTCGCGGGGATTTGTAAAACCATCCCATCATGCATTAAAAGTGTATTTAAAGCCGTAAGGCCGGCTCTTTTAATATCTGTTATACTGTACCAAGGATCACGTTTGTTTTCGGCTTTAAGAAAATTAGAAAGTGTTTGAAAATCGGTTCGTCCTTCAATCCCATCAGTTTTTGACAGAGCAGAAGAAAAGATACCGTCAACAAATACTATGATGTTAGCACCTTCCAAAATAAATGGTGCGAGTAATTCGGAATTAACCTTTCTAACAGTGGGTAAATCAAAATCAGAGAGATACAGATGCCTTAAATCAGAATATTTCCATGTCTCGGTTTTGCGAGATGGCAGTCCAATGTCCTGAAAAACTTTTACAGCTTTTTCACGCAAATTACGAGCGCCTGGCAGCTCATCACGCCGTGCATTATAACGCGCAAGAAAACTTGAAATGTTGTGATCTTTAGGAGACTGAACGCTTTGCATTATAATCAGGTTCCTATTTAAGCTGCTTGAATTTGATTTAGGCCGGTGTACCCTTTCTTTTCCAAATCAAGGGCGAGTTCTTTATCACCAGACGCTACAATCTTTCCCTCTGAAAGAACATGTACATAATCTGGAATAATGTAACCCAATAACCGCTGATAATGTGTGATTACTAAGGACGACCGATCTGGCGAGCGAAGCGCATTAACACCATCAGCAACAGCTTTAAGTGCATCAATATCAAGACCTGAGTCAGTTTCATCAAGGACAGCGAATTTGGGGTTTAATAGAGACATTTGTAATACTTCGTGACGCTTTTTTTCTCCACCAGAGAAACCTACATTTACGTTACGTTGAAGTAGTTTATCATCCATTCCCAAAGTCTCTGCTTTTTGTCTAACCAACTTAAGAAAATCTACCGCAGAAATTGGCTCTTCACCCCGATAGGCTCTAATTGAGTTTAAAGAGGTACGCAAAAAATTCATACTAGATACCCCCGGTATTTCCACCGGGTATTGGAACGCCAAAAATACACCTTCTCCGGCACGTTCATGTACATCAAAGTCCAACAAATTTTTGCCATTAAAAACAATTTCACCGTCCGTAATTTTGTACCCTTCACGACCCGAAAGTACATAAGATAACGTACTTTTTCCTGATCCATTTGGGCCCATAACGGCATGTACTTCTCCGGCTGCAATCTCAAGGTTTACCCCATTAAGGATTTTTTTTCCCTGAACCGTTACATGAAGATTATTAATTAAAAGCATTCTTTCATTACCCCAAAAATTCTGAGTTAACCAACGCTACCCTCAAGACTCACTTCTAATAGTTTTTGTGCTTCTACAGCAAACTCCATTGGAAGTTCTTTTAACACCTCTTTACAATATCCATTAACTATTAATGAAACTGCATCCTCCGCTGACATGCCGCGTTGCATAACATAAAACATCTGATCTTCGCTGATTTTCGAAGTTGTTGCTTCGTGTTCGACTTGTGCCGTAGGGTTAGCTGTTTCAATGTAAGGGACTGTATGCGCGCCACACTGATCACCTATCAATAATGAGTCACATTGTGTAAAATTGCGGGCGCTGTCCGCACCTCCAAGAATTTTAACAAGACCCCGATACGTATTTTGACCTTTGCCAGCTGAGATACCCTTAGAAATTATAGTACTGGATGTATTACGACCCAAATGTATCATTTTGGTTCCGGTATCAGCTTGTTGGTAATTATTGGTCAATGCGACGGAGTAAAATTCACCAACAGAATTATCTCCTTCTAATACACAACTGGGGTACTTCCAAGTTACTGCTGAACCGGTTTCAACTTGTGTCCATGAAATCTTAGAATTGTTGCCTTTGCATAGGCCACGCTTAGTTACGAAATTATATATTCCTCCAACCCCCTCTTCATTACCGGGATACCAATTTTGCACCGTGGAATATTTTATTTCCGCGTTTTCATGAGTAATCAACTCGACTACCGCCGCATGTAACTGGTTTTCATCGCGCATGGGGGCCGTACAACCTTCCAAATAACTTACATAGGACCCTTCATCAGCAACGATTAGAGTTCTCTCGAACTGACCCGTCTTAGCAGCATTGATCCGAAAGTAGGTAGACAATTCCATGGGGCACCGCACGCCTTTTGGGACATAAACAAATGTACCGTCGCTGTAGACAGCTGAATTAAGGGTAGAAAAAAAGTTATCTCCCTGAGGTACCACTGAACCAATATACTTACGAACTAAGTTAGGGTGTTCCTTCACCGCCTCACTTATAGAACAAAAAATTACTCCAACTTCTTCGAGCTTATCTTTAAAGGTAGTAGCCACAGAAACACTATCAAATACTGCATCCACAGCCACGCCGGCTAAAGCTGCCCTCTCATGTAGGGGAATTCCGAGTTTCTCATACGTTTCTAGTAACTTGGGATCTACTTCGTCCAAACTTTTCGGACCATCTGACTTTGGCGCGGCATAATAGTAGGAATCCTGATAATCAATTTTAGGATAATTCACCAAGGCCCAATCGGGTTCCGCCATATCCAGCCATTGCCTGTATGCTTCTAATCGCCATTCTAATAACCAATCAGGTTCATCCTTTTTTTCGGAAATATAGCGAACAATATCTTCATTCAGCCCTTTTGGGGCCAATTCGGATTCTATTTCTGTAACAAAACCATATTTATATTCTTTATCTTCGGCGAATTTTTCAGGTGATGAAACGCTTACTTCAGCCAATTTTTCCTCCCTGCTCGGATTGTTGAGGTGCAGGCTCGAAGGGCCGATGAGGTAAAATCGAAACCATCTCCGGCATCATATCGGCGAGCGTCACATCTTCCAACGCTTTCACTACAGCATTATTGATTTTACGCCAATTAGTCTTAGTAGGGCAAAGGGCCTCAATGTTACAGGCACCATCCTCCTCCACCGTACAATCGGTTAACGCAATTGGTCCATCAACAGCAACTATGATTTCAATAACCGGTATATCAGATGCAGAACGAATAAGCGCATAACCGCCTTTGGCACCTCGTTGAGATTCAATAAGACTTGCATTTGAGAGTAACTTCAATGTTTTAGATACAGTTGGCACTGGAATACCTGTTACCAAAGCTAAGTCCGGCCCTTGCATCAATGATGCCGGGCGGCTAGCGAGTTGACTCATCAAAACAATTGAATAATCAGCTAATCGACTAAGTTTTATCAAAATTAAAGCTCACAGTTGATAAAAAGGACCAAATTAGTCCTATTATATAGGACCATTTTGGTCTAGATTACAAATAAATATTTAGGAAACAAAATCAAGACCTAAAATACCATTCTTAAAACTTAAAGAAAATCACTTTGCCTTCTTAGCGTTTGTCCTGATAGCGCTCCGGTATGTTGATCACCATGAAGAGTTTTAACCCCGTTTACAAATACAGCTTCCACTCCAGTAGCAAACTGATGAGGATCTTCATACGTTGCTTTCTCAGCTATTTTATCCGGATCAAAAATTGTAATATCCGCCTTAAACCCCTTTTTTAGAACCCCCCTATCCTTCAAACCCAAAGCCTTCGCTGACGCACCAGTCATCTTGTATATGGCATCTTGAAAGGACAACAAACCAAGGTCTCGGCAATAATGACCCAAAACCTTAGCAAATGTGCCATAAAAACGAGGATGAGGTCGTCCCTGCCCCGTTGTTCCAACTGGTGCTACCGAGTTACCATCTGAACCAATCATGACATTAGGATCTTTTACAAAATCCCTTACATCATTTTCTGAAATTGACTCTACTAGAACCCGTGTCTGCCCATGATCCTCAACAATGAAATTTAAAGCCATTTCAAATTGGTCAATTTTACGTTCTTCAGCAAGACTAGCGATAGTACGACCGGCAAAATGAGGTAAATTGGGAGAAATAGAAATTCTCACTGCATCCCATGAAGGAATTCGTCCAAAGTTATTTAGGCCATCCTGGTCTATTTCCCGCCTTAAACGAGCTCTCATATCCATATTAGAAAGCTTGGCCAAGGTTCCCTCTATTCCACCTTCCTGTAACCAAGAGGGCATTAAATTTCGTAGCGGATTACTTGCTGCTGTATATGGATAAATATCACAATCAATAGCAGTGCCCATTGCCCTTGCTTGTGAAAAAAGATCCATAGCCTTAGACGCTCCACCCCAATTATCTAACCCCGATAACTTCATATGAACAATTTGAACATGCACACCAACCTGTTCAGAAAATTCCATTGTTTCCTGAATAGCATCAAAAACTGAATTACCTTCGTTCCGGAGATGAGTAAAATAACGTCCCCCTTCAGCCTCAAGAACTCGCCCAAGAGCTACAAGCTCTTCTGTTTCGGAGAATGAACCGGGCGCAGTAAATAGACCGGTCGACATCCCCAATGCTCCGGCCGCTAGGGCCTCTTGTAAAAGTAAAATCATATGTCTCAGCTCGGCACTTGTTGGAGGACGATCCTCCATACCCATAGTCATCAGCCTAAGGGTATTGTGCCCGACTAAATGTATAGTGTTGACCGACAAAGCTGGATAAAAGTTTAAATAATCTGCAAAACCTGTTTCTTTGAAGGATAACCATGGAGCGCTTGGACTAAGGTATTCCGCCAAAGCCTCCACTTTTCCAGGCAGTGCTGGAGCGCAGGAATATCCGCAGTGTCCAATAACTTCAGTTGTAACCCCTTGGCGAATTTTACTCTCGCCTTGAGGCATAAGAGGTAATGTCCAATCCGAATGCGTCTTTATATCAATAAAACCTGGAGAAATAAATTTACCTTTTGCGTCAACTGTTTCAGCATTGCCGGTTGAAATATCATTGCCAATATCAATGATTTTTCCATTTTCTATTGCAACGTCAGCACGAAATGGTTCTGCACGAGTTCCATCAATTACTAACCCCTGTCGAATTACTATTGGCTTGGACATTTCAGACCTTACTTGGAACAAATTTCTCAGAATGAACGAATTTTTTATCTATACCCTTTTCAACCAGCCACCTTTCGGAAGCCTCAATCATGGGCGGAGGGCCACAGAGATAAATATCTGCTTCTTCTTGTATCAACTCATCCCTTAAAAAATTAGTGATGTGGCCCACTTTGCCCGACCAATTTGAATTCCCTTTAACAACCGCTACTTCGCTTTTTAAAGAAAGTCCGGCGGATATATAATTTTCTATCCTATCAAGATAAAATAAATCGGAGGGTTCATTTGCCCCGATGAGTAAACGTATAGGGAACGAGGTTGTCCCAACTTCAATCATATGATCAAACATCGATAACATTGGAGCCAAGCCAGTCCCGCCTGCAACCATGACGATTGGCCTTACCGGTTCGCGTAAATAAAAATGACCGAAAGGGCCTGTCATCGTTATAATATCACCGACTTTGGCACGATTGCTAACGTATGAACTCATCGAACCATTTTCAATAACCTTGATAAAGAAACTAACCTTTTCCAGATCATGCGGGGAAGTAGCAAATGAATAAGAGCGCAGCGCATTAGTACCCGGAACAGACAAATTTACATATTGACCGGGCAAAAACGCCAAATAGTCATCTTGGTTTCTATTAATTTCAAGATCTAAGCGCATTACCGTAGATGAAACCTTCTCCACAGAAATTACCTTGCAGGCCCAATTTTTTGGTTCCTGCTTGATTGCGAGTTTTGAATCATACGGAAATTCTATGACACAGTCAGAACGCGGGTGCATTTGACAAGTAAGCACTAACCGTTTTTCCAATTCTTGCTCCGACAATGCCTCTTCCGATACGTCATCAAGGTCATAATCACCCTCCACGCAGTGTGCTTTGCAAGTAGCACACGCACCCTCAAGACAATCTGTTAAAATCCGGATTTTATTACGCAGACAGGCCAAATAAATAGTATCATCTTCGTCTACACGTATGTGTTCACTGCGACCATCTTCAAATACCAAAGCAACACTAAATTTACTCATATTACTATTTCCAGATTAAATTTATGGAATAATCAATGGTTTCAGAGCTTTACCATTCAAAATTAGATCAAATCCCTGCAGACCTTCGGCAATTGAGAGAGAATGGCTATGAATAGGACTTAAATCAACAGCGCCAGAAGAAAGGAGCCCAGCGGCCACCTGCCAACTATCCCAAATACGTCTTCCATGTATATTCTGCATCTCGGGACATTTCAGTAACCATTGAGTGAAATCAACCGGTATTGCCTTCGGTGGCGCACCGACTAACCTTAAATCACCACCTTTGGAAAGTGCTTCAAAACAAGCATTAAATCCTTTCTCAGACCCTGAATACTCTATTGCTACATCTACGCCAGCAGCATTTGTGATATCACTCACAATTGCCTGCAGATCCTGTTCTAATGGGTTAACAGCTAAATCCGCTCCCATTTTTTTACTATTTCTCAAACGAATGGGGTTTATATCACATGAGATAATCCGAGTTGCACCGAGTGCCCTCGCAGCAGCAACATTCATCAAACCGATAGGTCCACACCCATTTATCATAACTGTGCGACCAGCTACGCCAGAACCGGCGAGGGTTGCATGAACAGAGATCCCAAAAGGTTCCATCATTGCCGCTACTTCTATTGGCATATCTTTGGGATTTTTCCAAGCAATCTGGGACGGAACAGTTAAGAATTCGGCAAAGCACCCATCAAAATCTATTCCGGGGTAAGTGGTATTAATACAAAGATGTTCATTCCCCATTCGGCATTGTCTGCAGGTTCCACAGTAGACATGACTCTCAAGGCTGATGTAGTCTCCTACCATTACGTTGGATACTCCCTTACCAACCTTGACTACATAACCACAAACTTCATGTCCTAATACACGCGGCAATGCCATCCGCCTCGCCATTCGCGGTGCCCAGTGATAGATTTGCATGTCAGTCCCACAAATACCTGCCGCCGCCACTTTAACGAGAATCTCCTTCGCTTCAGGATCTCTAGGTTCCCGTTCTTCAACGGCAATACCACCTACACCTTCACTAATTTTACAAACAGCAAGCATTTTTTACTTATCCTAAAGATGATAAATATCGACAGGACCCTCAAGAAGGTCATCAATTAAAGTTATTTTTTTTTGTAATATTTTTACCCCCATGTCGACTTGTCTCAATTTATAATCGTACAGACTAGCCCTATTTTGACTGCCATGCTTACCAAATGAATGAACCAAACAATTTGCAGTAGCAAAAACCACGTCCTCTTCAACATGGGATACTAATATATTGCTAACGATATGAACGGTACGATCAAGTGGTAGGGAGGCATATGAATCTCGGGTTTCGATACGAAATATTCTATCTTCTAGTCCTCCGCGATTTTTGAAATACATTAGGTTGAGTTGTGTCTCCGGATCTCCAACGGTTTCTTCCTCATCGACCCAAGAGGGAACCCAATAACATGCATCTTCGGTAAATAAATCAATCCAATCGTCCCACAAGTGTCGATCAAGTAAAGTCGTTTCCTTATTAATTAGGGTTTCAACCTCAATACAAATTTCTGGATCTATTTTCATTTTTTATAAATACGTTAGTCCGGGATATTGGACATCATTTTTCGCCAACGACGATAAAATCCGAAAAACAGTGTTTCATTTTCCCAACTCTCACTGCTTGAGACTGGATCAAAGCCTACCGCCTTCGCTCCTTCATCAGGGCCGATAGTCATTGTTTTGAGACCTCTATTAAAATCATTCCATCTAGCTTGCATCGCCCGGCTTCCAGTCATCGTGTCTTCTAATGCGGCCATATCATCAGACGTTGCCATTCCAGCTGTCAAATAAAAATCCTCAAACTTTCTTAGTCGTGCCGCCCGTGCCTCTGTTCCCTCCCCAACGGGAGCAATACAATATACAGTAACTTCCGCTCGGTTTACGGATACAGGTTTTACATATCGAATTTGTGTCGAAGGGTTGTCCATCAACATCACATTCGGGAAAAGAGCTAGATTACGACCTTTTTTTAATATCCACTCAACTTTAGCCGCTGGGAGATTAGATTCCAGCCAAGGTTTCTTCTTATAAATGGGGCGCCGCTCTGGGGTTGTATGTTCCGCCCAGATAGACATATGTCCATTGCCAAGATCATATGCACCTGATGGCACTGTACCAACCAGTCTACCCCCCTCTGTTTGCTTTAATCCCTTTAGACTATCCCGTTCTTCTCTATTACGCACTGTTGATGCAAAAACCCTGTGTACGGTTGAAACATGGTATCCATCAACACTATTTTCCAACTGCATTTTCCAATTCCCGCGAATCACATATGTTGAACTTCCAGGTACAACTTCCAGACCATCAGGTGACTGTTCAACCATCAGGTCAATCCAAGTTGACGCAGCCCCTAAATGGGTTTTTATTGGTTCAACTTCGTTAACTAAACTTCCAAAAATAAATCCGCGATAATTTGCTATTTTTGCAATAGGTTTTAAATCGTATTGAGACCGATCAAAATTCTCCTCACCAAAACCTTGCTTTTCATTTTTTATTCTTACGCACCGGCCATCGACGCTATAGGCCCACCCATGAAAACGACATGTAAGCGTTCTTGCTTTCCCCTGTTTTTTAGGAGTGAGCAAGGCCCCACGGTGAGAGCAGACATTCAAAAAGGCATTAATATCATTATCCTTCTGACGAATTACCACTACCGGATGTCGCCCAATATCAACAGCAAAGTAACTTCCCTCGTCAGGAATCTGACTTTCATGACAAAGGTAGACCCATCCCTTTTCAAAAATATGTTTTATCTCATCCTCAAAGATCCTTTGGCTTGTATAAACTGACCGGTCGACACGAAATACACCTTCATCAACTCGATCATCAACAAGTCCATCATATCTTTTGTTGCTATAAGAACCGTCCATATTTTTACCTTTATCTCTAGCTTTTATTAGGTATGTCAGATTTTTCAAAATTAAACAAATAAAGTGCTTTCACTTCTATGAAAAACTGCGTTTTCCATTTATTCAAATTTTGCTCTTTTCAAATAAAATTAATTGGGACAATATTATGAAAATTTAATCAACAAAATAAATACAAGGGAGGCGGCGTTGAAGGGCGCCACGATATTATATACTGAAATGTCCCCCGATTTGGAATGGGAAGACGATTTTAATCATTGGTACGATACAAATCACATTCCTCAAAGGACTAACGTGGAAGGTTTTATAAGTGCCCGAAGGTATCGGGACCCCGATCGACCAACATACCTTGCTATATACGAGATTACTTCTGAGAATGTTCTCAGTAATAGCGATTATCAAAAAGTCCGAGCACAGCCCAACGCTAAAACCGCTTGGATGCTATCAAATGTTGAAAATTACAGCCGTTATGTTGCCAATGAAATTTCGGATACGAGATCAGAAAATGGCGATAGTAATCCATTAGATGAAACATTTATATTCACTGAATTTTTTAGTGTTCCAGATAATAAGGTTGATGAATTTAATCAGTGGTATGACCGAGAATACACGCCAACCCTTATGGGATGCGTTAACTGGCGGGCTGTGCGTCGATTTGAGGTTATAGAGGGTGAACCTCAACCTTGGTCTCATTTAGCTCTTCATTATATATCCGATAGTAAAACCGCCTTTTCTTCTCCTGAGTTTGAAAATAGTCGAAATTCTAAGACGCGCTTAAATCTTGAACAAGAGCCATGGTTTCGGGGAAGTAGCCAACTTTACAAGGCAATTTGAAAAAGATTTCAGACCTAAAGCTATTTTAATGAAAAATAGCATTTTGAGTTTATTTATCTCAAAATTTACTAAGCTAGGTTTGAAGTTTATTTGCCGGGCGCCATTTGAATGCAGCATGTTCGAGTCGGGCAAATACACCATGTTCAAGAATAAGCATTAAAATTACAAACATAATGATCCAAGCCAAAACGAGTTCCATATTAAACTGTTCAAACCAGAAAAAGAACATGTACCCGATGCCATATTTAATTCCAAAGGTTTCCGCCAACGCTACAATTTTCCAAGTCATGCCAAAAGAAAAACGAAAAGCAGAAAAAATGTAAGGTAGTAACTGAGGTACGTAAACTTTACGAATTAACATTCTCTTATCGGCTCTAAATACCTTCGCCATATCGATTACAGACTTATCCATCGCCTGTGCACCCTGAAAAATATTGACGGCTACATAAGGTGTAACAACACCGACAACAGCAACCAAGCTTCCAATTTCGTTAAAGCCAAACCACATAACGGCCAAAAAAACCATAAGAATAGTGGGCATAGTCAAGGCCAGCGGGATTAAAGACATCATTGAATACTCTATCGTCTTGCGTAAGCCCATTGCCAAACCAATGGCAATGCCCAACAGCATTGCCACTCCAAAGGTTATGAATGTCCGCCCAAGTGTAATTCCCATATGAAAATATGCTGAATTTCCTTCAGGGCCAGGCTCAGCCAAAACACCCCATATGGCATAAGCTATAGCTAACGGTCCGGGTAAAACCTCTGCATCGGCCATTAATGTAGATGCAAGATACCAAATGGCAATTAGTACAAATATCGAACCAACTCTAATCGAAACGGCTGTCGCTTTTTCTGACATTTAGCCGTCCTCTAAATTTTGAGCATCCAAGACACTAAAGAATTCTCTGACGAGTTCTTTTTCTAGATCAAAGATTTTTGGGTCCTCCGGTTTTCTCGGACGGGGCACTTCGACATTTATTTGCTTAAAGATTCTGGCGGGTTTAGTGCTCATCATATAAATATTATCAGCAAGAAATACCGCCTCACCCAGATCATGAGTTATAAATAAAATAGTGGGGTTAGCGCGCATCAAGATTTCCATTAAATCAAAACGCATCTTCCTTGCAGTAATCTCATCCAAGTGACTAAATGGCTCGTCCATTAACAGTATATCCGGTTCTATAGCCAGAGCCCGCGCGATTGCTACACGTTGCTGCATTCCTCCTGAGAGATTAAGGGGATAGTTTTTTTGCTGACCTTCTAACCCTACCATCTCGAGATATTTATCCACTCTCTCTTTCCATAAATCCTTAGGAATTTCCTGCGACTCCAGAGCAAAGGTCATGTTATCTTCCACTGTAAGCCAATTTAGTAGACGCGCATTTTGAAATACATACCCAACCCGCGGCACTGTCGCGCCGGAATCAGAATAAACATCCAGTGTGCCGCCATCTGATGGATCATGTGTCTCGATTCCAGCGATGATGTTGAGCAGGGTCGACTTACCGCAACCAGAAGGTCCGACAATACTTGCAAATTTACCTTTTTTTACGTCCAAACTAATTGAGTCCAGAACTACAAATTCCTCACCAGTCATTGGATCTGGGAATTTTTTAGTCAGATTTTTAACGTCAACGACGGTGTCACCGCGCCCATTAGGTTTTTGATCAGTTGGCAATTTGATGTCTCCAAGCGAATGTATGCCGTTCCCACAAACGGAACACTAAAAGTTCTATTACAACCATGAGCACCATGAAACTCAAACCCCACGTGAGCATCATGTCTACCCTTGTTTCTTCAAACCAATAAATAAGTTTCTGTCCGACCCCACTACTTACGCCAAAGGCTTCACCCACAAGTACAATCTTCCAAGATAAAGAAAGCGCGATACGCATGGCCGAAAAAATATAGGGCATAAGCTGCGGAATTAGGACCTTCCTTAGCATCATCCATTTATCAGCTCTATACACAGTCGCCATGTCAACGAGCTCTTTCTCAAGCGCTTTGGTGCCTTCCCAGATGTTCATGGAAACAAAAGGAAAGACTATCAACACGACGGTTAGCATTGGCGCCCATTCAGATAGACCAAACCAAAGAACGGATAAAAACGCCCAACATATAGCGGGAAATGTGAGCAACACCATGATCCAGCTATCCATGAAGGATTCAAAATTTTTCCTGATCCCCATCAAGAGGCCAATAGCCGTTCCGATTAACATACAGAGAACAAGTCCATTAAAAATTCTTGTGAGGGTCATCCAAATTACAGAGTAAGATGCCGGATCACTGTAGACCTCAATGATCAAATCAATCAGGTATACAGGACCCGGCAAGAACACTGGAATAAAAAATAGGGAAGCCACCTGCCACAAAACCAAACTAGCGACAATTGTTACAATACCTGGTATCAATCCAGGCTTAATATTTAATGACTTCACTGCGTCTTACCCAACTATCTGTTTCAACAAGTTATAGCTTATTTTAAAATTAAGCCGTATTTCTCTTTAGGTGGTATCTTCTTAAGAATACCATGTTTCTTAGCCATATGAAGAAATTGCCACTGCTTGTCACGCGTTTCTTCGTTCCAATCAGTGATTAACATCTTCCCTTGTTTTAACCAACTCTCGTAGGTTTTAGCTTGTGCTTCATTTTTTACAGCAGCTAATTTACCATATTTTTTAACCGCTTTTTTTAAATTTTCAGGCTTTCGAAGCCATTTATACCCTTCAGTAAAAGCTTTAACGAAAGCAGTTGCACGAGCTCTGTCTGCATCAACCCATTTTTTCCAGCAAACCAACGGAGCTGACCAAAGAATTGCCTGTCCGGTCTTCTTCTTCCAATAATCATTCGGAGCATAAACTGAACGATATTTTTCTGGTTGGGCCGCTGCTGCAATAGTCAAGGAACTGATATTAAACATCGAGTCAATTTGTCCTCGATCCAACATCTTTAATAGCGCTGGAGGAGCAGCTTGTACGAATTCAGTATCCTTCAGGACATCAAACCCATAACCGTCAATCACCGTAGCACGCATCGCCTTGAAAGCTCCAGCGCCTGTGGACCAGCTTGCAAACTTCTTACCCTTCAAATCGGTAATCGTCTTAAAAGGAGACGACTTAAGAACAAAGACTTCTTGCATAACTGTGAGACCGCCACCAACAATGACCCACTCTAAACCTTTGTTAATTCGGGCGATAGCGGCTGTACCGGCATAAGTTGTACAGGGAACCTCTCCTGCTGGAAGTCCAGCCATGTGACCTTTAAATGGTCGATTGTCGATTTCCAAATCGATCCCATGCTTTTTGAATATACCAGCATCCTTTGGGCCGTGGGAATACAACATCAGAATACTATTTCGAGCGGCTGTGATCTTCACCTTTTTTAATTTGCCAGCGTCTACCGAGGTCGTAACAAATACGGAGACCACCCAGCAAAGACAGGCGAATAAAATTGAATGTTTCATTATACCTCTCCTCAAAAAATTAGTTAATTTTTTATAGCAGCGCGGCACCGTATGACTTGTTTCAACATTTCGCAAGCCCCTGTACACATTTGAGCAAATATTTTAGAAAACCATATAATGCTTCAATTGTGCTAAACTGTTACGTTTCATCCCACAAATTTTAAAGGATTGCCCTGTGAAACCTTATATCTTAATAGCATTTTATCTTACTCTAGCCATTCATCCGTTGTCTGAAGCTGCCTCAAAGGAGCAATTTGGAAAAAACTCTAAAGATAAGGTAATTGCCGTGGTTAATGGTTCACCGGTCACAGAATTGGAAATAAGAGTTTTTTACAACAGGCTCCCACCTCAATATAAAAAAATTTCATACCAGAAAATTAGGGATAAACTTATCGACCGAATAATAGAGCAAAGGCTTATCGCTGAAGCCGCAATTAACAAGGGACTACACAATAATAAAATTATAAAAGCACACTTTGCGGCTGCACGACGAAGTGTTCTCAACGAAGCATACTTGTCCGAGATAATTAAAAATCAACTCTCCGAAACCAAAGTTCGGGATGAATATCAAAAATCAATCGCTCTTCAACCAAAGAGGGTCCAAGTTCGTGCTCGACATATTCTTGTTAAAACAAAGACTGAAGCAATAAAAATTATTTCCCTACTGAAAAAGGGTATTAATTTTGTAAAACTCGCAAAGGAGAGGTCAATTGGTCCTTCCTCTAAGAATGGTGGGGATCTTGGTTTTTTTAGTGAAGAACAAATGGTTCCTCCTTTTTCTAAGGCAGCATTTTCTCTTGAAATAGGAAAATTCACTCTCAAACCCGTAAAAACACAGTTTGGTTTTCATGTTATAAAAGTAGAAGGGAAACGCCGCGCTGGAAACGAAAATTATGACCAAGCCATATCAAAAATTCGAAACAATCTTTTAGACAAAATTTTTGAACAATCAATTGACGCCCTAAGATCTAGAGCGAAGATTGAAATGCTTGGTGATGTCAGTAAAATTAAACCCATTCGATAGTTCAAATTAAAGGAAACTAAAAATGGAAAAGCGTCCGGCAAGTTGGCGCGCCCGCATTGGAACTATAATTCCTGTGAGCAATACAAACAATGAAATCGAATTCAATAACATGAGACCGAGTGGAGTTACTGTTCACTTTACCAGAGTTCCTCTTCATGGAAATCCAGCAGAAGATAATTTTGAAGAAATGCTGGAACACGCAGGAGACGCCTCCGAAGATTTAGCGACTGCCGGCGCTGATCTTATCGTATATGGCTGTACCTCTGGATCGATGGCATGCCCGGCAGACCGACTGATCAGAACAATGGAAAAAAGGTCTGGAAAACCATCAATTTCAACTGCAAGTTCAATTCTTGAAGCTCTGCGTTCGCTTGATGTTAAACGAATTTCTATGGCAACCCCTTATACCGATGCTACCAATGAAAAAGAACGTAAATTTTTAGAAAGTAATGGATTTGAGGTTTTATCTGTGAAAGGACTGGGTTTAGGTGGAACACTAGAAAAGATTCAGAAATTGTCTCGCGTACCACCCAACGAGATTTATGAGCATGTAAAGTCTGTAGACAACAAAAATTCAGAGGCTGTTCTCGTTTGTTGCACAGACTTTGGTTCATCGAGTGTCATACAAAAATTAGAAGACAATCTCGGCAAACCAGTAATTAGCAGTAATACCGCCTCATTCTGGCATGCGCTTCACCTGCTTAGGATACCAGGCGAGGTAAAGGGATATGGCCGGCTATTCGACTAATTGATCTAGTTTTCTTGTTCCACTTCCCATGCATCGATGGCTTCTTTAGCATTTCTAAATGCATCCACGCCCGCGGGTATTCCACAGTACACCGTTGCATGTATTAATAACTCCCTGATTTCTTCTACCGTACAACCATTTCTTAGAGCCCCCCTCGTATGGGCTTTTAATTCATTAGGTTTCC
The DNA here is from genome assembly GCA_002712335.1 of Rhodospirillaceae bacterium. The sequence goes on along the minus strand of PATI01000074.1, from coordinate 145 downwards.
CCAACGCTGTTAGCATTGCAAGAACTAGCATAGAACGTGTTTTTCGATCGAGTACACCTTCCCGACCCCATCCCATACCCCAACAATATTCTGTAACAACGTCCTGGATCGCACCATGAAAATCATCCTGCGCCGCTTTTTCAAT
>PATI01000073.1 GCA_002712335.1 Rhodospirillaceae bacterium | reverse complement strand
TTTTGCGCTGTACGTCGAGACCTACAACCTTTGAACCACGCTGTGATAGCAATTTAGCGCAAGCATATCCTATACCGCTCGCCGCGCCAGTAACGATCACCGTTTTATTCAATTTAATACACCTCGAGACTAATTATTGCATAAAGTAATATAAAATTATAACAACTTTTCTTATTCGTTAAACATCACTCCTCACATTGCCGCTAAATCTTATCGATGTTAAACCAATCTTATGAAGAATATATCTAAAGATGGTGCAAAAAGTTTTCACCAGGTTTTATTTAAAAACGCTGAGCAATGGCCGGAGCGAACCTATGTGCACTGTGTCGATCAGGGTAAATCAATCAATTATGGGGCTTTATATAGTATTTCTAATCGGGTGGCTGGTTTTTTAAATAATCGTGAGATTAAAGCAAACGACAGGATTTTACTCCTTGCGGAGAATTCAGTTGAAAATCTTATCATTTTTACCAGTGTATTACGTTATGGAGCTACTTTGGCGACCGTTCATGTCGAAATGAACGAAGAACATCTTTCGGAAATTGTTAGAGCAGTTTCTCCAAAAATTGTTCTTTTCCAAGAAGATCTAGAGCTACACAAATTACAGTATGATCTACCAGGAGAGTGGATTGCCATCGGTGATTGGCAGGAAAAAATTAGTGCTGCTACAGGTTTTTTTGATATTCTCGGTTCTTTTCCAGAAACGGATAATATTGGTAGTGTAGCATCCCCTAGTGATCATGCAGTTATTTTTTATACTTCAGGGACTGTTGCTAAACCAAAAGGTGTCATCCAGACCCATGAAACAGCTTATTATAATTATGATGCTACCGCTGATTATTTAGAGCTAGAGCCTGGAGATAAAGTATTTGATTGTCGTTCTTATAGCTGGTTGTCTGCACAGCATATGAGTTTAGGGGCCCCTCTTGTCTCAGGCGCCACTGTTGTAATGGCAAAAAAGTTTTCCAAAAGTAATTATTTTGATTGGCTAAAGGAGTCTGAAGCAAATGTTGCATTTGTTGTTCCAACAATCGTTAACATGCTGATTAATAAACCGGAAAATATAAGTGGGAAGGATTTACCTAATCTACGTTTTTTTACCTCTAGCTCAGCGCCATTGCTAGAAAAGCAATGGATAGCTTTTGAGAAACTTTATGGGATTAAACTTGCTCAAAGCTGCGGTTCAAGTGAAGGCGGGAATACTGCGGCTCATCGAGGTTCGGATAGAAAAATTGGATCTATTGGTCCCGCTCAAAAATATCAGGATATTAGGATTGTTGATCTAGGCGGTAAAAAGCTAAGGCGTGGTGAGGTCGGTGAAATTATAGTTGGTGGAGGAAAACAACAGGCGTATGGCTACCTAATGCCCAGTGGCGTTATAGAGCGTCTGCCAAAAGATGGACATCACTCAGGGGACCTTGGTTTTTTCGACGAAGATGATCACCTGCATATTACGGGAAGGCTCAAAGAGCTTATAATTCGCGGAGGAATGAATATATCGCCTTTGGAAATTGATGGAGTGTTAATGCAACACCCGTGTATTGTTGAAGTAGGTACAATTGGGGTGCCGCACCCGATTTATGGCGAAGAGGTTGTTTCCTATATTGTGTTTGGATCAGGTGTAAAAATTTCCGAAGCGGAGATTATTGAGTTTTGTATGTCGAAATTACCAAAGGCAAAAATACCTAAGGCAGTATATAAACTTAATGAATTACCAAAAAATTCTCGTGGTAAACTTGATCGAAGCGCTTTGGCTAGTCATTACCAAATAAATTTTTCTAAATCAGCGGGTTGGTAAAAATTTCCAAACCCGGTATGTTTTGTTCGACTTTTAATTTTAAAAGTGGTTTCGCGATACCAATATATCAAGTAGCAATATGCACTTCTTTTGCGGGGATAAAGGTGTTACCCTGATACAATAAATTGCAAGGTTATTTCATTGGCGATGTTTTTAGGGAGCCGGTTGGCTGGATAGAACGCTAGGTAACGTAAAGAGTGTCCGTTGATGACAAAAATTCCAATTATAGACTTTAAAAACTTTACAGCCAATGATGACGAAAAACGAATTCAAGTTGCTAAAGAGGTAGACTGGGCAGCTTCAAAAGTTGGGTTTATGTATGTCAGGAACCTCGGTATTGATACAAAAATATTAGCTTCAGCATTTGCATCGAGCAAAAAATTTTTTTCCCAAAGTCAGGAAATTAAAGATCTTTCTGGATACTACCAAGAAATCAATCATGGTTATCAAGCTTCTGAGCAGCAAAGGTTAGATTCACGAATAGCCCCAGATCTTAAAGAAGCATTCACGATGCGTGATGTCCCTAAAAACTACGACAAGCCGGAGCTTTGGCCTTCTCCAGAATTTTATGCAACAGCCAAGAGCACTTTTGAAGAATTTCTGAGGGGTGCCAATATTGTAATGGAGGCTTTTGCACTTGCCTTGGATTTGCCGATCGATTTTTTTCGAAAATGTCACAAAGGGGATAACACCGCTTTACGTTATCTTCACTACCCGGTCCATGAAAAGGAATTGGCAGAAGATCAACTTGGATGTGGAGCACATACTGACTTTGGGACCATCACACTTCTATTTCAGGATGATGTTGGGGGGCTGCAGGTAAAAGGACGTGATGGTCTTTGGCACGATGCCGTCTACATACCAGAAACAATAATAGTAAATACTGCAGATTTAGTAGCTACCTGGACTAATGATCGATATTGTTCTACACCCCATAGAGTGAAGCCCATGAATAGCAATACTGATCGTTATTCGATTGCCTTTTTTGTTGACCCAGACGTCAAAACTCCCGTGAGCACATTTTCAAGCTGTATAACCAAGGAAAACCCCAAAAAGTATCAAGATACGACGGCCGGTGCTTATGTGGCGCAGCGGATCGCTGATAGCAATAAATTAGGCTCATATACGTGACATCACATTAATTCCTATTTTATGCGGTTGATTGTATTGATTGGGGGTGCCAATATTATGCACCATAAAAAAAGCAGGTTGGTTGATTGAAGATTTTTATGTTGACCATCAATTTTATAAAATTAATTTTCTATTAGGAGGTTTGCTAAATGGCAGATAGTACAGCCAAAGCCGTCGATTCAGGTTCCAATGTCGGTGCCCGTTTGACCTATGAGGATATGCGTGAGTGGATGATAGAAGCAGAAAAGCTTGGAGAACTTAGGGTCGTCAAAGGTGCGAGTTGGGAAGAAGATATTGGTTTGGCAGCAGAAGTTGTACAGCACGATGAAAATGCACCGTGCATAGTTTTCGATGATGTCCCGGGCTGTCCACCAGGCTTTAGAATGCTTATTAACTTTTTTGCTGGTAAGCGCAAATGTATGACTATGGGTTTTCCAACAGAATGGAATAAGCTTGAGCTTACAGACGGTGTTCATAAACATATGAAATCTGTCGAATCTATCCCTCATAAAATTGTAGACACCGGCTCAGTTTTTGAGAATATTCTGGAGGGCGATGAAATTGATATAGAAAAATTTCCAGCGCCCATGTGGCACGATAAAGACGGTGGGCGTTACATCGGAACGGGCTCTTACAATGTAACCAGAGATCCTGATACAGATTGGATCAATCTTGGAACATACCGGGTGATGATTCAGGGTAAGAAAGAGGTGGGGTTCTACATATCCCCTGGGAAGCATGGTCGGATTCATCGTGACAAATATGAGGCCAATGGTGAGCCTATGCCCGCATGCGTAGTCCTTGGTGGAGATCCAATGGGTTTTTTGATGGGTTGTACGGAACTCCCTCCTGGCGAGTGTGAATATGATATTCTTGGAGGTTATCGCGGGCATGCTTTGGAGTGTGTCCAAGGTAAACATACGGGCTTACCTTTTCCCGCTAATGCTGAAGTTGTAATAGAAGGTTTTATTCAACCCGATAATCGTAAAACAGAAGGCCCCTTCGGTGAATGGACAGGTTATTATGGGTCTGATGTTCGTCCTGAGCCAATTCTTGATATTAAAGCGATATATCACCGAAATGATCCGGTAATTCTGGGGTGCCCACCGTTGAGGCCACCCGATGAACTAGCCCGCTATCGAGCAGTTACTCGTTCTGCAGCTCTAAAGGAAAATATCGAAAAAGCTGGTGTTCCCGATGTTACGGGGGTTTGGGCTCATGAGTGTGGGACGGCCCGTATGTTGCTTGGCATTGCAATAAAACAGAGGTATCCAGGTCATGCTATGCAAACCGGGCACGTAGCAGCGATGTGCCACACTGGCGCCTATGCTGGGAAATATGTAATAGTTGTTGATGACGATATTGATGTTACTAACTTGGAGGAGCTAATGTGGGCAGCCATCACACGCTCCGATCCAGCTACTTCCATTGATATAATACATAATTGTTGGTCAACACCCTTAGACCCTAGAATTCCTCCCGAGGAAAAAGCAAAAGGTAATTTGACTAATAGTCGGGCGATCATTGATGCTTGCCGTCCATTTCACTGGAAAGATGAATTTCCTGCAGTTAATTCACCGGAACCAGAGGTAATGAAGGAGGCATACGACAAATGGGGCCACCTCTGTGATCCCGTTACGCCGGAAAATCAGACTGTTACAAAGAAATAATCTTTCCTAATTTCTAATTAACGGCCATTGGGCATTTGCCCGATGGCCTTTTTTTTGAGATATAAACTCATTTGGGTAGCCGAAATTGGATAAAAAGTCTAAAAAGGTTTGATGATTAACTAAGGAACTTCTAATGAACCTACCCCCTTTGGATTCGGGTAAAATGGATACGAAAATCAATTGCAGCAGTGACAACTTGGTTTGCGCACTGGAATATGTTGATTTACGGGACTGGATGGACGAGGTTGATGCTCGCGGTGACCTCAAGGTTGTCACTGGCGCATCGTGGAAAGAGGATATTGGCCAAGTCGTAGAAGTAATGTGTCACGACGAGGGTACATCTACGGTGGTATTTGATGAAGTTGAGGGCTGTCCTAAAGGTTTTCGTATATTAGTGAATTGGTTTACTGGAACTAGGAAAAACCTGACATTAGGGTTTCCTTCGCACTTCAACAAACTTGAGCTTAGTCAAGCCTATCATACGCATACTAAAAATTTGAAACCTATTCCGCACGAAATAGTTGATAATGGTCCGGTTTTCGAAAACATTCTTGAAGGCAATGATATTGATGTCACCAAGTTTCCATCGCCCTTATGGAACCCGGCAGATGGCGGCCGATATATCGGAACGGGATGTTTTAATATAACAAGAGATCCAGATACTGGCTGGGTTAATTGTGGTACCTATCGAGTTATGGTTCATGATGCTAAACGGGTGGGACTTTATATTTCCCCGGGAAAACATGGCAGAATTCATAGAGATAAATATATGACTAAAGATCAGCCCATGCCGGTTTGTATTGTTGTTGGAAGTGATCCGCTGTCATTTTTAACGTCCTCAACTGAGGCACCAGAAGGAATGTGTGAATTAGACATGATGGGCGCCTATCGGGGCCAAGCTATAAAATGTGTTAAAGGAAAGCATACAGGACTCCCTTTTCCCTCTAATGCCGAAATAGTGATCGAAGGTTTCATAAATCCAGGAAATTCTGCGCCAGAAGGACCCTTTGGAGAATGGTTAGGTTATCAAGGGGCGCAAATGGATTCGGAGCCATGGGTTGATATATCAGCTATATATCATCGTAATGATCCGATAATGCTTGGAGCGGCTCATATTCGTATGCCTTATGAGTATGCACGGTATAGAGCCATTAGTCGATCTGCTGTTCTTAAAGAAAATATTGCTCGAGCAGGGGTTCCGGATGTTGATAATGTTTGGGCCCATGAAGTAGGAGGCTCGCGTCTATTTTTGGCAATAGGGATTAAGCAAAGGTATCCAGGTCATGCGACACAGGCCGGTCATATTGCTGCTACTTGTCATGCTGGAGCATATTTGGGCAGAATTGTTGTTGTAGTAGATGAAGATGTAGATGTAACGAATCTAGAAGAGGTAATTTGGGCGGTTTGTACAAGATGTGATCCAGCATCAGGTATCGATATTATTCATAATATGTGGTCTTCTGCATTAGATCCTGTTATTTCACCTGATGACCGCAAGGCAGGAAAGCTTTATAACAGTCGTGCAATTATCGATGCTTGTCGGCCGTTTCACTGGAAAGACGATTTTCAGGAAGTTAATGCTCCAACGCCAGAAGCTCGACGAGAGGCTTGGGCTAAATGGGGGCATCTTAGAAATTGAGTATAGGAAGTAATATTTTATTAGTATTGAATTAAACTTTGTAAAAAAGGAGAAGTTAAAGATGGATGGTGGGAGAGAGAATTTTAGTCCTCAAACGGATTTGCGTGATTTTCTCGCGGCATGTGAAGAAAACGGACAACTTGAGAAGGTAGATGGTGCGCATTGGGATAAAGAAATGGGTGCCGTTGTAGAGGTACTATATCGTGAACGCGTTGAGAAATCGAAGGCCGTTTTGTTTGATAATATTCCGGGATACCCGAAAGGGCATCGCTGTCTTTATGGAATGTTAGCATCGCCTTATCGACTAGCTCTTGCGGTTGGTATGGATACCGAACTCCAAGACGATCGTTTCGCCTTGCTTAAAGCCTATCGTGAAAAAATGTTTAACCATGAACCAATACCACCAAGACATGTGGATACCGGTCCAATTTTAGAAAATATCGTTGAGGGTGACGATATAGACATTGAAAAAATTATTCCAGTTCCAATTCATCATGAACTAGATGGTGGAAGATATATTGGAACCGCTTGTGTGGTTATAACACGTGACCCAGAAAATGGGCGAATAAACTCTGGTACTTACCGTTGCATGGTTCATGATGGTCAGACCCTTGGGGTAATGGCTTCGAATGGAAAACAAGGTAACATACAACGAGCAAAATATTTTGCTAAAGGCGAACCCTGCCCAGTAACTGTTGTCGTTGGCGTTGATCCCACCCATTTCCTAGCGGCTAGGATGACTATACCAGATGATGTTGAAGAGTTTGCCTTTCAAGGAGGGCTCGCAGGTAAACCTATAGAACTGATTACGGGGGATAATGGTTTGCCTTTTCCAGCCCATTCGGAAATAGTTATAGAAGGTTATCAGTATCCGGATGAAACCCGATTAGAAGGGCCCTTTGGGGAGTGGACCGGTTATTATGCAGGTGATGCGGAACAAGATCCAGTTTTTAAGATTACTAAAATTTATCACCGAAATAATCCAATTTTAACCTGTGCGGCTAGTCAAAAACCACCGCACTCTCACCTTTTTGAACGCTGTTTTACCCGCTCTGTCACGTTATTAGATAATCTACAAAAATCTGGAGTTCAGGATGTCCGTGGTGTATGGCATCATGAGGCTGGTTCCGGTCGAACATTTGTAGTGGTTTCTATCAAACAGCGTTTTTATGGCCACGCAACACAGGCTGGTCTGATGGCATCTCAGTTAAATCCTGCCACATATTGTGGGAGATATACTGTGGTGGTAGATGAGGATATCGAGGCTCATAATTTACATGATGTTGTATGGGCAATGGGTACGCGATCGGATCCTGAGAAAGATATAATTCATCTTAATCAATGTCAGTCGTCAAGATTAGACCCTATGCATGGTGAAGATACACTTTACAATACTCGGGTGGTTATTAACGCATGCCGTCCATATGAGAGAATTGAGACTTTTCCGGCGGTGGCTCAAACCTCGCCAGAGTTGGCGGCTGAGGTTCGTAAGAAATTTCCAAAGGTTTTTGAATATTAAAATAAATCTAAGACCTTTGTTCATTGATTGCAGATGAAGCCCCGCTTTATGGCGGGGCTTTTCTGTTTGAGTTCTGTCAATAAATTTAAAAAAATAATTTTAATTCAGCAAAACCTAGGCTAATAATTCTAAAACTTCTTCAAATATATTTGCATAACTTTCTTTTTAGGGCAGTCTGTTTACGGTGAACTATAAAACAAATAGAATAATGATGGGTTTTTGAAAAAATTTTCATAATTTCCCGGAGGATGTGCAGCATGGCAACAAAGATCAAAACCCATGATAGAATTTCAGTAAAAGCTATACATCCAGTTATTGGTGCGGAGGTTAGTGGTGTAGATCTCAGTCAAGAACTTGACATTGAGGTGATAAAATCAATCCGAGATGCTTGGCATGAAAACGGTCTATTATTATTTCGTAATCAAAATATTTCAGGTGATGATCAATTAAGGTTTGCAAGTAACTTTGGACCTATAGCTGAACGTCACAAGCCTAAACCAGGTGCTAACATAAAAGAGGTTGGTGAGGCGCCAGATTGGGTAAATCTGATGCTGGTAACTGATAAAAAAGATGAAGATGGGAAACCGGTTGGTGGTTTAGGTCATGGTGAAATGTGGTTCCATTCTGATAAATGTTATCACGAAAGGCCGCATAGAGCATCATTTCTTTATGGGATAGAGATTCCAAAACAAGGCGGTCACACGAAGTTTTCTAGTCTTTACGGAGCCTATGATAATATGCGTGGGGAACTAAAGAAAAAGCTAGCAGGGGCTAGAGTAATGCAAGGGTATGATTATAGGAATGTAGAGCGTCTAGATCTAAATATTGACCTAGATAATATATTTCATTTCAGTCAGCCTCTTATTGTCACCAACCCTGGCTCAAAGAAAAAAGCGCTATATGTCTCGAGACTCAATAGTATGTGGATAGAAGGCATGGTTAGAGATGAGAGTGAAAAAATTCTCTCTGAGTTATTTGATCTTACTGAAGATCAAAATAATTACTATGAACATATTTGGCAGCCTGGTGATTTAATGATGTGGGATAATTTAGCATGCCTTCATGCGAGAACTGATTGGCCGAAGGATCAAACCAGAATGTTGCGTCGATGCACTACTTTAGGAGAACCTCTAGGATAATTTCAAAAAGTTTAATTAAATGCTGCAATTGGTCTTTTAACACCAATTTTTTGTATGTCGTTGTCAGTTGAACGTCCACATATCAGTCGGCATTTGGAAAAAATAACTGAATATTATTTTTTCGAATTCTTTGAATGGAATCCTGTCCTTTTTTTGACCTTAACCATTCTATGAATATTTGACCGGGTTTGGATCTTACATTTGGACACTTATTTTTGTTGACGAGGATAACACCATATTGGTTAAAAAGATTTTTATCACCTGATACATGTGGCTGAAAATCCTGTTTATTTTTAAAAGAAATCCAAGTAGCTCGATCAGTGATTGAATATGCTCCTATTTCTACAGCCGTATTTAGTGTAGCCCCCATTCCAGAGCCGGTTTCGAGGTACCATGTTCCCGACGAGTTTTCAGGTTGCAATGAAGCCTCTCTCCAAAGAGCCATTTCTTTTTTGTGAGTTCCGGAATTATCTCCTCTAGAGGCAAAATATGATTTTGTTTTTGATATTTTTTTTATAGCGGCGGTAGCTGATCTCATTCCTTTAATATTAGCCGGATCGGAGGCAGGGCCAACAATTATAAAGTCATTATACATCAAATTAAACCGCTTTACGCCAAAACCTTCTGCTACAAACTTTTCTTCTTCTGATTTTGCATGAATGAGGAGAACATCAGCATCGCAGTTTCTGGCATTTTTTAAGGCCTGTCCCGACCCAACGGCAACGACATGAACAACAATATTTGTATCGGCTTTTACCAGAGGTAAAATATGATCATAAAATCCAGAATTTTTTGTAGATGTAGTAGACTGTAATAAAATATTAAGCTCATTTTCTGCGGATGCAATATTGGACATTAATAATTCAAAAATTATTAAGCCCGCTGACACTAAGCTTCTAATCATTTTATAATAAAATTCTACCTTCCAAATAGGCTTTAGCAGCCTCAGATGTAGGGTTATCAAAGAAAGTAATTGCAGGAGAATGTTCCACTAGTCTTCCTTTGTGTAAAAATACGATGTCATCAGCGACCCTTCTAGCCTGGCCAAGGTTATGAGTGATAAAAATGATTTTCGTACCATTCTTATGAGCTCTTGCTACGATTTTTTCAATGGCATGTGTCGAAGAAGGGTCAAGACTCGCCGTTGGTTCATCGAGAAAAATGATTTCAGGATTTGTAGCTAGTGAGCGAGCGAGCGCCAAACGTTGTTGCTCGCCAACTGAAAGCGTGCGCGCTGGTTTATTATAGAATTCGAGAAGCCCGACATTTTCTAGGATTTGATCCCTATGATCTTTGTGGTTTAAGCCCTTTAATCTGAGTACAAAGTCGATATTTGCAGCAACCGTACGTCGAAGTAGCACCGGTCTCTGGAAAACCATTGCTTGCTGTTTTCTAATGGAATGATTGATTTGGACTCCATTCCATAAAACCTCACCATGTGTTGGATTTATCAGTCCATGTAAAAGACGTAGGAGCAAGCTTTTACCCGCGCCATTTTCGCCCATAATAACGGTTAAATTATCGGATCTAATGGCCATGTTAATTTTGTTGATGTAGCGAATTTTATTTAATTCCAATACCAAGTCTCTTGTTTCTAGAGTTAACATACTTTTTTTCCGAATTTCTGATCCGCTTCTGATGCCTTGTATGTCAGACATCTGAAATCTTTCCAGTAGTAAGTCTGAGTGACATGACCGCAGCGTTTATTGCCAAGGCGATAAAAAGTAAAACAACGCCTAGAGCAAGAGCCATAGGAAGATCACCTTTTGAGGTTTCCAGAGCTATTGCAGTTGTCATTACTCTGGTCAGGTGGTCGATATTTCCACCGACAATAATTACAGCACCAACCTCTGCGATGGCTCTTCCAAAGCCCGCTAAAGCGACGGTGAGAAGTGAGTAGCGACCATCCCATATTAATGCAAAAATAGCGGTAGATCGGGGAACAGAGAGGGACTTGAATTGTTCTGCATATTCATCATGAAGATCTTCAATAAGTTGCCTCGATAAAGCAGCAATTATAGGCATTATCAAAATTATTTGCGCTATGATCATGGCTGTAGGTGTATATAGGAGACCAAAAGAACCCATTGGACCGGCTCTCGATAGGTTCAAATAAACAATCAGGCCTACCACAACGGGAGGTAATCCCATTAAGGCATTAATAATAACCAACAATGTACCACGTCCATAAAAACGACTGATAGCTAGCAGAGCTCCTAATGGAAATCCAAGAAGACACGCAACCAATACCGCTGAGAGGCTAACACGAAGAGACAACAAGATAATCTCTAGTAAATCGGTATTCCCAGAAAAAACTAATAGAAAAGCTAAACGAATAGCTTCAGCAAAGTCCTGCATTGCAGCTTAATCTCTTAAAATTTCGAATTTGATTTTATTTTAACAAACTAATTTTAAATAAAGTATGATAGCAAGTTATAATCATTACCGTGGTCTTCTAAAAGGCTTCAGTTTAAATTTTAAAATTATACGTACGGGGAGGATAGAATGGAAGAAACCAAAGGACCTTCAGAGCTAGCCGAGGAAGATGAATTTCAGCGTATGCGAGACCTTGGTGACTTTATGATTTATAGGTCCGCTATAAATAAGTTAGCTGATGGAGAGTGGTCAGGGAATGAAAAAAAAACATTTAACCTAGGACCCCTGAAACCATCCCTAATGGGCGAAGATCCGCGGCTACCATCTATGCCAGAGTATCCAACCCTGTTAGACTTTTTTAACCTACGTTTTGGTCCTTCCAAACAGCACTTACTTCAGAGTGCAGCTTTGGCTCAAAAAAATAATTTACCAGAGAAGATGATTTTAGCCTGTTTACTACACGATATTTCAGTCATTGCTTTCTTTCGACCTGACCATGGTTATTGGGGCGCGCAGATGTTGGAGCCTTACGTGGACGAAGAGGTTTCATGGGCTATACGGATGCATCAGGCTTTAAGGTTTTTTCCTGATAAAGAGGTTGGATATGAGTATCCAGAAGCCTATGCCAAGCGCTTCGGGGCAGATTATAAAGTGGAATCCTATATTCAAAGAGACTACGAATACGCTCGTAAACATAAATGGTATATGTCGGCAAGAATGATTTGTCTAAACGATCTCTATGCCTTTGATCCAAATACTCAGGTATCCATTAATCAATTTGAAGATATTATTGGACGTCATTTTAAAAACCCTAAAGAGGGTTTGGGGAACGATAATACATCAGCTTCACATATGTGGAGAACACTTCGAAGGCCTGCAAACGCGCTATAAAATCAATGATAAATAAAAATTGTGAAACGCTGATTTAGTTATATTTTAAAATTATAGTAAAATTAAGGATTGAAGGATTGTTGAAAAGTATTCCCCACCTTGCGGTATAGACCCTTTTTGTTGGAGGCCAAGGTTGGCGCGGATTAATTTTAAAATGCAAGTTCAATTCAATTAATCGAGATATACCAACCGCCGTTGACATGAAGAGTTTGACCAGTTGTATATCGGGAGTGGGGGCCGCATAAAAATCTAACAGTCCCAGCAAATTCCTCTGGCGTTCCTTCACGACCCATTGGAATTGGCTTAGATTGGAAATGTGGTGAGATAGAGCCTTCACGCATTATTCTGCCGGGAGCAACACAATTTACGGTAATGTTTTTATCGGCAAGCTCGACTGCTAGAGCTCCGGTTAAACCCGCCAATCCCATTTTTGCAGCAACATCTACGGCCCTATTAGGATTTCCTGTATGCGCTGATGACGCGCCAATATTTATTATTACTCCGAATCCATTTTTTGAAAGATGGGGAATTGCAGCTTTAATACAGAGAAAGGCGCTATCAAGCTTTGTCGCCATATAATGCCGCCATTCTTCATAGGTTATTTCTGTTACAGGTCCACTAGATGGCGGCCCAACATTATTTATCAGAATATCAAGTCTTCCAAATTCTCCAATAGTTGTATCGATGATATTCTGAACTTGCTCTTCCGATGTGACATCACCCAGACACGCTATAGCTTTACCACCGGATTTTCGTATCAACCTAACCACTTCTTCTGCTTTATCAACTGATGTTCGGGCGTTGATCGTTACACTCGCTCCTGCATCGGCGAGTGCTAGGGCGATGGAGCGACCAATATTTCCTGTACTTCCTGTTACAATTGCTGCCATACCCCGGAGTTCCTTCTCGGCAGACATATTAAGCTCCCCTTAAAAATAAAATTAATTTAATAACTGTATTTTAAACAAAGTCTATCTAATAGTTTGACTAGAGAAAATTATCTAGATTTCCTATAAAGTTATTGATTCTGACTCTGTTTAAAATTGTTAATATAGTAAATAGCAGTTTTATATCATACTTTTAGGTTTTAATTTGATTACTATACATAAATCCTTTGAAAAAAATTGGCATGGCATTTTTTTTCTATTGGGTCCTCTTGCTTATTTTTCGGTTTATGCCCTATGGCTGCCTATCCTTTTAATTCTAATACTGAAAATTAGAACTTTTACCGATATCTCCTGGCCTGAGTTTTTAGCTAGGCTCAGACATTGTTCACTGTATTTTGTTTTACCGATATTTGGTGGACTTTCTGCTTTTTGGGCTTTGGTACCTGCAGATGCTGTTTCTACCGCTGTAAAATTTTTTATATATGTTTTAATGGCTCTTTTTCTTGGGATGGTTATTAAGAATGCAAAGGATTATGAAAGGCAAAAGATCTTTCTAAATTCTGCAATAGGATTTCTATTGGCATTTCCATTTACCATTTTTGATATAGCGTTGGGCGGAGCCATTTTCAGCCCGTTTAAATCTTCCTTATACGCCCCTGATATATATAATCGAGGTACAGCAATCACCGCGTGTTTATTAATTCCAATTACGCTTGGTTTATATCGTTACAATTTTAAGAAGTTCTCCATTGTTTTTGCTCTCTTATCGCTCGGTATGATATTTGGGCTTTATATGGAAGCATCTAAATTAGCTGTTACTGCCGCTCTTATCACTTTTTGTTTTGTTAGATGGAAATCCAAATTATTTTGGGTCTTTATTACCTTGCCGCTACTTATTACTCTGATTTTTCCTTTGATTTTTGTATCTCCATTTTCAAAGAATGTGCAGTGCCAGATTTATGAGGCTAAGCAATCTGCAATGCACCGCATAATGATTTATCATTTTGCATCGAATAATATTCTAAAAAAACCTTTATTGGGCTGGGGAATGGATGCGGCAAGATCTATACCCGGAGGCGGGCAAAAATTAGATACGTTTAAATGTTTAAAATCGGGAGGTATGGGATTTGATTTATTTCTGGATGGATCAAATTTACCGCTTCACACTCATAATGCTGGAATACAAATTTGGTTAGAGTTGGGTTTAATAGGGGCTATTATATTAATAATTTCTGTTTTTTCATTCATTAAGAAGATGAGAATTGAACTTGATAACGCTGACAGTCAAGCGGCTCTTGCATCTACATTTGTTTGTTGTTGTCTAATTTACAATATTAGCTTTGGCATATGGCAAAGTTGGTTGATGTTTGCGATGATTTTGGTTGGTAGCGTATTATTGATGCTCTCCTCTAGGCGTGATGAGAAAGTGAACCATCAAAACTAAAATATCAATATATATAAAGGTCAGATCAACAATCCAGTTTACTGTCGAAAACAGCTACTTGTTGATTTTATTTTTTGATGAACATAGGAGTGAAGTTTGCCAAGGGTTTTGACTAATAAACAACTTAAAGCCTACCAAAAGGATGGGTTTATCTCTCCGCTTGATTGTATTTCTGTAGGCCAAGCGATGGAGCACTACCGAGCAATTGAAAAGTATGAGCAGAAATTCAAAGAGGATGTTAGCGTCAATATACGCGTTCGCGCTGTTTTGGCATTTAAATGGATGATTGACTTAGCCCGGCATCCAAAAATTTCTGGGGCATTGCAAGATTGTATAGGGCCTAATGTCCTTTTGTTCTTATCAGGAGTTTGGTCAAAACGTCCAGGAACGGACACATTTGTATCGTGGCATCAGGATGGTGCCTATAACCCTTTTGATCGAAATGTAGGAGCTACTGCATGGATTGGTCTAACGGATTCAACACCTGACAAAGGCAACATTTGTTGTATTCCCGGCAGTCATAAAGAAATTATTCCTCATGAAGAATGCTTTGATAAAGATAATATTCTCTCTAGGGGGCAGAGCGTAACAAAGGTTGACGTCAGAAAGTCTGTCGATATGCCTCTTCGTGCGGGACAATTTTCAATTCATCATGAGCTACTAGTGCATGGTTCGGCACCTAATAGAACCGATAGTCGACGACTTGGGATTTCCTTCGCATGCGTTCCCACAGAAGCAAAGCCGCTAGCCGGTCCTAATACCGGAGTTTTAATAGCAGGTGAAAACAAACCCGGCCATTGGATATTGAACAAAGAACCGGCTTTTGATCTTGATCCGGTAGGCTTAGATGAACTCAGGGCGGTTCAAAACGCATATCGCGATCCCGATACAACCAAATTAATTACAAAAGCAATAATTTAGGCACTTGAGCCTGCATAAGAATACATGTCCACTAATTCTATAACGTTTCCATCTGGGTCAGGAATGTAGACGCTTCGACCTGTAACGACAGCTTTATCTTTACGTTCATCTTCAAGTAAAATTTCGATTTCTTTATCTTTAAGTTCCTGAACAGCTGATTCAAAGTCATCCGAATCTACATGGAACGCATGGTGCGCATCACGTTGTCTTACCGGTGCAATTGTAGTGTTAGTTTTCATTAAAACTATGCAATCTCCAGCGGAATCCAAAAATACCATACCACGATCATGGTTTGCATTGAGAAGTTTCAGGCCCAATATGTCGGTGTAGAATGCAGTACTTATTTGAGTATCTGTCACGGCGATTGTAAAATGACAAACTCCCCTAGTTTTTATCATTTATGCTCCAAATTCAAAGTTTTAGGTTAAAATTCAGTCTATTGAATTGTTGCAGTGGTGTCCATTTGGTTCACTCATTCCACTCTGGGACCTTCGTTCCTCCAGAGCTTTTTGGAGGCCCATCCATATCTAAAATGCCCTCGTCTAACTCAGGTTGAGTTAGTTGTTGAAAAACAGTCAGGCGGTCCCCGAGTTCCCAGGCATGGGTAATTAAGTCCGCCCGAACAATAAAAATGCAGACACCAACAAAATTGACGGCGGATCCTTGTGGTTCTATCCCAAATATTGTGCCCTCGTGTGTACCTTTGTATGTAAGACAAGCGGCAACTTTTTGTTCCTCTGCTATCAGGTCTTCTACGCTACACTGTAAATCTGGGAATGTATTTTTAATTTCTTTGATATAATTAATTAACTGATCAATACCTTGGGTTTGTTTTCCTAGAGCACCATGAAAGGTGATTTCTTCGGCTAGGAGTTCTTCAGCAATTGCGAATTGGTTTTTGTTGAAAAATTCATGATAAAATCTATTTACCAATAAACGATTGGCATCAATTTGTTGTTCTGACATATCTGAAAATAATTCCTTAATCTCACTTTGTGGTTGATGAAGTTTGGTTTATCATAAAAACTACATTAGTTATTCGAGTTTTAGTTTAATCCGGAGGTAAATTATGGATAGTGGACTGGACCAAACAAGAGAACTTCCGCAGGAAATTACAACAAAAACAGATACACGTGATATTTTAGCACGAGAGACCAAATATCAGCGTGAAAAAGGTTTCAATGATTGGACTATTGTTGACGTTGACGCGCACCATTCAGAAATGAGCTCCTGGAGAGAGGTTGTTGAATACATTGATGACCCTATCTTAAAGCATTATGGAACAGAGTTTCAATCGCGGACCGGTGGTGCTCCTGGACTATCCAACGCCATGCCCGGTTTACGTTACCAAGATATCGGTGGACGGGTACCACATCAAACAAAAATTGAAGAAGCTGTTCAAGAAACTTCTAACCATCGCGATGTG
>PATI01000072.1 GCA_002712335.1 Rhodospirillaceae bacterium | reverse complement strand
TGAACCCTAACCCATGGCCAGCATGCCATATCTGCAATAGTGTAGAGCTCGCCTGCCAAAAATTTTGTTCTAGAAAGTTGTCGATCCATTACTCCATAAAGACGACCTGCTTCTTCAGTAAAACGCGTGATCGCATAGGGCACACGTTCAATCGCAGCATCCCGAAAGTGGTGAGCCTGACCACAGATTGGCCCAAGGTTAGCCATCTGAAACATCAGCCATTGCAGAACTTCATAACGTTCTGTTCCTATGGATGGTAAAAATTTCCCGGTTTTTTCTGATAAATAGACTAAAATTGCTCCTGATTCAAAAATTGAAATTGATTTTCCACACGGTCCATCCGAATCTAATAAAGCTGGAATGCGGTTATTTGGGCTAAGCTTAAGGAATTCAGGTTTGAACTGATATCCAGCAGTGATATCAACCTTCTTTACCTCATAATCCAGGGCACACTCTTCAAGCATAATAGAAATTTTATGCGCATTAGGTGTAGGCCATGCATAGAGTTTAATCATTTTTTTTCCTATTCCGCTGTGTACCACGATGCACAGTATAGGTGGTTGCGCAAAATATTATAATTGCACCAACCCATGTCCAGATATCAGGAAATTCACTAAAAATTATCCAGCCGAATACAGCACCGAGAGGCATTCTCAAGAAGTTAACCGGTTGGACGACCCTCGCTGCAGCCATTGCAATTCCTTTTGAAACAGTTATATAGCCAATAGTTGATAACACCGCAGCCCCGACAATCGTTGGCCAATCTGAAAGATAGGGTAGTTGCCAATCTTTGATTGCCATTGGTAGAGAAACAGGCACCAGCAGGACATTGGCATAAAATACAATAACTGTAGTGGTAACCGATTTTGAAAGTGATTTTATCAAAGTATTTACGCTTGCGTAACTAGCTGCACAGGCCACGGCAGCAATAGATGCAGTAGTTATTTCTATAAAGCCCGGTCTCAACACAATCAGAATGCCTGCAAAGCCAATAAAGGTGGCAACCCAACTTGCAAGGTCAGATCTTTCACGCAAGAAAATTATTGCGAAGGCAATGGTAAACAGTGGTGTTGCGAACTGAAGAGCAAAAAATTCTGCAACAGGCATCCGTCCCGCTGCATAAAACCACAGAAATATACCAACATATGAAAAAATACCAGTCATCAAAACTGGAATTGGCCTTTTTGGCCAAAGAGAAGACCATCGAACTCTATAGATCATCGGGGCCAGCATAATGACCGCTATAACGGATCGAAAAAAGGTCAGCAAAAAAGGTGAATAAGCGTCACCTATAAATCGAATAAGAACAGCAGAACCTACATAACAAAATGCACTGACAGCCATCCAGAATGCCCCTTGGATAGCTAAAGGAAAGTTCATCATGAATTTTTATAACCTTTGGCGGTCCGGGCACCCCTCCGCACAGCGTAGGTGGTTGCACCAAAAATTATCACTGCACCTATCCATGTCCAAATATCTGGAAACTCATTAAATAAAACCCAGCCAAAAATCGCTGCAATTGGCATTCGCATAAAATTTACAGGTTGGACAACCCTCGCAACAGTTAACGCAATTGCCTTAGTAACCGAAAGGTATGCGATGGTAAGGCACAAACAAATAGCAACAATTACTGTGAAGTCATACGCGTCTGGAGTTTTCCAAGTAGTGTAGGCCATTGGCAAGGAAATGGGTATCATGAGAAGGTGTGCATAATATACAATCATTGTGGGTGATACATTACGTGATAGAGACTTTATAACTGTATTGTCACTCGCATAAAATAATGCACTAATAAGTGCAGCTACTGCAGCAAATGAAACTTCTATAATTCCTGGCCGCAGTATTACGAGTACTCCACTAAATCCGATTAAAGCTGCTAGCCAACTGCGCGCATCTGATTGCTCGCGCAAAAAGATAATAGCAAAAGCCATAGTCAAAAGTGGCGTCACAAACTGCAAGGCAAAAAAATCTGCAATCGGCATGGATGCTGTCGCAAAAAACCAAAATACAATTCCAAGATAGGTGAATACTCCTGTGAGGAGGTGCATAAAAAAGCGTTTAGGTATAAACATCAGACTGCCGCCCTCTTGTAGATAAAACGGTGCTAAAACTGCGACAGCTATTAGGGAACGGATCAACGTCAATTGATATGGTGTATAGGTATCCCCAATTTCCCTAACCAAAGAAGCAGAGCAAGCATAAAATATACAGCTCGACAACATCCACAAAGACCCTAGGATAGCACCCGAAAAGGGCCTCATATTTTCTTGCCCTGCTGCACCGCGTACCATGCCGCTCCAAAAATTATGATTGCTCCAACCCATGTCCACAAATCAGGAAATTCGCCAAAGACCATAAATCCCATCGCTGCCGCTATGGGCATTCTCAAAAAATTCATAGGTTGAACTACCCGTGCATCAGCAAGGGAAATGCTGGAAGCTACACAGAATTGTGCCATTGTTGCGGAAAGAGCCACTCCAATAAGGATGGGCCAATCTTCCGGCTGCGGCGTCTTCCAAGTTAGATAAGCCGGTATCGCTGATAAGGGCAAAATAAGCACATTAACATAAAAGGTCATTACAGCGGGAGAGTCGTATCGTGACAGGACCTTGATACAGGTATTCACGAATGCGTAAGCGCCGGCTGTACCGAGGGCCGCAATTATACCCAGAGAAATGGGTATATACCCTGGCCGAATTATGACTAGCACACCGAGGAAGCCAACTATGGCCGCAAACCAACTTTTAAGGCCTACCTTTTCTCTCAATAAAAGCGCAGCAACTGCTATTGTAAATAGCGGGGAAACAAACTGTATCGCAAAGAAGTCACCGACAGGCACATGTTCGGTAGCGTAGAACCATAGAAGAATTGCAAAATAAGTAATCAACGTCCTTACACAATGCAGGGGAAACGCTTTGGTTTTAAGTTGGCCGACACCGCCTCGAAGAATAATTGGAGTAAGAATTATCACTCCAAATACACACCTCAGAAAGGTTAGTTCGAACGTAGGGTAGCTCCCAGCCAAATAACGAGTGAGTGTTGCGGAGAAAACATAACAAAGTGAAGCGGCCAACATCCAGATGGCACCCTTTATCGAATTTGAGTATGCGACATCTGTCACTTAATAGTGGCCTCCTTTTGTATAACGTAATAGGCCGCCACAAAAATTATCATCGCGCCAACCCAGGTCCAAATTTCAGGCATTTGACCAAACATAATATATCCGATCGTGGCAGTGAATGGCATCCTAAGAAAATCAAAGGGCCATACAATTCGGGCATCTGCAGAAGCAATCGCCTTGGTTAAAGCCCATTGACCCCCTGTGGTAAAGATACCTAAAGCAATAATCCATCCAATGGTATCGATTGATGGCCATCGCCACGCAAATAGCAATGGGATCAGAGCTAAAACCAGCATTATTATATTGCCGTAAATAGTGATTGTCGTTGTGGTCTCTGTGCGGGTCAGTATCTTAATAAAAATATTAGTAATACTGTAAAATACGGCCGACGCTAACGCCACTATTGTCGCTACACCAACTATCTCAAAACCTGGCCTAAGAATAATCATTGTCCCTATTAAACCCACGAAACAGGCCAAAAAACTATCAATTCCTGCCCTTTCCCCAAGAAAGATAGCCGCAACAATTATCATGAAAAGTGGGAGGGTAAATTGTAGTGCGTAAACCTCTGCAATAGGGATATTCGCAAGGGCATAGTACGTAGCCGCCATACCGAAATAGGTAAAAAGGCCCCTCAAGAGAAAAAAATGCCAATTTTTCAGGGAACCCCGCCCAGAAGAAGAAATATGTTTAAAAAAAAATGGAAATAAAATTATGACGGCTACAAGTGAACGCCAAAAAACTATCTCCAAAGTATTTAATTCGGAAGAAAGCTGTTTGACAATTCCTGCATTTAAAGAATAACCGACTGCAGCTATTATCATCCAGGTAATTCCCGTGATAGCAGCATTTCGATGGCTCAAAATATGCGTTAAGTTTTTCGTCATTCCCTATTTTTGCGCGCCGTTTCACGCCTCAACACATCATAAGCCCCAAAAAAGATAATAATAGCCCCTAACCAAGTCCAAGTATCGGGTAATTCGGCGAACATCATATAACCTACTATGACTGACCAAGGCATGCGAAGAAAATTTATTGTCTGAACAATTCGAGCATCAGCTTCTCTAATGGAAAATGTAAGACAGACCATCGCGCCCATGAATAAAATACCCATCATAAGTATCCATGGCACCTGATCCCAAGTCGGAGTTACCCAATTCATTGCGGCGGGAGCCACTGAGAGGGGTACCACTATCATATTAGACACCATAGTAATTAAAATTGGGTTCTCGGTTGTCCCGAGTTTCCGAATAGCAATGTTCGCCGCAGCAAAAGCAAATGCTGAGATAAGTGCTGCCAGAGCTCCGGGGTTAACTGGTATAACTCCAGGGCGAACAATCAGTAACGCTCCAATAAAGCCGATCGCACATGACAACCAACCCCGCAGCCCTACAAACTCCCCCAACAAAATACCTGCAAGAAGAATAGTAAATAGCGGGACAGTAAAGAGAAGCGCCTGAACATTAGCAATATCCATCACCGAATAAGCATAAAAGGATGCAAGCATCCCAAAGAAAGATAACAATCCACGAATTATATAAAGGCCAAACCTTTTTTTAACTCCCTGTAAAGAACCCTTCGGCAATCTCATAGCCATAGGGATCAATAAAATTGCACTGATACTGCTAAAAAAAAACACGAGCTCAAAAACACCAAAATCATTAGAAAGCTTTCGAACAAAGCCGCTAGCCGTTGCTTGGAAACCCGTAGCCAGTATCATCCACAGGACACCACGAATAACTGAGCTGGAAAATAAAGGCGATATCATTTTATCTTAGACCTCTTTAAACCTTGATTGGAATCTTGTTGAGTCCCCTCACGTAAAACTATGTAGTAAGAAGATATAAAGATTATCGCAGCACCAATCCAAGTCCAGGTATCTGGTAATTCGAGAAACATCAAGTAACCAATTAAGGCAGCGAATATCATTCGCGTGAATTGAAATGGTTGAACAACCCGCGCATCTGCGGCTCCAACTGACAATGTAAAACACAACCCACCAATAGCACTAAAAAACGCCGCCCCTAATACCCACGGTAATTGTTCAGTGGTAGGGGTGACCCAGACAAAAAACGTTGGAATTAATGCTAATGGCAACATCAAAAGATTGGAATAAATTGTAATAGTCCCTGCGTTTTCTGTTTTGGTTAGAACCTTAAGTGTCGTGTTAGATCCTGCTGACATCATCGCAGATGCAATAGCCGCGGCTGCCGCGGCTGTAAGTTCAATAACACCGGGACGCATTACAATCAAAGCACCGACGAGACCAACAAAGCACGCCACCCATGAATGGTGATCAGTTGGTTGTTTCAGTATCAAAACTGCCAGCACTATTGTAAATAGTGGGATTGTAAATTGTAAGGCGAACACATCAGCTATGGGCATTTTACCCCATGCGAAGAACAATAAAACCATAGCCATATAGGCAAAAGTTACTCTCAATGAATATAATGGTATTCGACTAGTCCGCATTACTCCAAATCCTTGGCGTAAAAGCCAAGGAATAAAAATCAACAATCCTATAATATTTCGAAAAAAAACTAATTCGAGTGTTGGCACTTCGGCACCAAGCTGCCTGACACAAGCACCTGCTGCAGCGCTAAGAAACATAGCCAAACTCATCCAAATAATCCCGGCAATAGCGTGGTCTAAACTCAAAAGTTTTCCTTATTTTACTAAATGCTGCATCCGTTGGAGCCCGTGATTTTGAATATTGTTTATAGTGTTAAAATGAATAATGACTGGCGTCGGGAATTTACTCTCAGACAAGTCCGGAAATTTGTCCGACCACAAATTGTATAACAAATTTGACCGGGATGATACTTGACACCCTCCTTCTATTCAGCTGCGCAAGCACTGGACTGCCGAGGCTTTAGCTCGAAGGCCTCAGCAAGCAACTCATAGGAACGACATCGGGTCTCTAATGTTGGACAAATGGTGAGAATTACAAATTCATCAACATCATAAATTTCGCCAAGAGATAGAAGGCCTTCTTTCACCTGATCCTTTGTCCCCCAGATACAACGTTGACGATTGAAGCGCCTCAAGGACTCTTCTTGACGTGAATATACATAGGTTTCTGCTTCTTCAAAGGATGGTACCGGCCCTGCCCGACCTGTGCGCTGGCGTACGGATGAAAGGTCGCGGCATTTCATCAAGCGCTCTGCCGCTTCTTCCGTCTCTGCGGCTATAACAAAGACCCCAATGTTTACGATGGGATTAGGCCAAGAAGCCGATGGCCGAAAATGCTCTCGATATGCCTTAACAGCCTCCGGTCCACCCTCAGACACAATAAAATGGGCAAAGGAAAAGGGTAAACCAAAGTATGCAGCAAGCGATGCACTTTGATCACTTGACCCTAACATCCAAACTTCTGGAATCGTTTTGCCAGCCGGCATCGCCTCTACATTACAAAAAGGATGGTCTTCAGGAAGATTACCCGCCAAATAGCCCATCATATCGCGGACCTTAACCGGGTAGTGCTCTGGACCGAGTGACCCAGGTCCGGTTTGCAACGCCTGATTTGTTAATTGATCACTACCGGGGGCACGCCCAATTCCGAGATCTATCCGTCCAGGATATAGGGTTTCTATCATCCGAAAGGCTTCAGCTACCTTTAGAGGGCTATAATGACTCAACATTATTCCACCGGAACCGACCCGTATCCCAGTTGTACGCCCCGCTAGCTGTGGAATTAAAATTTCTGGGGATGCGCCAGCAAGTCCTTTACTACTATGGTGTTCAGCTAACCAATAACGCTTATAGCCGAGCTGGTCAGCCCTTTCCGCAAGTTGGAGTGTATCCGCAACAGCATCTGCAGGACTGGCACCTGCCCTAATCGGGGACTGATCTAAAACGCTCAAAAAAGCCATGGTCTGCCATAAACGATATTTGGATTTAATACGCTGTATGCTTGGACACCGCCAAAACAAGACATAGACTGCTGGACAACAATGAATAAGTCTAGTCTAAAAGGAGTTTAAAAAATTATTTTATGTCAGACAGCAAAGCCAATTGGCTAGACTTGTTTCGTGAGGGTCGCGGTTCCTACACCATCCTGCTCAATCTTGGGATTGCCCTGCATGCAATAGATATTTTTATTATCACTACAATAATGCCTACCGTAGTCAATGACATCGGAGGTATTTCATATTATGCCTGGACTTCGATGCTTTATATGGTAGGCACTATTATCGGGGCCGCTGCAGGCGCATATATGCGGGATCGGCTAGGTACACAGCGCGGATATATTTGGGGCGGACTCACGCTTCTTTTTGGAACAATTGCATGCGCAATTCCACCGGATATGGCGACCTTGTTGGTGGGTCGTTTACTAAAGGGTGTTGGCGGAGGTCTCGTCATCTCACAGTCAATGGCTCTGGTCCGAGATCTTTATTCGCCCAATATTAGGACACGAATTCTCGCGACCATATCGACCACCTGGAGTGTAGCAGCTCTATTTGGGCCTGGTGTAGGTGGTGTATTTGCCGAGCTAGAAACATGGCGTGGCTCATTTTGGGCACAAGCTCCTTTTGTTATCTTATTTGTAATAATGGCATGGAAATTAATCCCAAATCAAAAGACGGCCTCGGTTAAAAAACGTTTTCCATGGAGACGATTATTAATGCTAGCATTAGGTGTATTAGCTGCAGGACTTACTAATCAATATAAAATGCCTTTAATTAGTTTGGGACTAATTATCCTCGCCATTCTTCTTGTATGCATAACCTTTCGCCGGGATAGTGCCTCGGATATAAAACTTTTTCCGAGTAACGCATTATCGATTTTTTCACCAGTGGGTCTGGCTTATTGGTCCTATTTTCTAATTTCCGTCACGCATACGACTTTACTGATCTTCGCTCCTCTATTTCTTCAGATTCTGCATGAGCTTACACCTCTATTATTAGGTTATCTCTCTTTGACCTTTTCAATTGGTTGGACCCTTGGATCAATAATAGCTTCAGGATGGTCAGGGTTCTGGGAGCGCAGTGGCTCTACAATTGGGATGATTTTTTCAGCAATCACAACGGTTATATTCACAATGTCAATTCTCTCTGGCGATATCTTTACGATTACATTCTGGAGTGCGCTGATTGGCTTGGGAATCGGCGCGACAAATGTCCTTATGACTAATTATGGTATGAGTGTTGCCCGAGAGGGAGAAGAAGCAATCACAGCGGCGGCAATGCCAACAATTCGTTCTTTAGGCGTAGCATTTGGAGCTGCTGTCGCTGGTTTGATAGCTAACAATGCGGGACTAGACCAAGGCATGTCCAAAGAAATAATATATGACGTAGCATTTTGGGTTCTCGGCTTCACGGCAATTATTCCAGCAGTTTCTGCCCTCTTCTGCTTACGTGCGGCTACTTGGGGTTGGAAATTTAGAACAGAACGCTAGCCGAAATTCCTTCCCTTGCTTAAGATCAGATAAATTTTTAAAGGACTTAACCATGACAATCAAAAATGTCGCCATTTTAAGCCCTGGCGAGATGGGAGCAGCAACTGGAAAAGCATTCCAAGACAGTGGTTTCAATATTATTACCGCCTTGGAGGGACGCAGTACAATAACATGCCGACGTGCTGCTGATGCTGGGTTTCGGGATTGTGGTTCAATCACTGCGGTATTAGCGGAAGCGGACATTGTATTTTCAATTTTACCCCCGGGAGACGCATTGGCTCAGGCCGAGATAATTGCCGCGGAGATGAAAGAAACTGGATTAGCTCCACTTTATTTTGATTGTAACGCGGTATCTCCGGAAACAGCCTCAAAAATTGGGGCTGTTATAGAAGGCGCGGGAGCCGATTATATTGACGGGGGAATTGTCGGTAACCCTCCCGGCGCTTCTGTACCAACACGATTTTTTGTAAGTGGAAGCGGTGCAGAAAAGATGAATATCTTTGACGGGTGCGGTATTGAAGTTAAGCAATGCGGTGTCACAGCTGGTACCGCCTCTGCTATTAAGATGTGTTACGCAGGTATAACAAAAGGTACTAGTGCGCTTCATGCTGCAGTATTAATGGCCGCTGAAAAATTAAACGTATCCGAGGAGTTGCATAATGAACTTATTTATAGCCAAGCGGATATTTACAAACGCATGGAGGCTATGACCCCTGCCCTTCCGGCCGTCTCTGATCGTTATATAGGCGAAATGGAAGAAATAGCCAAAACACTTAGAACAATTGCAATGCCGCCCGGTTTTCACCAGGGAGCAGCTGATTTATACCGTCTTATGACAAAATCACCCTTCGCTGCGGAAATACGCGAGACCGTGGATAAAAACCGAACCATGCGTCAAACAATAACTGGGTGTGCTGCGGTGATAGGAAAAAAAGAGGTTGCAGAATAAATTCCACCACCAGTAACACCTTGCAACTTTTTGAGGGCGTCTGAACCATCTCCATTGACAGCCAAAAGATGTGCCCGGCATTGATCGCAGTCACTGCTCCCAAAACACGGTACAATTACCTTTAAATCATTGATTAAGTCCGCTTTCTGGCGGAGATTGCACTCCACCCCGCCAGCAACCAACAACACTTTAATTACAGTACCTGATAACAAAAGCCAATCCACGTGCCAATGCAATTTTTTTTAGCTCTAATATGTCGTTGAACTCTCGCCTGCATTCCACCGCGTCCTCGCGCACTACCAAAATAAAAATAATGACCCGCAGAAAATTTTATATTACCCAAAGATCCAATATCGCTTTGATAGGAAGATTTTAAATCAACTAGTAGTACATAGGCACCTGGTAACTTGGAAATTTTATCTAATTGCATCATTTTATAGAATTCTTAAATTAATCTCTAATGTTTAATAAATTGAACTCAAAAAGTACAAGTCTAGACCTACCTAATGGAAAGAAAACGATAATTCTTATTAGGAGGAGCAAAAAATCTCGTCGACTAAAAATTAGGATGTTACCAGGAATCGGACAAGTTGAACTGGTTCTACCGGATTATATACAATTGAAAGACGGATTGCTATTTCTGAAACAAAAAATCTGCTGGATTTCTAAACAACTCGAAACGCACCCTGACCCAATCCCATTCTGTGATGGTTCAATAATTCGACTATTTGACCAACCGCTGCAAATTTACCATGTTACCGAGACAGGTTCAGATGTTTGGTGCGAGGGGCAAAAGCTGATGGTGGCAGCCCCAAAAAAAGAGTTATCTAGAGCCATATCAGACTGGTACAAACGAGAAGCAGGGTGCACACTAAAGACTATTGTGGATGAAAAAACTGCTCTCCTAGGGCTCGGCTATAGTAGATTAACAATTCGCGATACGAAGAGCCGATGGGGAAGCTGCTCAGGCTCAGGGCACCTTAGTTTTTCTTGGCGTATCATTATGGCTCCTCGTTTTGTTTCGGACTACATAGTGAGCCACGAAGTAGCACATCTAAAAGAGATGAATCACTCAGAAACTTTCTGGAATATCGTTCGGTCGTTGTCAAATAATGTTGATGAGGGACGTTCCTGGCTTCGCCTTAATGGATATAGGCTTCATAGTTACGGGGTCGAGCTCCCTGAGCTTGAATTTTGTGCCTCAAAATAGGCGTTATAAAAGACTGCTAGACAAATCACGACCGCACCGACGCCAACCCAAATTTCAGGGATTTGATTAAAACACAAATATCCAATCAAACTCCCCCAAATTACCTTAGTAAAATCCGCCGGCAATACTAATGTTGCATCAGCATGATGAAATGCCTCGGCAAGCGCCAACTGAGAAATGGTACCTAGAATCGCCAATAATATCAGCCATGCCAACTGGTCAAGAGAAGGCCATTGCCAAACAAAAAAGGCAAAAATAAAGGCCATAGGCGCCTGTAAAAGGCTTGAATAAAGCGCAACGGTTACAGATGTATCGGTCCGGGTCAAAACTTTTATCACCACCAAAGTCACGGCCCACAACATATTCGACACAAGGACCATCAGTGCTCCGAGGGATACGGTTTGTATTCCCGGCCTAAGAATTATCAAAGCACCAACGGCACCAATAAAAATAGCCGCCCAACGTGCAGGTGTCATCCTTTCCTTTAAAAATATCACTGCTCCAAGCGTCGCGAATAAAGGGGCAGTAAGCGCTAAAGATATTACCTTAGCTAAGGGCTCAAGACTCAAACCATAAAAAAAGGCCAGCATGGAAAGTACATTTAAAATAGAGCGTATAAGATGTAACCAAATTTTCTTTGTGAACAGAGGACGGAACCCACTACGTAAAAAAATAGTAGCTATCAATATAAGTCCAAAAAGCTGACGGAAAAATGCTATTTCAAAAACATGAATACCCTGGGAGAGATACTGGACGGTACCATTAGCTCCTGAAATAGAAGCAGCAGAGCCAAGCATAAGGCCAATACCCTTAGTACTTTCAGGGGCAACCCTCGGAATTTCCGACAATTTAGTTTTATTATTTTTCATACTTCAATTACGCTTGAAAAAACTATGTATATCACTCTTTATTCTGTTTATCAGGACCACCAACAATATTGCTAAAAAGATCAACCTTTAAAAGCATTGTCAAAAAATGAAAACTGATTGCTTTGATTTTAAACTTCCGAAGGAGTTAATAGCTCAAAAACCCTGCACCCCAAGAGATGCAGCCAAATTACTCCATATAGGAGAATGTTTAAGAAATTTAACAATTAGAGACTTGCCGAATATTATGTCTTCTAAAGACATCCTCGTTTTAAATAATACCAAGGTCATTCCTGCCCGTCTTAAGGGGCTTCGCAATAAAACGTCAATTGAAATAACTTTACATAAATTAAACAGCGATAAAACTTGGCGTGCCTTTGCCAAGCCTGCACGAAAGCTCCGAACAGGGGATAGTATTAATTTTTCAACCAATTTTTCAGCAACTGTTTTAGAAAAGAAAGAAAATGGGGAAATCGTTGTTAGTTTCTCTGGAAAAGAATTATTCAATAGCCTAAATAAGTATGGAAGTATGCCCTTGCCTCCATACATTAAGAGGAAAAATAATGGTACAAACCCCGATGAACTAAATTATCAAACAGTTTATGCATCTAATTTAGGAGCTGTTGCCGCTCCCACTGCGGGACTTCACTTTTCAAAAGAACTAATAGAACAAATTAAATCCACAGGCATTGATGTTGTTGAGTTAACTCTCCACGTTGGAGCTGGTACTTTTTTACCAGTAAAAGTTGAAAATATTCATGATCACGCAATTCACTCTGAATGGGGAAAATTGAATAAAGAATCAGTGGAACGAATAAACTTAGCCCGCAAAGCGGGCGGTCGAGTTACAGCTTGCGGTACTACGGTCTTGCGGTTACTGGAGTCAGCCGTAAACGAAAATGGAGAACTCGAGCCATTTGAGGGTGAAACAGATATTTTCATAACTCCAGGTTACAAGTTCAAGATTGTTGACAGGCTTATTACAAACTTTCATCTACCCCGATCTACCCTGATCATGCTAGTTGCCGCATTTACTGGTTTGGAAAGAATAAAGTCTGCTTACGAATATGCGATTAAATCCGGCTATCGATTTTATTCCTACGGTGATGCTTCCCTTCTAGAACGCAAAAAATAAAATGACAAACTCTGGTATAAAATTTGATATCCTCAATACAGACGGTTTAGCCCGTAGGGGGTGCCTTAAGACAGCACACGGCGAAGTTCAAACACCGGCGTTTATGCCTGTCGGCACGGGGGGGACCGTAAAGGCTGTAATGCCGGAAGACGTATCAGCGACTGGTGCAGAAATTATTCTAGGCAACACATATCACTTGATGCTGCGCCCTACCGCTGAAAGAATTTCTAGACTTGGTGGGCTACACAAATTCATGAACTGGCAAAAACCTATTTTGACAGATTCAGGAGGATATCAGGTATTTTCACTTCGAGACCGTCAAACAATAAAAGAACATGGCGTTATTTTCCGATCACACATCGATGGAAAAAAAATAGAACTTACACCAGAACGTTCTAGTGAAATCCAAAATATGTTGGGTTCAAATATAACAATGGTTCTAGATGAATGCACGGAGTGGCCGGTCACTCAAGCTAAAGCGCGGCAATCTATGGAACTGTCCATGCGTTGGGCTGCACGCAGTAAGTCCGCGTTTCAACAAAGACCCGGCTACGGAATTTTTGGTATTGTACAGGGTAGTGTATTCCCAGAACTCCGGCGTGAATCAGCTGCCCGCTTGGTAGATACGGGATTTGATGGTTATGCTGTAGGTGGATTGGCAATTGGCGAACCGCAAGATGTAATGTTTGATGTTTTAGAAAATACAATCCCTGACTTACCAAAATTGCGACCGCATTATCTAATGGGAGTTGGAAAACCAGCAGATATTGTTGGGGCGGTAAAACGAGGCGTTGATATGTTTGATTGTGTTATTCCAACGAGATCAGGAAGAACTGGCCAAGCATATGTTCGCGGGGGTTCACTCAACCTAAGAAATGCACGACATGCTGATGATGACAGACCTCTGGATGCCGGATGCGATTGTCGCGTTTGTCAAAATTATAGTAGAGCTTATCTCAGCCATCTTGTTAAGTCAGGAGAAATGCTTGCAGGAATGCTTTTGACTATTCATAACCTCCATTACTATCAATCTTTAATGTCAAACATTAGAACGGCAATTACCGAGCAATCTCTGAATAACTTCATCAAATTGTTTGAAGAACAACAGGAAGCTGGGCCAGTTGTATCGGAAACAAACTAAGAATGGTGATAACTTATGACTAAAAATATAGGTGATACACTAAAGCAGCTTGGACAGGAAACAGAATTACCAACTTCACCCGAAAAGGCGATACTTGAGCGGGTCCCCAACCCTCAAGAAGGGCAACTATACCTTATACGTTTTACTTGCCCTGAATTCACCAGCCTCTGCCCGATCACTAGCCAACCAGATTTTGCTCATTTAGTCATAGATTATGTCCCGAACGATTGGATTATGGAGAGTAAGTCCTTAAAACTCTATTTAAGTTCATACCGCAATCACGGTGCCTTCCATGAAGATTGCACAGTAGGTATCGGAAATACAATCGAAAAGGTAATTTCACCAAGATGGCTACGAATCGGGGGTTATTGGTATCCACGTGGAGGCATACCTATTGATGTATTTTATCAAAGCGGCAAAGCCCCATCGGAAGTTTGGATCCCTGATCAAGGCGTTCCGCCTTATCGCGGGAGAGGATAAATAACTCAAAAAATGACCGTAACAAAATCCATAAGAGATATGGCTATGGCGGTTGGTTTTGACGCTGTCGGGTTTGCACCGGCATCACTCAGCATAAGTGCGAGAGAACAACTCAAGGAGTTTATTTTAAAAGGTTATCATGGTGATATGGGCTGGTTAGAAAAACGAATGAAACAGCGGAGTCAACCAAAAGAACTATGGGAAGATGCAAAGAGTGTTGTAGTTTTAGGTCTTAATTACGGGCCATATGGTGATCCGCTCGAAACTCTCAAAGAATCTAAATGCGGTTCAATTTCAGTCTACGCGCAGGGACGAGATTATCATGACGTTGCTAAAAAGAAACTTCGAATACTAGCACGCTTTATCGCTGACCAATACAGTGGTGAGGTTAAAATATTTGTTGATACGGCGCCGGTTATGGAAAAACCCCTTGGGGCTAGGGCAGGATTGGGATGGCAAGGAAAACACACGAACTTAGTATCCAAGAAATTAGGTTCTTGGATGTTTCTTGCAGAAATTTATACCAATTTAACTTTGTCATATAATGAAGAAATTCATGACCTTTGCGGATCATGCTCCCGCTGCTTATCTATATGTCCAACCAAGGCTTTTCCTTCAGCCTATAAGTTAGACGCAACACGCTGTATTTCATATTTAACGATAGAGCATAAAGGACATATACCAACCGAATTTCGAGAAGCCATTGGTAATCGCATTTATGGATGTGACGATTGCCTAGCGGTTTGTCCATGGAATAAGTTTGCCTCCAAGACGCTGGAACTTGAATTTGAGTCTAGAATAGAGCTTCGTTGGCCTGACCTAGCAGACCTCGTGCAGTTAGATGACAAAGCATTTAGATCCCTATTTTCTGGGTCGCCAATCAAACGTTTGGGCCGTGATAGGTTTATTCGGAATGTTTTGATAGCGATTGGAAACAGTCAACTCGACACCCTAACTCCGCTCGTAAACGAAAAACTTAAAGAGAAATCGCCATTAATTAGGGCGATGGCCATATGGGCCTTATCCAAACTTGAAAAACCTGAGAACTTTATAAAAACTTGGAACAAATATAGGTTAATGGAGAAAGATAAAGAGGTACTTTTAGAGTGGGATCGTTGCCTTAAAGGTTACTACGGAAAGTCCACCCATTAATTTTTATTAAAATTAATGCCGTTGCGGTACTTTTAGATAGTCGTGTCTATCCCCAGATCTTATAACAATATCCAGTTGATGTGATCCACGTGTAACTCTCAGACTCACATCAGCACCCGCCCCTCCCACTGCCCAAATTTTACGATACATGTCTGATAGATTATCAATGAGATGGGACTCAATTTCTTCAATAATATCACCCACTTGAATATCAGCCTTGTCTGCTGGGCCGCCATCATGGATACCAGATACAACCAAATGTCCCATTGCCTCCGTTGTTTGCATTCCAAGCCAGGGCTTTGCGAGTGATTGGGCCCGACCCGTAGTAACTAACTCATTAAATATAGGAAGCAACAAATCTGCCGGCACAAACATGTTGCCTTGGTTACCTTGGTTGTCTTCCTCCTTACCACCGGGGTCCTGCACGAATAATGAGCCTATACCCAATAAAAATCCGCTAGCAGGATCTATTAGTGCTCCCCCACTCCATCTCGGATGCAATGGGGTTGTGAATATCGCTTTATCAATCAGATACTCCCACGAACCCGCAAATTCTCTTCGGTCCTCTACCTTTCCCAAAATAGAAGCTGGAACACCTCCTGCCGCTGCTATCACAACCTTATTATCCGGCAATAATTCATCCACGTTAGAAGCAATCGTAAGATGTTTTAATCCAAGCGGTTCTACCGTTCGGACCAAACCAAATCCTGTTCTGTGGTCATATCCCACTACCTGAGCAGGTATTTCCTCTCCATTTGTGTCCCCGATAGATACGTCGGTAGCCTCAGTTATGAGGTAGCCTATTGTAACAAGAGTACCGTTCTCATCAATTAAGACGGCGTTTCCCTCTCTTTCGGTACCCAAGTTCCGAGCACTATGTGCATCAGAAGGCACTTTAGATTTCAAAGACCGGACCGCGGAAAGGCCTGTTTCAAGGTCAAAAGATACATCATTATCTGTGGGCTGTGGTTCCGGCATCGGCGGCTCACCGAGCGGTAAAATTCCATCTAGCCGATGGCCGTTTGCACGCGTTATTTCTGTCAAATTTTCTCTTCCAAAAATGTAGGAAACGCCTAAGCTAAATTGTCTAGGCACCGAGCAATGTTTATAGCTGGCTATACTATGAATACGCAATAAGACCTTTGTAGAAAATAGTAATCTTTTTATCAGCTAAATCGCATTGTATCTTTCATAACTTAATCTTTTTCCCCTGATTGCCGTTTTAGGTAAATATAACCTCCATCAACAAGAAGATCGGTTGCAGTGATAAAAGAAGAGTCTTCCGAAGCCAAAAACAAAACAGCCTTAGCTATTTCTTCTGGCTGACCAACGCGCCCCAACATATGAAGTTTACCCCGTGATTGATGAAATTCATCTATTGTATCAAAACGCCTTCGTGTTCGAGGGGTTTCAATTACTCCAGGTGAGATAGAATTGACCCTGATATTATCATCTGCGACTTCCGCCGCTAGTATAGTTGTTAGATGAATGAGCGCCGCCTTAGTGGTACAATATGCTGAACGGTTTGGGACACCGATTGTTCCAAGTTGTGAGGCCATGTTGATAATAACTCCACCGCCACACTTTTTTATCTCAGGTATTGAATATTTCGACATCAAAAATGGTCCTGTCAAATTTACGGCGAATGCTTTGTTCCACTCTTCCAAAGATAATTCCTCAACCGGAGCATCCGGCGTAACGGCGGCAGCAACATTTACAAGAACGTGCAATTCTTGAAATGCTGACATTGTAGCCTCTACAGCTTGTTTCACCTGCCCATGATGAGAAACATCAATCTTAATTGCCTTTGCTATGCCTCCTGACGCCTCAATTTCATCAGCAATTTTTTGCGCCATTTCCAAACGTTCGTCTGCGACCATAATTTTGCCGCCTTCAGCTGCAAGTAATTTTGCTGAGGCTCCACCAATCGCCCCGCCTCCACCCGTGACCAAAGCGATTTTATTTTCCATCTTTTTAAAAGCTGTCATTGTTACATCCGTTATTTCACTATAATCAAATTTAATTTTCCAAGAGTGCCTGCGAAAACTTAATGTTTAATGCTGAACATATTAAGAAAGGCAGGTAACCACTCTTTTGCACGTGGTATCATGAACTCAATTTGACAATGTTAAAAGTGATGTTCACATTGCGAAGATATGTCTGATAATTCTCAACCTAAATTCACGAGTTCACCCCTAATAAAATCAGTTGTAGCACGATGGATGGGTATCTCTCCAAATATCAGAGGGGCTTTTTGTGTAATAATCGGAGCATTTCTATTAATTGTAATGGCTGGCCTAGTTAAACATTTGGGTAAAACTTTACCTGCTTTTGAGGTTTTATTCATCCGTTTCCTCGCAGGTCTTATTGTTATTCTCCCGCTAGTTTGGCGATTGGGACTAAAATCAATAAAAACTTCTAAACTACATCTTCATGGCGCCCGTGGTTTTGTCGGATTTATGGGAAATCTGTGTTTTTTTTATGCTCTTATAAATATTTCATTAGCCGATACTGTTACTATCCAGTTCTCACGACCATTAATTATGGTAGTGATTGCCGTGCTATTCCTTAACGAAATCATCGGGTTTAGGCGAGGAATAGTAACCTTACTAGGTTTTGGCGGAATTTTACTTATTACAAAACCTTTTGGGGAGGGTTTTGACCCTTGGTTTCTTGTTGCTCTCAGCGGCACTATTTTTGGCACCGGGGTAGTCCTCACAATAAAAATCCTTAGCCGAACTGAAGAAACCGTAACCATAATGTTTTATTTTGCCCTGTTTACCACTTTATTAGCGCTCATTCCGGCAATTTTTGTATGGCAAACACCAAGTTGGACAGAGTTTCTACTTTTAATCATAACCGGTACGTTGGGGATTATTGGGCAAGGACTATTTACGCATGGTATTGGACTTGGTGATACCACTTTTGTAATGCCATTTGATTATATGCGGATTGTATATGCATTTTTAATTGGAATTCTTTGGTTTGCAGAAACACCGGGATGGTGGAGTTATTGTGGTTCAGCAATTATAATTGTTAGCAGCCTTTACCTCCTAAGAGCAGAGAATGAAAAAATAAATTCTAAGTAATAAAGCATTATCTGGGTTAAAGAAATTAAATTAGAGAACTTTCAGGGAGTAAATTATGACGACTTTGATAACAGGTGCCGGCCTCGTTGGCACATCATATGCACAACAGGCGGTTCGACGTGGCGAAAAAGTGGTATTTGTTGACCCTATTCCCCGTGAAGATTTTATTCGTAGCAAATTAGGTAATGCTGATTTTACCTATCTTAATGAAGATGTAAGAAGTCTGCCAGGGCTAATAGCGACGATTAATGAATATGAGGTCGATACCATACTCAACACTGCCTCAGTTATTGGCAAGAAAGTAAATGATCCAATACATTTTGGATATTCACTAAATGTCGGAGGTACCCAAGCTGTCGCCGATGCCGCACGTTTGGCCAAAATAAAGAGAGTTATCCATATTAGCACGTTTGGCGCCTATGATTGGCGAAAAGTTGGAAAGGGGCCAATCAAAGAGGATGATCTCTTAGGAACGGGAACGGCATACAGCAATTCGAAAGTCGCACAGGAGATGATTATTGAGGCCTATGCTTTAGAAGCCGGATTCGATTTATTTATGCTGAGACTAGGAAATGTTTTTGGCGTCGGACATTTTTGGGGTGGATCGGGTGGAGGGCAAAAGGTCCAAGATCTTGTCATTGCAGGAATTACCGGGGAACCAGCGAAGATTCCTCAGGAACAAACCATGGATTTTATATACCTTTACGCTAAAGATTGTGGCGACGCTATTGATAAATGCGCGACCATTGACGTACCTGAAGAGAACGTTTTTAACATCGCCTATCCAGTCAAAACCTCTTTTGAAGAACTAGTTGAGATTATAAAAAACCAACTCCCTAAACTTCGTGTGGAAATTATTCCTGGAAACCCACCGGTAAACAAGGCAGCACCACTTGATATTAGTCGAGCAAAGAAAATGCTGGATTGGGAACCAAAATTCTCAATGGAAGATGCCTTTTCTGATTATATCTCTGACCTTAAATCACAGTTAAAGCAATAAAAATTTTAGACAAGAAAAATAAAATGTAATTTAAATACATACCCAATTTGTTCTGGTAGGAACGATTGCGCCACAATAAGGTGTTATAGAATTTTGTGCAGACGTGATTAAATAGAGGGGGATAATCTAAAGTGATTTCCATAAAGGAACTGCATAAGGAATTTATCGTTGATGAAGGAAACGTCATCGCCCTCAATAAGTTGGATATCGAAGTAAAAGCTGGGGAGTTTTTTGTAATTGTGGGTGCAAGTGGATCCGGCAAAACAACATTGTTGAGATCTGTAGCTGGATTGGAAACACCAGATTCCGGAAATATTGATGTCTCCGGCCGAACAATTTTCTCTAATAAACCGCCAATCTGGGTTCCGCCTCAAGATCGAGGATTCGGGATGGTATTTCAATCATATGCTGTATGGCCGCACCTAACAGTTTTTGACAATGTTGCATTGCCCCTGCGTGAAGGAGCACAGAAAATTGCGAAGAAAGACGTTCCCTCTAGAGTTGAGGAAGCGCTCGAAATGGTGCAACTAGAAGAACAGATTGACCGACCGTCTACGTTGTTGAGCGGTGGTCAACAACAACGGGTTGCATTAGCTAGAGCTATAGCAGTTAACCCCAAGGTGCTTTTAATGGATGAGCCTCTCAGTAACCTTGACGCTCGCCTGCGTGAAGAGGTTCGTGGTAAGATCCGTGGTCTTGCTAAAAAACTAGATGCAACAGTGCTGTACGTCACGCATGACCAAATCGAAGCGATGGCTGTTGCAGATAAAATAGCTTTAATGAGTTTTGGTCAGTTATTACAATTTGGTTCTCCTAACGAACTCTACAATAATCCAAATTGTGCTGAAGTTGCCGAGTTTTTTGGCACTGTCAATTGGCTACCAGGCGAACTTGATGGTAATGTCGTAAGGACTAGGATTGGAGATTTTTCAGCACCAAAAATAAAATTATCGAACGATAGCGTTTGGCTAGGAATACGGCCAGAGAATCTAAATTTTTGTAATGAAGGCTATAGACCAAAGCAAAACCATATATTAGCTGAACTCAAGGATTCTATATTCCTTGGGGACCAATATTCATTTGAAGCATTTTCCGCTGACACTGTATTACACGGCAAAAGTCGTACAGCACCGAAATTACAGCAGGATCAGTTGCACATAGCCGTTGATCCTGAAGATATCATGATATTTCCTAGAGATGAGAAAAATACAGTTTTTATTAACACTTCTTTGGCAGGAAGGTAATTGTCAAAAATTGGGGATACCACCCCATAATATCTAAAACGAGAATTAAAGGTTAAACTATCGGTAGTAAAAATTGGCGTAAAAATTTCTAAACAAACATAGAAAAATAGGAGGGAGTAAGATGTCTTTTAAATTAAAATCAACGAGGGAGGTTACAATAATTCCTCTCACTCTAATGTTAGCTTTTGGTTCATCCGCGGTGGCTGATGCTCCTAAAAATTTAAAGGAGTTAATAGCCGGTGCCCAAAAAGAAAAAGTGCTTCGTGGCATGTGGTCATCGAGCAGTCTAAGCGGTGGCAAGGGTTTTAGGCATGTTGTGTCCGCTATGAATAAAAAATACGGGCTTAACCTTAAGGCTAAGTTTACACCTGGCCCGTCGATGACCCGCATGATCGCCAAAATTACGCGCGAGGTAAAAGCAGGGCAGCCAGGTAGCACTGATGTATTGTGGAATAATTCTGGGGGAGCATTGAAGGGAGGCAAGGTAGGGATATTACGTAAAATGAACTGGTTATCCTATCTCGATCGTCAGCCATTAACATGGAAAGGTTTTGATCCAGTTGCCCCGGGCGGTTTTGGCCTAGCATCTGCAGGCTCTCTTGTCGGCATTATGTACAATACTGATCTTGTTAAAGGCGATGATATTCCTAGGACTTTTGAAGACGTATTTAAACCAAAGTTTAAAGGTAAAATTGCATCAACCCCCTATGCAGCAGGCATGCGAGAATTTGGCATGCCCGATGTGATGGGGAATGAAGCAATGTTGAAATTTACCAAACGATTAACAAATCATATCGGTGGACTTATGCGCTGCGGTGCCGTTAATCGTCTTACCAGTGGGGAATTTCTTATGCTTGTTTTTAGTTGCGGAGACCAATATGTAAATCGTGTGCAGAACTCTGGTTCAGGCCAACCCCTTGGCTATTCTCTAATGAAAGAGGCAGTAATTTCACATTCGAGATATGGCATGGTACCTGTAAATTCAAGATCACCAAATGCGGCTGCATTATTCGTCGCTTACCTGCACAGTAAAGAAGGTCAGAAATGGATGTGGGATGTTAATGGGCTAGACCTTCCGCTCTATCCAGAATCTACAATGCGCAAGCGGCTCCTCGCAGCTAAAGCAGGAGGTGCTAAGGTAATAATGAATTCACCTCAATGGTTGGGCAGCCAAGGTGGTTACAATAAATATCGTAAAGGTCTCGCAAAAATTCTCAAAAAGAAATGGAAAAAGAAAAAGAAAAAATAAGGCCATTTTCATAAGAATCGGCTTCAAGTCGGAGAAAACTACTCTCCGACTTGTGTCGTTTGAACAGAAGATATTTTGTTCGATTATTCAGGCTTATAATGAAAAAAAACTCTTCTCCAGTCCTTTTAGCTCTCGCTTTATTGCCAATGCTGGTAATTTTAGTGCTGGTATCAGTCCTAATATGGATTAGTTTCCAAACGGGTATTCTGGGAACGTCTGATGCTACATTCACCCTGAATAATTACGGCGATATATTCGACGACCCAATTTTTTTAGAAGTGATTTGGAACACAATAATTTTTTCAATTACGGCCACACTTGTAGCGATGGGTATAGGGCTACCAATCGCATGGGTAACAGAACGCACTACCCTATCTGGAAAAAGCTGGATATACGTAATAATGACCTTAGGCCTCTTAATTCCAGGAATATATACTGCCATGGGGTGGACTTTCCTAGCCCACGAGAGGATTGGGTTTTTGAACCGTTGGGCCGTTGAATATCTTTGGTTTACGGAGGCTCCTCTTAATATAGCAACGCCTATTGGAATGGGTTTCGTTCAGGGACTAAGCTTAGCCGCATTGGGCTTTATACTCACCGCCCAAATGTTTCGTGCCATGAATCCCTCTTTAGAAGAGGCAGCTGGAATTCATGGATTGGGGTTTTTTAGCACTTTGCGTCG
The DNA here is from genome assembly GCA_002712335.1 of Rhodospirillaceae bacterium. The sequence goes on along the minus strand of PATI01000072.1, from coordinate 322 downwards.
TATAACCTTGCCACTCGCAATGCCAGCTATACTCGCAGCCGTGATTTACATCGTCGTTATTGGCATCGCTACTTTCGATATCCCCGCTATTATCGGCCTAGGTTCTCGCGTTTATCTCCTTAGTACATTCATATATGAAAAAACTAATCCCGGTGACGAAGAAATGGCCCAGCATGGAATAACGGCCGCCCTAGGTGTGATAATGATTCTTGTCGCGGTTCTGCTTACCTGGTGGTATAGCAATGTTTTACGAAAAGGCGATCAGTACGGCGTGGTCACAGGGAAAGGCTATCAACCCAACCTCATTAAGATAGGCGTTTGG
>PATI01000071.1 GCA_002712335.1 Rhodospirillaceae bacterium | reverse complement strand
TGAGAAAGGTGCCCGTCGGGTTAGTCCGTTTTTTATCCCTTCCACATTAATTAATTTAGTGTCCGGCCAGGTATCAATTCGATTTGGTTTCAGAGGACCAAATCACGCTGTTGCTACCGCCTGTTCCACTGGTGCACATTCAATCGGTGATGCTGCAAGATTAATTCAGTTTAATGACGCCGACGTGATGGTAGCTGGAGGTGCTGAGGCAGCAATCTGTCCACTTGGTATAGCAGGTTTTTCTGCTGCGCGCGCGCTTGCTAGTAAGTTTAATGAAAGACCAAAATTTGCATCGCGACCATGGGACAAAGACCGCGATGGGTTTGTTATGGGTGAAGGCGCGGGTGTTTTAGTTTTAGAGGAACTCGAACATGCGAAACAACGTGGCGCAAAAATCTATGCAGAAATTGTGGGTTATGGACTGTCAGGTGATGCGCATCATGTCACAGCCCCTGCCGAAGACGGAGCAGGTGCGACGCGTGCTATGGAAATGGCACTCCAAAGAGCGGGTTTAAACCATGATGAGGTAGATTATATCAATGCACATGGTACATCGACTCCTTTAGGCGATGAGATAGAGTTAGGTGCGGTAAAACGTTTGTTTGAAGACAGCGCTTATAACCTCTCAATGTCATCAACGAAGTCATCAATTGGTCATTTATTAGGTGCTGCTGGAGCTGTAGAAGCAATCTTTTCTATATTGTCCATTAGAGATAATGTGGTCCCTCCGACTTTAAACTTAGATAACCCTTCTGAAGGCTGTGATCTTGATTTGGTTCCCCACCAGGCCAAAGAGCGTTCAGTCAAGATTGCAATGTCTAATTCTTTTGGTTTCGGGGGCACAAATGCTACACTTGTTTTTAGAGAAATAAGCTGAAAAATATTTTTGGGATTCTAAACCTAAATCTGTTTGCCCTAGCTGGCATCGTACTTGGTCTTAGTTTCGGGCTAGTAGGTCTTTTAAAATATTACGCTAACTATCAAGGACCCCTTAAAGAGGCAAAAATACTTATAATTAAAAAGGGTAGTGGGCTCCAGAAGATATCTACACATCTTGAAGAAAAAGGAGTAATCCAAAATGCGTTTTTATTTCGACTCTGGAGTTTTTACAGAGGTTTGGATAAAAAACTTTTGGCTGGAGAGTTTAAATTTCAACCGAATTCAAGTATTAACAAGGTAGCGTTAGTGATCTCTTCCGGACCGACTGTCAAACGACGTCTTACCATTGCAGAGGGATTAACTGGAAAGCAAATTAAAAATATAATTTTTTCGGCACCAGGGCTTATTGGAGAGGTTCCCAACGAATTTTGGCAGGAGGGTACCTTGCTACCAGAAACTTATTTCTATTCTTATGGAAATACACGCTTGTCGATAGTAAAAAGAATGCGTGAAAAACTAGATCAAGAACTAAAAAAAGCTTGGTTGAAACGTCCAGAAAATAGTCCGTTGAAATTTCCTGCAGAGGCAATGGTCTTGGCGTCAATAATTGAAAAAGAAACCGCAAAAAATAAAGAGCGTTTAATTGTTTCAGGAGTATTTCATAATCGTTTGAGGTCCGGAATGCGTTTGCAGTCTGATCCTACTGTTGTTTACAGTATCACTATGGGTAGGAGTCTTCTCAAGAGAGCATTATTGAAAAAGGACCTTAATTTTAATTCACCATTTAATACCTATGTCCATAAAGGATTACCTCCTAATCCTATATGTAATCCGGGTTTAGAATCAATTAAAGCCGCCATAATGCCGGAAAGAACGCCTTATTTTTATTTCGTTGCGGATGGATTGGGTGGTCACGCATTTGCTTCTACACTTAAGGAACATATTCGCAACGTAGTGAATTGGCGCAAAAAGAAACGCACGGCTAATTGAGGTAAAAATTGTATTTTTTTATTCTGTGGAGTTATTCTTTTTGTGGTATTTTAGGGGTTAAGAGGTTAGCTAAAAATGTTGGCAATAAGCTATATGCCAATGCGATAAAATACATTCTTCTGGGAAAAGCAATTCGTGGATAGTTTTTATGAAGGCCTCGACGGATAATTTTAGCGGCCTTCTCACCTGACATCAGAAGAGGCATCCAGAATAAATTCTTTTCCGTAATTCGACTTTTTACAAATCCTGGGCATATAACAGAGACTTTTATTCCCTTTTCTTTGTAGCGTTCCCTAAGGCCTTCCCCCCAAATTCTTACCGCCGCCTTAGTGGCTATATATGATGGTGCTCCATAGAAACCTCTAAACGAAGCTAGAGAACTCATAATTGCAATTTGGCCGCTTCCTCTTTGTTCCATGCAGTTTAGGGCCGGTATGACGGTATTTAAGACACCTTCTATGTTAGTGTTAAAAATCATGCGAGTTAAATTAATAGCTTGTCCATAATCAAATCTGTCTCCAGCTATTCCAGCATTGGCAATTACAAGGTCCAGACAAACACGTTCATCAATCTCTGATATCCACTCCATCATCGCCTTACTTTTAGTTACATCGAGTATTTTAATTTCAACAGAAGCTCCCTTTTTTCGGCAGTTATTTGCAATGAGATCTAATCTATCTAAGTTTCTCGCTGATAGAGCTAAAAATATACCTTTGTCTGCGTATTCCAATGCAAGAGCTGCGCCTATCCCGCTTGATGCACCGTTAATAAGTACTGATTTGGGTTTCATTTAAACATTATTCCTTAGCCTTGTTGCAAATAAATATGACACTTATAGTGCTCCAAATTTAATCTAAAGATTAGGATGTAAAAGTGTCTGTATCTAGTATGACAGGATTTGCGCGTGTTGAGGGTGCGGAAAGTGACTTTTCGTGGGTTTGGGAGCTAAAAAGTGTGAATGCACGCTCTTTAGATATAAAACTTCGCTTACCGGCAGGCATGGAGTGCATGGAGACAAAATTAAAGGGTTTGTTGGCAAATAAATTGAGCCGCGGAAATATTTTTGGAAGCCTGACTTTGAACAAAACAATAAAAGGACAAGACGTAACGATTAATACCCCTGTACTTGAAAAATTGATAAATGCTGGAAAAGAAATTTCAGCTACCCACAGTATTCCCTCACCGAACGTCGACGGTTTGTTATCGATACGAGGGATCATAGAGATAAGGGAGGTAGAGTCTGAGGAGCAAAGAAAAGCTATAGAAAATGTTAGTTTGCGGGAGTTGAAAAAAGCTATTAATCAACTAGTAAAAAGAAGAGCTGATGAAGGAGAACATTTATATTCCAGTGTTGTGAACCATTTAAATTGTATTGAAAGATTTATCAAAAACGCATGTGAAATTACAAGTACACAAAGAGAGCTTTTACAAGAACGACTAATGAAAAAAATACAATCTCTTAATTTTGAAAATCCTGAGTTAAGCGAAGAGCGTTTAGCACAGGAAGTTACAATTCTTGTAGTCAAAGCCGATGTGCAAGAGGAACTAGATCGTTTGTCAGCGCACATAAAAGGTGCACGTGTATTGCTCAGAGAAGGATCTCCTCTGGGTCGAAAATTAGATTTTCTTTGTCAAGAGTTTAACCGGGAGGCAAATACGATTTGTTCTAAATCTTCTAATTTGGACTTGACCCGTGTAGGGTTAGATTTAAAGGCTTCTATAGAGCAAATGCGTGAGCAGGTCCAAAACATAGAATAGACTGAGGATAATATGTCAGCATTTAGAATAGAACGAAGAGGATTGATGCTAGTCCTGTCGTCACCTTCTGGGGCCGGTAAAACGACCATTTCCCGCTTATTACTAGAGCGAGATAGTAATTTATCAATGTCAATATCGACTACCACCCGACCAATGCGTCCCGGTGAAGAAGATGGTTCCGATTATAATTTTGTAGATCCGACAGAATTTAACCTTATGGTTAATCGCCATGAATTTCTCGAACATGCCAAAGTCTTCGACAACTATTATGGAACACCGAGGGCATCAGTTGAAGAAGCGCTGTCTAATGGCTCTGACGTAATATTTGATATTGATTGGCAGGGTGCACAACAGCTGGGTGAAGTAGCCGGCGACGATTTAGTAAGGGTTTTTATTCTTCCGCCCTCAACTGATGAACTTTATCGCCGATTAAATCAACGCGCACAAGATTCCGACGAAGTCGTAGAAACTAGAATGGCTAGGGCCGCAGACGAAATGAGTCATTGGGCAGAGTATGATTTTATAATAATTAATGAAGACATAGAAGTTAGTGTTGGCAGGGTACAATCAATACTAATGGCAGAGCGTTTAAGGCGTCAGCGTCAAGTGGGTCTATCAGATTTTGTGAAAAGGTTACAAGAAGGTTATTGATTCCACTAAATCTTTTTTGATTTCACATACAATTCAGAAATTTTAAAAAAATCATCAACTTTGAGTCTTTCGGCACGGTCAGAAGGGTCAATTTCTGCAGAATTTAATATATCTATGGGGTTATGAAAAATAGACTTCAAAGAACTTTTTAACATCTTCCGCCTTTGGCCAAAAGCAGCGGCTGTGACTGTTTACATGGCTTGAAACAAAATTGGATCAGGATGCAGACAATTGGGTGTAAACTTTACTATGTTGGAGTGCACCTTTGGCGGCGGCACAAATGCTTTAGGAGGAATAGAAAGTTTTTTTTCAACGATGCAAAGCCACTGTGCGATAACGCTTATACGTCCGTAGGTTTTTGTGCCGGGCTTTGCTGTTAGTCTGTCCGCTACTTCTTTTTGAAACATAAGCGTCATACTATTTATTTTATTGATTTTCTTAAGATAACTAATGAGAATTGGTAACGAGATATTGTAAGGAAGGTTAGCCACAATTGTTATTTTGCTTTTTTTTATAACTTCGAGTAAATCAAAATTAAGTGCGTCAGCTTCTATAACCCTTAACCTACCTGGGAAATAAACATTCAAATAAGAAAGTGCAGCTACGCACCTTTGATCTCTTTCAATGGCAAAAACCATTTTTGCCTCTGTTTCAAGAAGAGCACGGGTAAGTCCTCCTGGCCCAGGCCCAATTTCTAGTACAACTTGATTTTTCAGGTTTCCTACTTCACGTACAATCCGTCGTGTTAAATTCAGATCAAGCAGAAAATTTTGGCCTAGGGAGTGTTTTGCACTGAGGTCAAAGTTGGCAATTACATCCCGTAAAGGTGGTAGTTGGTATGGGGGTTTATTTTTGTGTAACAACGATATTATCAGTTCTATTTTTTTTATTCTCTGCCATTTCCCATGCAAATTGTATAGCCTTAATCAAACTATGCGGGTCCGCTTTGCCACTGCCAGCAATATCAAAAGCCGTTCCATGATCTGGTGAAGTTCTGATTATTGGTAACCCTAAAGTTATGTTAACACCGCCGTTGAAATCTAAAATTTTAGAAGGAATTAAAGCTTGGTCATGATACATACAAATAATAACATCGAAATTTTTACTAAAATCAGCATGAAAAATTGTATCAGGAGCAAAGGGCCCTTTTACATTAATTTTTTGGTCTAATAGCAGATTTATAGCTGGGTTTATGATTTCGATTTCTTCTCTTCCTAAATAGCCACCCTCACCAGCGTGGGGATTTAATCCAGCCAATGCAAATTTAGGTTGTTCTATACCAAAATCAGTTCTTAGCGCGGTATTGGTTGTGCGGATACATTCTACTATTTTATCAGTAGATAATGTGTTTATGGCCTCTTGTAACGATAAATGGATAGTTACGGGAACTACTCGAAGCAGTTTTGTTATTAACATCATAACCGGAGGAGTTTGTACTCCTGTTAGCTCTGCCAAGTGTTCCGTATGGCCGGGAGAAGAAAATCCCGATTCGTATAAAGTGGCCTTATGCACTGGGTTAGTCACTACCGCACTGGCATCACCCAACATAACCGCTTCTACAGCTCTATCAATAGAACTGATGACATTTAACGCGTTTGCACAACTTGGCACTCCCGGCGTTACATCATCATTTAGCTCTTCTAACAATATGGGCAGTGCATCAGTGAATACCTCTCTTGCTGTCTCTGCCCTGTCAATGCGCCTTAAAGGTATATCAATATTCAAATTTTTTGCGACTGTTTTCAGACGAATTGGGTCATCTATTACAAAAAAGGAATGTTTAGAGCAACGATGAAGGTCTAACCATGCCTTTATTGTAATTTCACCGCTAATCCCGGCTGGATCGCCCATGGTAATAGCTATTGGTGGCTGAAAACTTTTCATTTTGAGTTTATATTCTAATATTAATTACGGCCGCACTTCTTAAATCGCGCATATATCTGCGCACGAGAACTGATAACTTTTGTTGCATTAGACGGTTTCTTATTATTTTTTTACTTGGTAGTTTAGTGGGGGGTACAGTCTTTTTGCACACCATATATATCGCGATACCTTCTGTTGTGATAAAGGGTTTACTGGCCCTTTGTATTTGCAAATCCTGTATTATACTGCGCAATGGATTTTTTAGGTTCCTCAAAACTACTTTTCTAAGTGTGGAATTCCCTTTTGGATTAGATAACTTACCTATTCTCTCCATTTCTTCACAACTAAAAGTATTTTCACTAATATATTTTGCTTTCTTCATTTGTTTTAAGGAATCATTTCCATATTTCGTTTTACTGATTGAAAGCGTAATGCGGCGCAGGTCTACGATAGCGTCGCCAGGTGGGGTCTCTAAAATTGTTCTTTTATTTACTAAGCGATAAATTTGAAATCCATTCTGTGTGCGAACAGGTCCATAAATTTCGCCCTTCCTCATATTTTTGATAGTAAGGGCAAGACCTTTTTCCAAAACATTTTCGTGTAACCAACCAAGGTCTCCCCCAGTCGATGCTGAGGCAGCTGTGGAAAATTGTCTTGCAATAGCTTGAAAATTCGCGCCTGCTTTTATTTCATCGATTAATCTTTGCGAAAACTTTTTAGTATCAGGTTCGCGTTTCTTATTATTTAGTGAAATAAAAATTTCAGAAATTCTGAACTCCAACTGTCCTTTTTGTTCCTTCAGGCGTTGAAGAATTTCTTCTATTTCCTCATCACCTATTGTGATTTTCGGCACTAAGCGTCTTTTTATGAGTTTGGTCCAGGCAATTTGTGATCGCATACGATTAAAAATCGCGGAGCGAGGTAAGCCTCTTTCTTGCAAAAAGGCTGTGAAATTACCTGGTTTAATTTTATTCTGTTTTTCGAGTAATCTTGTTGCCGTCCAAATATTTTTTTTGGAAATAGAGATATTTCTTTTCTTTGCTTCTTGTAACTGAAGTTTTTCGTCAATTAATGTTCGTAAAACTTGTTGTTTTAGTTTCTCCTGAATGCGACGAGAAGGACGTATTCCTGAAGTGGCCATGACGACCTTTAGACGAGCACGTAGGTCGAAGGCAGAAACTATATCATCGTTGACTATGGCGGCAATTCGTTCAACGTTCTGTGCATGGATATCGGCATTAGGGTAAATTGTGACCAATAACAGCCAAAAAAATATGATTGCAGCTTTTTTTTCTTTCACTGCTAAAATTAAAGAAATATTTTTCATTTCATTACGGGTATAAAAATTACGTTGTAACGGTTTTATTGTCGTTATGTCATAGTTTAGGAGCGCTAGCTATCTCCACCTTCAGTATAGAGGGTGCCCAGATTTTTAAAAATTAATTTAAGAAAAACTGTGTCGGAAGGTTTCACGTCACGATCCTCTGTAAAAGTTCGTTCAAAGTTAAGGTTCATCGTGAAACAATCACAATGAAAATTAAGACCAAATTTTTGATTTAAAGTATTGGATAACTGCAAATCCCTTGTACTAGAAGCATTTATCGACCAAGCCTTCGAAAATTGCGAAGAAAATCCATAGGTTATCTCCTCGCGATCTGTAAACTCACCAGAGCCTGAGCCTTCATCAAAAAAGTTGTAATTCAAGTTGAACCTTAACAATGACGGCCCAGCATTCGCTGAAAATTCATTTCGTCTAGCTGAAAAATTATCCTTGTCTAATCTAAACCGATATTCAATAGCGGCGTTTTTTGTAGGCCTAATGGAAAGGCCACCCACAATATCCGAGAAATTTTCTTTTAACCCAGAATTTTCGGCGAAATCAGAATTGCGACTGATACGATAACTTTGTCCAATAAACCCTGTAGAGTATGTTGCAGAACTAATATTTCCTAATTTTAAACCATAGTAAACTCGCTGTCCTCCTTCTACTCGGTCAAGACCGGTAAACCTGTTGCGGCTGAAAAGGTTCGTTTCGTCAAACTCAATATCCTGGCTGTCTTCGTTAGGAATCTTTTCTGAATTTCCACCATTAGGTCCAATTTGTAATCCAATTACAGGTTCGATCAACTGCGTGCCAAAACGTGTGCCTCGAGAAAGGGGCAATCTCCAATCAACTCCAACCATAGGGAAAATACGACCAGAGAAAGTTGAAGAATTTTTATAATTGCTATTATGATAGACATCAGTTTGGAGGGACCCATAAAAATGGTAAACATCGCCTAGTGGTGTTATGTGGGGCAATTCTATTGAGTTTTTCAGAGAAATACGTCTGCTATTTACTCCTTCGCTGCGCTCTAAAGATAATAAGTTAGCATCAAGCTTCCAAAAGGTGTTTCCTTGCCCCATAGGGGTATGAAAATTGGCTTCAAACATTGGAAGTATCAACGGTATTTGCGCGGGATCATCAGTGTTCCTTAAACCACGCCAAAAAAAACTTTGGATAGATGCGTAATTTTGACCGCGGAACCCCTCGAGAAAAGCATGGCTTTTTAAGGTGTCTGAGTCTTGAAACCCATATCTTTGTAGATAGGTATCATCAGAGGTAAGTTTTACCTCTCCCCCTGAACGCCATGTTTTATTTAGGTCGTGTTTAAAATCTCCAAAGAAGTGGCCGCGGAACCCTTTTCCTCCCGAGACTTTTGTTCCGTTCGTACCACTGCCCCTCAGCCTGATTTCGCCGTCTATAAATCTTTGTCGATACTCTCCCGCAACTACTAGTCCTTCATTAGTTGTATAAATGGGTCGAATTGTTGCGTCTTTGTGGGCAGCAATATTAATATAATATGGAGTTTCAACTCGTACGCCTAAAATATTATTAGAGCTGTATTTAGGTATCAATAGACCGGACCTGCGTTTTACCGTTGGGTCTGGGTGAGTGAAATAAGGGGTGTAGAAAACCGGAATGCCCATAAATTCCATAAACGCATCACGATATTCAATATTTTTGTCTATTTTATTGTGAAAAACATCGATAGCCTTAATTTGCCACAACGGAGTTTTATTTTCTTTTGGACAACTTCGACAAGGTGAATAGACGGCTTTCCGTAATTCTAATTTATTTCCCTCTATTCGGCGACCTCCTGCGGCTGCTAAGCGTGCGCCATCTGACATCAAGATTCTGATATTTTCGACCACGCCATTTTTGAAATCACCAGTTAATTCTGCGTAATCGACAAAAGAAACGCTCCCATCCGGTTCCATTAAAACTACGTTTCCAGTTGCTGTAACGATATCTGTTCTTTGGTTGTAGCTTACCGTATCGGCTCTTAAAACACGTTCACCTTTAATCAATTCAACAGACCCGGTTGCTATTACTAATCCAAGTTCTCTCTCATGTCGGAGGTTATTGGCTTTAAATAAAATATCGCCAGATTTTTCTGATTTTGTTTGAAATTTGAAAGCTTTTGCACTAACTGATGAGTTCTGGAAGACGAGGAGAAAGCAGCACAGGAAAGCAATATAAAATTTGTGCACTTAATTACCCATCTTCTAAATGAAACAAAAGACCTGACCCTAGTAAAATTCCAACAATGGCTGGACTCCAAGCGGCAAGAAACACTGGTAGTCTTGATGAAAGGCCTAGGGCATAGGCCACGTCTGTCGAAAAATAAATCAGCACACCAGAGATTACGCCGGTAATAATGGTTAATGTTATTCCACCCCGTCGTGTCGGTCTGAGGGTGAATGCCGCAGCGAATAAAACCATGGCGCATAAAAGGGCTGGGTCCGCAAGTTGTGAGTGCCAATAAAGGCGGTGCCTTAATCCGGGAAAACCGGCTTTTTCTAAAATATTGATGAATTTTGGAAGAGCCCAAAAAGACATTGTTTCAGGTTTGCCAAAGCTATCTTGAATATTTTCTTGTGTTAGATTTGTGGGAATCGATAGAGTTTTAAGTGTTCTCAGGGGTTTTTCAGGGGCTGTGATCCTTACATTTTTTAAATGCCAATTTTTTAGACCCAACTCAGCTGTATCTGCATCTATACGGGATGAAAATCTCTCAGTACCTTGAAACTTAAATATAATCACATTTTGAAGAGACATTGAGGGTGGGCTTATTTTAGGGGCATGAAGAATATAATTACCCTCTGTAATTTGCTGGCGTATCCATAACCCCTTTTCTGAAATAGACGCATGACTGCGTTTGTTAAAAATTTGTGATTGTAGTTGTTCGAATCTAAACATCATAGCTGATGCAAACGGACTGTATATGGTGATTTTAATAATGCCGATAATAATAGCGATGATTATAACTGGCGTAAGAAATTCCCAAGCAGAAATACCTGAAGAACGTGCTACAACTAACTCATGGTGCCGATTTAGGCGCCAATAGGCCATCATTCCACCAAAAAGAACAGTAAAGGGTATAGCTCTTTGTGCTAAATGGGGCAGTTTAAAAAGCACTAATGCCAACACATCTGTGAAAGTCACATTATTAAACCTGGACGTACGACGTAAAATTTCTATCGTATCAAACAAACCTATTAAAATTATCAAACCAATAAAGAAACCAACCCAACAAATTAAAAATTGGCGGCAAATGTATCTTGCTAGTGTGGGGCGTAGTCGCATTATTTTTGGTCTGGATCAGAAATGTTTTTGGATGAACTAGCACTATCTTTATATGTTAAATTACATAAAAAATATGTACTAATCAAAATTGCCGTCATAGGAACGAGATACATAAGAAAAACTAGATTAATGGCTTTTTCACCTAAATTTTTAAACCCTAAATGACTTGTTTCTAATAAAATAATAATACCAATTGCTAAGAAAATTCTCCAAAATTGTCCTCTACGATTAAAACTACCGCTAAGAAGCAAGGCTAGCCCCACAAAGGTAAAAGCTAAGGGAAGCAGCGGCATAGATAACCGATGGTGTCCTTCGGTGACGAGTTTGTTGTACCATTGCATATCTTGCTTAACGTTAGGGTTCGGATTTATCAAATTAGGTAAATATCGTTCACGGGGTTCTCTCCAGCGCGTTATCGGATCCTTAGTCTTTTTTCCAATGTCAAAAGTGTATTTGTCAAAATATAACAATGATAACCTTCCATTTTGAGAGTCTACTTGCTGTCGATTACCATTAATCATTATAACTCGAGGGCCTTTTTCACCGGAAGAAATAACACCCCGTTCTGCCATCATGGTTATTGGTTTTTTAATTAATCGTGCATCGTGTATAACGATGCCAGACAACTCACCAGTTGATTCTTTATTACGGATATATACGGTAATGCCTTCCATTACATGATTAAACACGCCCTCCTGTAATAACATTGTCGGCAATGAATTTCTCAATGAAAATTGTAAATCCTTGAATTCTCGATAAGAAGTTGGAAGGAAGTATGTTGTTATTGTAAAACAAGTAATTGTTGTAAGAGTCGCCAATAAAAGAGCCGGTCTTGCAATCATAAAATGGCTGTAACCGCTAGCTCTCATGACTACTAATTCACTATCTATAATAAGGCGGTTATATGTGAACATAACTGAAGTAAATACGGCAATCGGTAAAATAAAGGCCAAAAAACTGGGCAAAAGTAATATCGTTAGATTTAGAAAGAGGTTGATCGAAAGTCCACGATTCACAATCATTTCTACGAACTTGAGTGATTGCGTTAGCCAGACCATACAGGTGAGTGTAGATGCAACTAAAATTGTTGCCACCAATAGCTGACGAAAAATATACCAATTAATTTTTTTCATTTTGTTACTATAGTCATGTCTCCGACCATTTGTCACAAAAATGCTAGTCAGAATTTCTGTATGAAAATTTTTAAATCATTTAATAACGGGAGTATGTAGGTTCAATATATAATAATTTTTATTATTATTGGGGTTAGTTCACATATCTGATAGCAACAAAAGGCTAACCAAGATATATCATCAAAAGCATGAATGTTTAAGATATCAATAAACAGGCTTATTTTTAACGATAATAAACCTGTTATGTATTGGTTAAAACAGTAGAGTGATCGTGAAGGTTTTGTAAAATTTTATCTAGAAAATTCGGAGTAAATAATTATGCGTGTAATTTTTTCTGACCCTAGTCTTAAACGATTGGGGACCTATGTGGTTTTCACGAGTAATGGCAAAAAACTATCAAGCGGCGCTGCCGATTTAGATCCAGAAACACTTGATATAGTCAAAAGTGCTTTAAAACTTAGTCAATTTAATGGAGAAAGAGGAAAATTTTTAGAGGTATTTACTCCACCTAAAAGTCGTGCCGAGAAAATCATCATAGTTGGAATTGGTAAACTGCAAAATATCGATGAAGTTGCCGCTCAATCTATTGGCGGTTCAATTTTTCAAGCACTGTCTAGTTCTTCCTCTAGAGTGGGCTATGTCCTTTTAGATGAAATTAAAGGGCGTAAAATTAGCAATCCGAAATTAGCAGCTCATATTGCATATGGCTGCATGCTTCGAAGCTATCGATTTGATAAGTACAAAACTAAAGAAAAGCGAGAAGATAAAAAATCATTAGTATCGGTAACTATAATGTTAAAAGATTTATCATCAGCTCGGGGTTTCTTTTCACCTCTAAAAAGCATTTTAAAGGGTGTATTTTTTACACGTGACCTTGTGACTGAACCAGCGAATATAATATTTCCAATAAGTTTTTTAGCAAGGTTGCAGGCGCTTAAGAAACTTGGCGTCAAGTTAGAGGTTCTAGATGAAAAACAAATGAAAAAATTAGGTATGGGCGCTTTGCTTGGTGTTGCGCAAGGCAGTGCGCACAAGCCTAGGCTCGTAGCTATGAGATGGGATGGGGCTCCGAAATCAAAAGATAAACGCCCCATAGCTTTCGTCGGAAAAGGAGTGACATTTGATACCGGAGGAATTTCGATAAAGCCTGCTGGCGGTATGGAAGATATGAAGTGGGATATGGGAGGAGCCGGGGTTGTCGCTGGACTTCTATATGCTTTGGCAGCACGGAAAGCAAAAGTGAATGCCGTCGGAGTGGTTGGTCTAGTGGAAAATATGCCTTCAAGCACCGCACAGCGACCCGGTGACGTGGTGAAGACAATGTCAGGCAAAACCATCGAAGTTATCAATACAGATGCAGAAGGAAGGTTAGTATTGGCTGATGCATTGTGGTGGACCCAGAAAAAATTTAAACCTCATACCGTGATTGATTTAGCGACATTAACAGGCGCTATTATTGTTGCGCTGGGTTATCACTATGCAGGTATGTTCACCAATAATGACCAGCTTGGTAAAAAACTGTCCTCGGCAGGAGAGGCAACAGGCGAGGGTGTTTGGCATATGCCCCTTGGGGATAGCTATGATAAACAGGTTCGTTCACAAATAGCTGATATGAAAAAT
>PATI01000070.1 GCA_002712335.1 Rhodospirillaceae bacterium | reverse complement strand
CGGGGTTAAGGCGTTGATATATCTATTAAAAAATGGTGGGCACGACTGGGATTGAACCAGTGACCCCTACGATGTCAACGTAGTGCTCTCCCGCTGAGCTACGCGCCCAACACCATTTTCTATTGCAGACCATTAATCCAACTGCAACATTAGCTGTCATTTATACTAATTGGGATCTTCATTGCAAGATGGTCAACCAATCGCCTTTACAGGTTCATGCTAGTACAATGAAATTATATGGCTTATTTCAAATTGATAACATTCTCTCAACACTAAGTTAAATCATATTAATGGATAAACAAAAAACTGAAATTGCTGCGGGAAGCAGTCCTATTCAAATATTGTTGCCAGAACAACAAATATCACCCGTAGTATTTGCTTCACCCCATAGCGGCGTCAAATATCCGGCGAATTTTGTTGCCGATTCTCCACTTGATCTTTTATCGCTGCGTAAATCTGAGGACGCTTTTGTAAATTTACTGTTCGCAAAGGCACCGTATTATGGAATGCCATTGATCAACGCTCTATTTCCTCGTGCTTATGTTGACCCAAATCGCGAACCTTTTGAACTTGATCCAGGAATGTTTTCAGATCCGATACCTGAATACGTAAATACCAAATCTAGTCGAGTAACTGCCGGTCTAGGCACAATTCCAAAAGTAGTTAGTTCCGGACAGGAAATTTATAGTAAAAAATTAAATTTCAATGAAGCAGCAAGACGCATTGATACCAATTATCGCCCGTATCATCGCCAACTCCGTCATTTATTAAACACAACAAGAGAGAAATTCGGCTGCTATGTGTTAATCGACTGTCATTCCATGCCATCTGTCGGTGGACCGGAGGATCCAGATGCTGGTCGAAGAAGAGCAGATATCGTTTTAGGTGATTGTTTTTCAACGACATGCAATGAAAACATCATCCACACAATTGAACACGTTTTTATTAAACTTGGTTACAAGGTTTCTCGAAATAAACCTTTTGCTGGTGGTTTTTCGACACACCATTATGGACATCCAAAGGACGGCCGTCATGCTATTCAGATTGAAATTAATCGTGGACTTTACATGGATGAGACCCAAATTAAACAAAGCCAAAGCATGCCAGCACTGACTGAGGATATCAACACGCTTATCGAAACATTATCTCAATTTAGCAAAAATAACATTTGAATATAAATAAACTCTTTTTTTTAATTAAATTATAATTATTGATCGATTAGGTATTACAATTACAAAGTTTAACGCCTCGGGCATTCCTCGCGTTTAGATCATTCAGTACTAAAATTTTGCTTGTGCGGACATTGCTAATCGACCGTTATGGTTAAGTGCCCATAAAGCTGCTTCCTTATTTCCCTTTAATATACCTTCAATCGTAAAGTCATGGGTATCATAAATTGGTGAAACTGCTCGAACGGAAAAGCTTTTGAGCAATTTCCCGGGCATTTCACATCTAAAAAGATCTAATAACAGAGTAAAAGTTAGGGGGCCATGTACTAAAAGACCCGGGTAGTTTTCGATTTCTGTTACATATTTTCGATCATAGTGAATACGATGACTATTCATCGTAAGGGCTGAGAAACGAAATAAAAGAACCGGTGACGGAATTATTGTACGTTTCCAATTTGCTTCATAAGGTGGAAGGGGTGGCTCTGGGCTTTTAACGCCCTGCTTTGCATTTTCACGATAAACCACATCCTGTATTTCCTTAGTTGCGATACCGTATTCTCCAGAAATTTCATGCTTAAGTTTCAGAAACACCAAATTTCCCGTTTTTCCAGTTTTAGGTGTAACTGATTCGATAGTTGTTACATTCTTTATCATTTCTCCGACATGAATAGGACGGTGATAGGTCGCCGCGGTGCCAGCCCACATACGACGTGGTAAATCGATTGGAGGCAGAAATGAGCCTCGCTTTGGGTGACCATCTTCAGCAGTATCACTGAGCTTTACGACCTCACGAATATAAAACAGGTGCCATCCAGGTGGTAATGCATCTCCTTCTTTGAAGGGTACATCATCTCGATCAAGCGTAGCCGTGAGTGAATCGGCCTGATAGGCCGTCACTAACGCGGTGGTCGTTGTTTTCTTTCCTATCCAAGCATCATATTGATTGGTCATTTAGAAAACTCCTCCCTAATTTTTTCCGTGTGTTCACCAATAGCAGGGACCGGACCCAAATGTCTTTCCAAACCATTTATAGTTGCCGGTGGTGCTGCCATAAGCACCTTGCCCGTCGGGCTATCTACCTCCACGCGTCTCAATGCCGGATGACACGACAAACCCGCAACATCATTAATTTCTCCGAACGCTATTTGAAATTTTCGTAACCGTTTTGTCAGTTCCAATCGATCCATGTTAGTAAATGAACTAATGATCACTTTATCAAGTTTATCTCGATTTGAACAACGAGCCTCATTACTGTGAAACTTATCGTCCTTTGGCATTTCAGGGCTTTCTAAAACCTCAGATGCAAATCTCTCAAATTCTCTTTCATTCTGTATCGAAATGAGAATTTCACTGCCGTCGCTCGTTGGATATACCCCATAAGGAGCTATTGATGGGTGATTAAGCCCCACCCGCGGAGGAATGGACCCTGCATAGTCATAGGTGAGCAAAGGGACATTCATCCAATCCGCCATTCCCTCAAAAAGAGATGTTTTTATAGCTCCTCCTTGTCCGGTTCTATCACGATCAATTAAAGCCTCTAATACTGCCATGTAACTATACATTCCACACGATATATCGCAGGCTGAAACACCAACACGGCCAGGGCCTTCAGAACGCCCAGTCACTGAAGACAAACCAGATTCTGCTTGCACCAGTAAATCGTATGCTTTCATGTCCGCGTAGGGTCCCTCGTCCCCATATCCGGAGATATCAACTGTTATCAAACGCGGCAACTGAGCCCTTAGTTCCTCTGAACCAAGACCCAGTCGCGCCGCGGCACCCGGCGCCAAATTCTGGATAAAGATGTCGGCACGGCAAAGAATTCTTTTTAATAAAGCCATATCTTCTTTATCTTTTATATTTAGAACTAACGACTCCTTCCCCCTATTTAGCCAGACAAAATAGGCACTCTCGCCATGAACCGCACTATCGTACCCTCGGGCAAAATCACCCTCGGCCCGCTCAATCTTTATAACCCGAGCTCCGGCATCAGCAAGACGCGATGAACAATAGGGAGCTGCGACAGCTTGCTCCAATGATAACACAAGAAGTCCCTTGAGGGGCTTGTCCATCTTTTCTACTCCTCTAATAAGATCGCGGAAGATCTAGTACGTGCTCCGCCAAATAACTAAGGATTAAATTTGTTGAGATTGGTGCTATACGATATAATCTGGTTTCTCGAAACTTTCTTTCAATATCAAATTCTTCTGCAAAGGCAAAACCACCATGTGTTTGCATGCACATATCAGCCGCCTTCCATGAAGCCTCAGCAGCAAGGTATTTGGCCATATTGGCTTCAGCGCCGCATTGTTTATCAGCTTCAAAGAGTTCTGCAGCTCGTTTGACCATTAAATCCGCAGCCTCCGTTTGTGCATAACTCTCTGATATTGGAAACTGGATACCTTGATTTTGCCCTATAGGTTTGCCAAATACCGAACGGTCACGAGCATATTCAGCCGCTTTTTTGATAAACCAACGAGCATCACCAATGCACTCTGCTGCTATCAAAATTCGTTCCGCATTCATCCCACTAAGAATATATCGAAAACCTTTTCCCTCTTCCCCGACCAAGCTATCTGCTGGAATCTTTAAATTATCAAAAAATATTTCTGTGGTGGCATGATTGATCATCGTTCTGATTGGTTTAATTTCTAATCCATTTCCAACAGCCTCACGCATATCAATTAAAAATACTGAAAGACCATCTGTTCGTTTTTCAACTTGATCACGAGGCGTAGTACGAGCCAGCAGCAACATTAAATCAGAATGCTCTGCCCTAGAAGTCCATATCTTTTGACCGTTCACTATGTATGAATTATTGCCGTCTTTAACCGCCGTTGTTCGCAAGCTGAGTGTATCAGTACCACTTGTCGGTTCAGTAACACCAAACGCCTGAAGGCGAAGTTCACCCGACGCTATTTTAGGTAGGTAATTGTTCTTCTGCTTATCCGAGCCGTGACGCAGGATTGATCCCATCGTATACATTTGCGCATGGCACGCCGCACCATTACTTCCCGATTTATGTATTTCTTCCATAATAGCTGCAGCCGCTGTAATTCCTAATCCACTACCTCCAAATTCTTCAGGAATTAAAACAGAGAGATACCCATTTTCAGTCAATGCCCTTACAAATTCCGTAGGATAAGCTCTCTCACGATCTGTTTTACGCCAGTATTCGCCCGGGAACTCTGAACATAATTTAATAACACCGTCCCGAATATCATCATAGTTTTCTGACATATTATCCTCAAATAGTTAACTATCTGTGTTTGTACATTATCGATGCATTCCTGCAAGATTAGCGTTTTCATTAAGTAACACAACTTGACTCTTAGCCATACTCGCGGAAACTCTCGTTATAAATTCAAAAGGAGCGTTTCTTAATGCCTATTATTAATCGTATAGCCGAATTTCATGGCGAGCTTACTAAATGGAGGCGGCATATCCACGCGCATCCAGAAACAGCTTTTGAGGAATATGAGACAGCCTCTTTTGTAGCTAAAAAACTTCAGGAATTTGGTATAGAAATAGATCAGGGTTTGGCGCGTACCGGAGTGGTGGGAACCTTAAGAGGTAACCACGGAAACGGCCCAGCAATAGGCCTTCGAGCAGATATGGATGCCTTGGATATTCAAGAAACATCAACCCATGACTATGTCTCTACTAAACCCGGAAAAATGCACGCCTGTGGCCACGATGGCCACACAACAATGCTCTTAGGTGCCGCTAAATACCTTTCAGAAACACGGAATTTTTCGGGAACAGTTCACTTTATTTTTCAACCTGCAGAAGAGTTCGCGGGTGGTGGACGCGAGATGGTAAACGATGGGTTATTTACAAAATTCCCATGCAAAACAGTTTGGGGAATGCATAATTTTCCTGGGCAAGATATAGGTACATTTGCGGTTTGCCCCGGACCAGCAATGGCTGCAGCCGACACGATCGACATTACTCTAAAGGGCCAGGGTACGCATGCTGCATTTCCACATCAGGGTACTGACGTAATGGTGGCCGCTTCGCATTTGGTTACAGCACTGCAAACCATCTCTAGTCGTTCCATAGACCCAATGGAATCAGTTGTTTTATCCATTACCCAAATCCATGCGGGCGAGACCTATAATATTATTCCTGAAGAAATCACACTTAAAGGCACTGTAAGATCATTTAAAACAGAAATCCAAGATATCGCTGAGACCTCTATCAGGCGCATAACCGATGGTATAACAAAGGCTTTTGGCATGAAATACGAAGTTACCTATACACGCGGATATCCCGCTACGATCAACAGTTTACCGGAAAGCGAATTCGCCGCAGAGGTCGCAGCAGATGTCGTTGGCGAAGAAAATGTTTTAACGGACCTTGCTCCAAAGATGGGCGCAGAAGATTTTTCTTTTATGCTGAATGAAAATCCTGGTTGCTATATTTGGGTTGGTAATGGTCCGGGGAAAGGTGGTTGTTACCTGCATAATCCAAAATATGACTTTAATGACGAAGTATTACCCATAGGCGCCAGCTACTGGGCACGGCTCGTAGAAAAAAGCTTAGCAAAGGCTAGTTAAAAATGTCAGGTAAAAACCGTAACAAAAAACACGCTTTACCAAAGACTTACCCGGAAAACAGCGATTGGACCGCGCCGGGGGAAAAAATAGAAGAAATTAGGGTTAATCACCCAATATTTAGACAAGCCCCCCAAATTTCTATAGGACTGGGTATTATTACTGCTGCCTTGATTTTTATTTTTCGAGAAAGTGCGCCATGGTGGATGCCTGTCTTTGCCGGATGCGTCGTGACCGCAATTGTTTATCGATTTTTACGGCCACGCCTGAGACACCCATCCATCGAGGATGAAATTTAATTAGAAAAATAACCCTCTTTAAATGCCCATAGCCAGCTATAGGCAATCTTTTCATTATATTTCTCCATCATACCGTAATGGCCATATTTGGGAACAAAAACGACATGCACCCGCGTACCCGCAGCTTCATATTTACGGCCCATAAAGATCTCTCGTTTATCTTCCTCTTGTTCACCAGCCACCCAATGCCCTTTATCATCACCTCCGACCATTAGCAGTACGTTGATAGACTTCAGCCATTCTGGATCGGGATCTTGCAAATGGTCAAAATATTCCTCACGAGGCAAGCCTGTGATTCCTGGATATTTCTCCAATAAATCTGGCACCACCATATGCTGGTTGTCACATAAACCCGTTTTCATTTGTGAACGAATGGGTTCCGCCCATTGGACAAACCCTTCAGCGCCCCCCCAAGGACATAGCTCGGGATCACTCACATAACCAGCTTTGGCAAAAGCCTGCACCGAGCGTTTTGACATTTCGTCAATCCCCTTACGACCATCGTCTTCTGCTTTTGTCTTATCACGCCATTCCTTGCGCCAACCGTCGGGTCCTCCGCTACCCCACCCGAGAATGCCAACAACCTCTGTCTGTTCAGTAAAACGATATAGATGGGCCGCCATTGGGCCACCAGTAGAATGACCGTGAGCAAGAATTCTCCGTCCCTCAAGATGTTCGTCTACGAGTTGAGCTGAGCCCTGTAAAATTACATTGAAGGTACATTTCAGATTTCGATCGTAAATCTCTTGATCAGAAAGTTTTTGATCCAATAAATACCATGGTTGCCGATCTTTGACACTTTCTCTCCAAACTCCGCCAGGAGGATAGTGACCGGGATATGTCAAATTGAGAACTTTAAAGCCTTGTGCGGCCAAAATCCGAGGCAAGCCCGGCCGGCCATCCGGCGTCTTATCTTTTCCATATGCGCTTCCTGCACCGCCATGGAACATCACAATCGCAATCTTATTATCAACCTCTGCAGAGGGCGTATAAAGAATTCCTTGTATATCCCAGTCATAGCCATTTCGACTAAAACGGGTAAACACATCACCCTGCGTATAATCGACATTTTCGTATGGGGAATTTACCTCCAACCATTCATTCCATTCTAATTTAAGGAGCAGTTCTGAACCGTTTAGAGCATCAAGAACTTTCTGTATTGATTTCGACGCTTTATTATATTCCATAGTTATTTTATAGCCTTTCCAAAATCCTCTGCCTTATCGATATGGTTCCTTAATAGCTTAACGAAAATCTCTGGTTTTTCGAAAGCGATCTGATGACCTATGCCATCAATAATTTGGTAGTCAATGCCAGGATAAGAATCAGCAATTTGCTCTACAAACTCAGCAGGAGCAGAACGATCATCTGAGCCGGCGATTATAAGCCCCGGACAATTAAGAGGCGCTATAAAATCAAAAATATTTCCTCTGATTAAGGCTTGTGCTAACTTCAAGTGACCCGGAACTTTTACTTTTGTGGCAAACGCTACCGCCGTTTCAATAGCCTTTGGATCAGCATTGGGTGAAAGCGAGTTCGGAGTTTTTTTTCTAGCAACCCCTTCGATTCCAAGCTCTTCAAAATCACTAGCCCGTGCCATTATAGCCTTGTCCTGATCAACTTTCGAACTTCTGCCATTACCAATAACAGCTTCTGCTAATGTTAGGCTTATCAGTTGCTCAGGATGGAGTTTATGAATTCCTGCCGAGAGGCAGGTTCCCACCGAATGTCCCACAAGGTGAAAATAATCTAGTCCAAGTGAATCTATGAATTGCTTCACGATATTCACATAATCTGAAAGTGTGGGCTCCATCTCTACCATCTCGGATGACTCGTTATAACCCGGTGCATCCCAACCGATAACACGATATCTATCTGATAAAGCCTTATATTGTGGCATCCAACTCTCTGAGCGCCCGCCAAGACCATGAAGGATAA
The DNA here is from genome assembly GCA_002712335.1 of Rhodospirillaceae bacterium. Next base: position 8,300 of record PATI01000070.1, on the reverse strand, counting down.
CTACAGGAGTTCCTTCCCCACACTCTCTAAAGGATATAACCCTATCGTTACCAATATCAATTTTCTTCAACGTCGGTACTGCCATGATTTCGTTCCTAGTATTTGAAATTTCCGAGATTATGCTCGGAGCTCTCTACATTGACAAGGAGCCACTGTCGGCCATGATGGTAGGTATATGGGATAATAACCTCGGGAGGTTTCTATGGTGGAAAAGGTGGATGAATTTGCGGGCGTTAAGTTACCTCGTTCACCAGTTTATGGCACGAAGGGTATGGTAGTATCCGGCCACTCACTCGCGTCCAGATCAGGCTTAAGAATTATAGAGAAGGGCGGTTCCGTTGTAGACGCGATGATCTCAACATCCGCGGTTTTGTGCACGGTTTTACCGCACGCGACCTCTTTTGGGGGTGATGCATTTATCATTTATCATGATGCGGATAGCGGGAAGACTCGAGGTCTCAATGCTAGTGGCTATGCGCCATTGGGAGCAACCCCAGAGTTTTTTAAGGATGGGATGATCGCTCATGGGCCTAATGCCGCTTCGGTTCCAGGAATAGTCCGCGGATGGGAACGATTGCATCAGAGACATGGTAAAATACCATGGAAAGATCTATTTGCCGATGCGATTGATCTTGCCGAAAATGGGCATCCGGTCTCCCGAATTTTAACAAGCGCGCTGCACCTCTTTGATCACGTTGGAAAAGATCCCGGGTGTGCGGCACTTTATATGCCCGGAGGTATACCCATGAACCCGGGAGACATTGTCAAACAGCCCGCCCTTGCTGAAACTATCCGTGATATCGCTGAAAATGGCAGTAGCACATACTATGAGGGACGAATTGCCGAGGCTCTAGGCCAATACAGTCAGGATAACGGTGGCCTGCTATCTGCAGCAGACTTTGAAGGTTATGAGCCAGAATGGGTTGACACTATAAATACAGATTATCGTGACCTTGACGTGCACGTGATGCCACCCAACTCCTACGGTGTTTTAATGCTTATGCAGCTTAATGCTATTAAGAAACTCCCTGAGGCAGCGTTAACCGCACGTGATGAAGACCGACTAGCATACTTAATGACCGCAGCGCGCACAGCATTTGATGAAGGGATACCTTACATCTGCGATCCTGCCGTCCACCCCGCACCTATTAAAGAGCTCCTAGGGAGTAAAATGACCAGCAGGCTTCAAGCAGCTGTCCAAAAGGCCTCTCCTGGCACCCATCACCCACCAGGTATTGGAGGCACCAGCTGTATCGTCCTTGCTGACGGTGACGGTAATGCGATTTCTGTTGTCCAAAGTGTATTCCATGTCTTTGGCTCCGCATTTTTAGATCCTAAAACTGGTATTCTCCTTAATAATAGAATGACCGGGTTTGTTATTGACCCCGAACACCGCAACGTCGTTGCACCGCGGAAGAAACCCAGTCACACTTTAAATCCAGTGATGGCCCTAAAAAATGGGAAGGTAAAATATCAGCTTACCACCCCCGGAGGGCCAGCTCAGACCATCTCCAACGTTCAAATGCTTACCAACATGGTAGATCGCGGGATGGAACTATCGGCAGCAATCAAAGCGCCCCGTTGGTCAATCGATGGCAAGGCCAACATCCTGATTGATGATGAATTTCCTGACTCTGTCAGCGAAGCGTTGAAAGGACGTGGTTTTGATGTCAGCCGAGCCTCGGGGGCATCATATTTTGGTTCCTCAAAATGTCTGGAAGTTCTTGAAAATGGCGTTTTAGTTGGTGCCGCAGACCATCGTCGTGAAGCTTATGCGGCCGGTTATTAAAAATTGCGATTCGTATCATGTTAATCCGAAATGCCAAGGTTGTTACCTGTGATTGTGATTTTTCAATATACAATTCGATAATCTTAAAGGGTGAAAAGATTGCAGCCGTGGGGGATGCCGACCTCCTTGCCAAGGAATTCGAAGGTGGACCTGTAATTGATGCTTTTGGGCACACCCTAATGCCAGGTATGATTGACGGGCACGCACACCTAGACCGCGAGGGCCTCAAATCTATTTTTCCAACACTATCAGGCTGTAAATCTATCGACGATATTCTTCAACGTATAGAGGACTTGGTTGCCCAAAGCGAACCCGGGGCATGGGTAGTTACCATGCCAATTGGTGAGCCCCCCTATTACTTTAATGTGCCCAATAACTTATTAGAAAAGCGTTGGCCAACAAGAGAGGAACTTGATCAGGTTTCACCAAGGAATCCTGTCTATATCAAGCCAATTTGGGGTTACTGGCGTCATATTCAGCCTCTCACTTCGATTGCAAATACCCTTGCGCTGTTGGAAGCCGGACTCGACAGTGATCCGGGTGAACTACCTGACCTGATAAAATTCGAGACTGATGGAAATGGAAAACTCAACGGCGTCATTCATGAGCACACCTACGTCCCAATAGTTGAGCTTGCTTATTTCCGGAACATGCCTCGGTTTGGTCATTCTGAGCGTGTGGAAGGTATCAAACGCTCAATGGCGCTCTATAACGCAAGTGGAACGACCAGTATCTATGAGGAACATGGTTGTGCCCAGGAGCTAATTGAAGCCTATCAGGCGGTAAACAAAGAAGGGGCAGCAACAGTGCGGGCGAGCCTAGTTTATAGTCCGTCCTGGTATTTTGCGAACAAGGATGGCTATGAATCAGCTTTTGCTGAATGGGCAGATTGGATAGGCGGCCTTCGAGGCAATGGAAACAATTGGTTAACTGTTGCCGGTATATTTGCGGACTTCGGAGTAACTCCAGACAATTTGGTGCGTAATAGGGCGGCACCATATACGGGTTGGTCAGGTTTTAACTATGACAGCGGAATTCCAGAGCATGGAATAAAAGATTATTTACTCGCTGCTGCTCGTAATAATATTCGTATAAATGCAATTTGGATGAGTTTCTTAGAATATTTTGAAGCTATCAACAGTATTACACCAATAACCGGAAAACGTTGGGTCATGGGGCATCTTGACCGGGCAACAGATCACCAGGTTGAGGTTATGGCGGACCTAAACCTTGCTATAACCTCACACACTAATCGATATATCTTCAAACACGGACATATCCTGCGCAATGAACTTGGAAAAGCACGGGAAAATGAAATTTCCCCTCTGCGAAGCATAGTCGATGCTGGCATCCCAATTGCGTTGGCAACCGACAATGTTCCAACCTCACTTTGGTATCCCATATGGCAGTCGGTCTCCAGATATAATATGAGCATTAGGGGTCAAATAGCACCAGACCAGGCCCTTACTCGTCAGCAGGCCCTTACCTGTGCGACGCGCAATGGCGCCTATCTGACTGGAGAAGAAGATACAAAAGGAACCTTAGAACCAGGAAAATTAGCCGATCTGTTCGTTACTAGTGCAGATCCGCTCACCTGTCCGGAGAACGACATCAAAAATATAACTGCTGAATTAACGATCGTTGGGGGTAATGTCGTACATGACACGGGAAATTTAAAGTGGTCGGAATTATGAAGCTTTCGCAACTTGATACACCAGTTTTGTTAGTCGATGAAGCGCCCTTTCTACGTAATATGCAACGAATGCAGGACATGGCAGTGTCAGCCGGGATAGCTTACCGCCCACATGCCAAGGCGCACAAATCCGCCGAGATAGCCAAAATGCAGTTAGATGCCGGGGCGTGTGGCGTGTGCTGCGCAAAGCTGGGAGAGGCAGAAGTTTTAGTTTCTCATGAAATCAAAGATATTCTTATTACAACGCCAGTGATAGGTATCTCAAAGCTCACTCGCATGATGCAAATTGCAAATAAAGCAAGGATATCCGTAGTGGTAGACAATTTAGATAACGTGTCAGAAATGGCTGCTGTTGCGCAGACTTGCGGAGTAAAACCAGACATCGTCATAGAAGTTGACGTCGGCCAAGGGAGATGTGGCGTTGCACCCGGAGAAGCAACTCTTGATCTGGTGCGTGAAGTCGTAGCAACAGAATGGCTAAACTTCAAAGGACTGCAAGGATATCAGGGATCCATACAAATGCTTGTACCATTTACCGAACGAGATGCCGCAGCCCGAAAGGCCGTGTTTATGTTAACTAAAACCGCAGATATGATCCGTAAGTCTGGTATACGAGTGGATTATCTAACCGGCGGTGGCAGTGGAACCACCGTGACCGATGCCACCGTTAAAGGACTTACGGAACTGCAACCCGGCGGTTACCTTTTTATGGATAGCCGCTATCGGGAAGTGGAATGGGATGATGGGAACTCTATACCGTTCGAACAATCTTTGACTTTGCTGACATCGGTCATTTCGTTGCCAGAACCCAACCGCTGTATCCTTGACATGGGTTTGAAGGCAATTAGCTCTGACGGCGGCCCTCCTTCGCCACAAAACTTGCCTGAAGCACGATTCAAATTCGCGGGAGAGGAACACAGCGAATTAAGTTTTGGGAATAACAATTGTCCCCTTAAGCTAGGAGACAAGGTTTCATTTATTCCAACCCATTGCGACACAACCGTGAACCTCTATGATCGCTTTATAGCCTTCAGTGGTGATGAAGTTGTTGATGTTTGGAACATCGCCGCACGGGGACGTGTACAATAGAAACAAAAATTAGTTATATGGAGAGTAGTTTATGACCAGTCCGGCAGCTGCAATCTTCAATGCAAAAACAATTGCGATAGTTGGTGCAACAGATAAGTCACATTGGCCACGTAATATTTTTGGAAACCTCAAAAAATCAGGGTATTCAGGGAAAGTTTTTCCTGTGAACCCAAAACGTGACGAAATATTCGGCGTTCCCTGTTATCCCGACCTCGCCTCATTGCCGGAACCGGCTGAGTTAGGCCTCATGATTATACCGGCACAATTTATAGAAGGAGCAGTAAGACAGGGGGCAGACTATGGATTAAAGGCTGCGGTCGTTTACGCTTCTGGTTTTGGTGACGGTGCACGAGCGGAGTCAGTTCAAAGAGGTTTGAAGTTTCGTGAGGCTCTCGATGAAATTAAGGTCCCTATTTGTGGCCCAAACTGCATGGGGCTCGTCGGCGTCCGCGAAAAAATTTACTGTTACCCACATGAACATGTCAGCCAACTTGATCCTGGTCCAGTAGCGCTCATCACCCAGTCAGGCGGAACCCTTAGCTACTATGCGAAAGCCGGACAGGAACGCGGTCTAAAATTCTCATACCTAATTTCTTCGGGTAACGAACTAAGCCTAGACCTTGCCGACTATATGAACTTCGTCATAGATGACCCAAACACCAAACAAATTTGTCTTTTTATAGAGGGCATCCGAAAACCGGGAGCTTTTATGAAGGCCGCCGGAAGGGCTCTCAGCAAAGGTAAACCTATTATTGCAATCAAAACGGGGAGATCTCAAAAATCTCGTGAGGCAGCAAAATCACACTCCGGTGCCGTTGCCGGCGACTATGCCGCCTATGAGGCTGTTTGCGAGCGTTATGGCATTATCACGTGCGAAACACTAGAAGAGATGATCGAAATGACTCTTGTTTTCCAACAAGGGCGCCTCCCCAAGGGTCCAAGTATAGCCTTTATGACGACGTCAGGGGGCACGGTTGATCTACTTCATGACTATTGTGAACAAGAACAAGCGGTAGTTGCTCCATTAAGTTCTAAAACGGTAGAAGCGATCCGGCCTTATGTTCCGTCTGATTGCCATATTCAGAATCCGATCGATACCGGTGCACCGGTAGGGATATCCGGAAAATCGGCACCTGCGGAAATTTGTAAAGCCTTTGCATCTGACCCTAATGTAGACATGGTGGCCTGGTGCAACAATATGCCTGGTTCAGCCCGAAGTTCTGGCGCACAAGACGAAGTGAAGGAATTAGTAAGATCCACAGAAAAGCCGGTAATTTCCTTTGCACGAATGCCCCACCAAATACCCGAAGGGGGACTAAAATTCCAAGAGACAACCAACATGCCTTTTCTTCAGGGGACTCGAATTGGCGTTCGGGCTATGAATGCCCTGTGGTTCTACGGCCAAAGAGCTGGTAAAAAAATCCCTTCTTTAACAAAACCAACAGGGCAGGAAAATAACTATAGTGGCAAGGAACTGGAAGACGCATTAAGTTCTGTAGGTCTTCAACCACCAATTTCCATGCGGGTTTCCGATAGCGAAGATGTGGGTGCTGCCGCTTCTACTTTGGGCTTTCCAGTTGCAATCAAAATCATTTCCCCAGAGGCTAGCCATAAGACTGAGGTGGGCGGTGTTGAGCTCAAGGTTACAAACCCGAAAGACGCAATTACCGCTGCCGAGAATATGATTGGCAAACTGAAGACGATAAATAGCAATGCAAAAATCGAAGGCTTTCTTGTCCAAAAAATGGTGTCTGGAATTGAATTTCTGGTGGGCACACGCGAGGACGAACAATATGGACCAATGCTGGTTGTTGGCGCCGGCGGCGTGATGGTAGAACTGATCAATGATATCGCGTTACGATTGTTGCCAGTTACTGAAGACGATATCCGGAGTATGCTATTGGAATTAAAAATTTCCGAGCTTCTTAATGGTTTTAGGGGCAGTGGAGTAGCAGATCGAGACACCTTAATTGCCGGCATCAAGAGCTTGGCAGATTTTTATTTAACTCACCGCAAGTGGCTGCAGGATATAGAAATAAATCCACTTATGGTCTTGCCCAAGGGTGAGGGAATTTGTGCAATAGATATCCGTGCCGTTAAGCGTTATTAACATTCTCAGCAACTGTTAGTAAAACAAACAGTTGCTGAGAACTTTCATTTTTTAACGCTTTTTAGCACCTTTCTTTCTAGCAGTAGATTTTTTCTTTCCTGCCGCTTTACGCGATTTCTTTAATGCAAAAGGCTCAAATGTGGGCTTATAACTCTTTTTATCCAAAAACTGACTGAGCCCGGTGTTGTACGAGTCCTGTGGATCTCCCACTTTGATGGCCTGTCCTTTCGCTGCCAGATAATCATACGATTGATCGAAGTCCATTGTGCGTACTTGTCTCACAGCATGTTTGGTGGCACGAAGAACCGCTGGGCTTTTAGCCATTAATTTCTGGGCCAATTCAATTGTCTTATCGACAAGATCTTCCTTTGGAACCGCAAAATTTATGAAACCGATTTTTTCGGCTTCCACCCCGTCAAACGCCTCTCCTAAGCAACAATAATACAAGGCTTTACGGGGCATGATCGTGTCAGAAACAACTTTAGATACCAGAGCGCCCGGCAGGATACCCCAATTAACTTCAGAAAGAGAAAAAACAGCATCATCTGCTGCTATTGCAAAATCGGTTGCACAAAGCTGCATAAAAGCACCACCAACGCAAAACCCTTCTACCATTGCTATGGTAGGTTTATCATACTTGTAAAGCCGTTCCCAGCGCCAACGATTAGCCAGCTCAGCCGCTTCTTTTTTTCCAGCAGGATTCTTTTCATTTTCGCGAAAAAATTCCTTAAGATCCTGACCAGCACTGAAATATCCTCCAGCCCCTGCAATTACTACTACTTTTGTGTCTGGATCAGTCTCCAGTTCCATAAGAGTGGCATCCATTTCACGGTGGAGTTGTGGACTCATGGCGTTGCGCTTTTCGGGTCTGTTCAACCAAACCCAACTAATTCCGCCCTTCTTCTCAACTTTTACACACTTCATCCTCTTCATTTATTAACCCTTTCAAGTTTGTTTTAAATTATATTTCTAGCTTCCATATTCTCTATAAAATGCTCTGGCTATAACCATGCGCAATATCTCGGGTGGCCCTTCGGTAATTACCATCGAACGGCTATCACGCCATAATTTCTCAATAGGTAAATCTGTCGTCAGCCCCATGCCACCATGAACCTGCATGGTCCTATCACAGACAGCAAACGCATGTTCGTCGCCTTTAACTTTAGCCATGTAAGATTCATACCGAATATCCTCGCCCGCGTCAGCCCGTGCAGCAAGATTATGGACAAATAACCGCAACATTTGAGTGTCCATCCAGCTGTCCACCATCATAAACTGTACTGCTTGTCTTTCTGAAAGTTTTTTACCAAATGTCTCACGTTGGTTAGTATAAGATCCTGCCAATTCCATGCAGCGTTCCGCAACCCCGATACCTCTAGCCGCATGACGAATTCTGCCAGCAGTAATCCATGTCTGTCCGAATTTAAAGCCTTCCCCTTCCTCGCCAACCATATTAGCGACAGGGACCTTTACATTTTCGAGCGCTATTTCCCAAGGTCGGTCGTCCATCATCATCTGCTGATAACGAACGAGTTCCACTCCTGGCGTATCCGCATCGACTAAAAATGTTGAAATTCCACCCCTCGACCCCTTGCTGCGATCGGTAGCCGCCTGAAGTT
>PATI01000003.1 GCA_002712335.1 Rhodospirillaceae bacterium | reverse complement strand
CTCACAGCTGCTCGATGCCATCTACGCCGACAGCGGCGTGCGGTTTGGAGCGCACATACTCAGCACCGGCGGGCTGGCCATCGGGCTGGCGCTGCACTCGTGCGCATCGGTCGCGCTCTACGGCTTTGGCGGTCTGCAGAGCTACGATCACGTGCTCCGCGACCGACACCACGACTGGCGCGCCGAGGCGGCGTGGATCCGACGGCTCGTCGCCGAGCATCGCGTCGCCGACCGGACGGACCGCGGCGTCCACCTGCGCCGCTGCGAGAGCGTGGCGCTGCTCGACCACGTCGAGGCGCAGTACCCAGGCAAGCCGGGCGCGGTGCAGGCGCTCCGCGCAGCGCGCGCTCGTCTGAGCGAAGGGTGCCCGCCAAAGCGCGGCGCGCTTGCGCGCTTGCTCGGGCGCGCTAGCTCGGATACGGCGGACGTCGACAAGGAGCTCGTCAAGCGCCAGAACCAGCAGGCGTAGCGCGCGATGCGCGCGTGGGTGACAATGTGCGTGCAGCACAACGCGGCAAACGCCGGAATCGTGCGGATGTGCGCGGCGTCCATCGCTTCGTTTCTCGTCGCGTCGAACACAAGCGAACCGCTCGCAGTCCTCGCAGACGCAGGCGGCGCGCGCGCGCTTCGCCAGCTGAACACGAGCCGGGCAGTCCGCATCGTGCAGCTGCAGGCCGTCGCCGACGACGCCCGTCGCATCGAGTGGCCCGCGTGGGCCACACCAGACCGCGTGAAGCGCCGCAGCGTTACGATCCCGCGGCACGTCCTTGCGCTGTGCAAGATGCAGGTCTGGAGGCTCACAGAGTACGAGGAGGTTGTGTACTTTGACACGGACGTGCTCTTCCTGAGAAACCCGCAGCCGCTCATGACCCACTCCCCCGCCTTTGCGGCGATCGCGCTGACGCACATCGACGCGCTCGTCGCGTGTCGCGGTCTGCGCTACCTGAATGCGGGCGTCATGAAGCTGCGACCGTCGCTGGCGGCGTACGACACGCTGCGCACCACCCTCCTCCACTCGAATTACACCGACTGCGGCGGGGAGCCGCTCACCGACCAAGACGTCGTCCGCCAGCTCGCCTTTAACTCCTCCGTGCTCGGCACGTTCCACCCGTGGCCGCTGTGCTTCAACTACCGGGGGTGGCCCAACCAGCGCCACTGCCTAAAAGATGAGGGGCCCATCCTGTATCACAACAGCATGCACGGCTGGCCGAAGGTCATCCGCGCGGCCAACGGGTCGCGTGTGCCGACGGCGGAGCTCCTCGCGTGGGCAACGCAGGGCGTAGCGGGCATCGGTTAGGCGTATTCTCGTAGTAGTTGGTAAGCGCGTGGCGCACTCCCGCCGTCGCCGGCGCGCCGCGGTGAATGCTCGACGTCTCAAACACGATGACCGTGCCCGCGGGTGCGAGAAGCGGCTGCGTACGCGCGCCCTCGGCCACGGCGCGCGCGACGGCCGCCTCCGCGTACCGCCGCCCCCCACGGCCCGGGAGCGCGGCGACGTGGCGGTCGTCGTAGCCGAGGAGCATGGTGAACGGCCCATTGTGCGGCGTCACGCTGTCGAGGTAGACGAGCGCCTTCACTCCGGGTGCAAGATTGTCCTTGTGCCAGCCGCCACCCGAGGCGGCACCGGGCCCCGTGACGGAGGCGAGCGTGTCGACGGTCACGCTGGGCCGGCGCAGCTGCGCGGCCGCCCGCTGCCGCAGGACCGGGTCGCGCTCGAAGCTGAGCACGAGCGGGAAGCGGTCCGGCCACTGCCGCGCGAGCCGGGACGCGCCGAGCGTGCGGTTGTCGCCGCCCTCGCCGCGCTCGTGGCAGAGGCGCAGGAGTTCCTGAACTTCCCTGCGTGCCGCTGCGGCCACCGACGCGTTCCAGTAGCCGTGGACGATGGTGTACGGCGCGCTGGAAGGCGTGAGGTGCATGTCTGTCGCAGCACGCTAGCTCAAGTGAAATGCAGACACAAACCTTAGCGCATCGCTGCGTGTGTGTGTGCAGTGCAATCGGAAGGGGAATACCACGAACCGCACCAATGCTCGCCCTCCTCACCGTCTTCCTCGGCGTCGCGCCGCGCTTCCCGCCGCCGCTGCCGCGCGCGCGGCTGCACGCGGTGGCGCAGCAGCGCGCCGCGCTCGGCGAGGTGCGCAAGACCATCCNCGAGGTGGCCGCGCTCGCGGCGTCGAGCTACGAGCACACGACGGCGCTCGAGCAGCCGGGCGTGCTGACGGTGAGCGTGCACTGGAAGAGCGCCGACGAGCCCGAGGAGGCGCTCGCCGCGGCGCGCACCGCGGGCTGCCGCGTGTCCTTCTTGCGGGGCGAGCACCTGGAGAAGCGGCTGCGCTTCGAGGCGGAGGCGGCGGCCAAGCGCGCGGTGGAGGCGGAAGCGTAGGCGTAGCGTAACACAGATTCACCGACGGCGACACCACCGGTCGACCAGCGCCACGTCGCGGGCGCACAGCGAGCGGAACCATGCGCGGCCCTCGGCGTCCAGCGTGCTCCGGGCCATCACGCCGGGACTCGCGCGGGCGCGGCGCTCGTTGCGATGGTACGCGTGCGGCACGCTCGCTTCCAGCCCGGCGTCGAGGCGGGGGGCCCGGGCCTCCAACTCGGCGCCGAGGCGACGGTGGCACAGCATGGCCACGGGCGCCGGGGCCACGCGGTCCAAGTAGAAGACGGCCGGGGTGAGAAAAAAGCTCCCGTCGTCTCCCGGCTCGCGCTTGCGTTGCGAACGCCGCCACACGTGCGCGGCGCGCGAGTCGCCGCGCCTCAGGGCGCGGACGAATGCGGTGGCGTTGTGGAAATGCTGCGTCAGACGACGACGCCCGTGCCGCGGTTCCATGATCTCGTACCGAACGCCGCTTTCCAACCGCTCGTCGGGGGCGCGAAGGAGCAAGAGATAGCATGGCGCCGACACGACGAGGTGGTGCGAGTGTGGCTGTCGCAGCGCGGCGCTCGCCACCAACGTGCCCGCTCCGGCGGGCATCAGCAGAGCGCACGCGCTCGCATTCCCCGACGCCTGCATTAAAGCAGGCGTTGTAAATGGAAGAGCGTGTGATTCGAGGAGTGTTCTTAGCGCGTTCACGCGCCGCGGCCGCGCGTAGAGTGAGAGATGCGCTTAAACTCATGCCTACCAGCGAATGATTAAAGTAAACGCACTGAGGAAGAGCGTGCCCACGAGGAAGACGGTGATCACGACGGCCTGCACCATGCTATTCTCGCGCTGCTGTCGCTGCCACCAGCGGTACCACCGCAACATCCGCACCATGCGCGGATCGACGGGCGCGGTCGGGTCGGGCTGCGCCGGCGCCGGCGCGGGCGCGGGCGCCGGCGCCGGCGCGGGCACCGACGACGGCGGCAGCGCGAGCAGCGGCAGCTGCGCGTCGGGCTCAGCCATGGCGTGGGGCGTCGGGAGGCACCCAACCGCCTCGACGCAGGACGCCACCGGGTATATCGTCGGCGTCGCCCTCGCACCGGCGCGCAGGCGGCGGTGGAATAACGCCGTCGTCGCCGTCCGCGGGGCGAGCGGCGAGCACCGAGCGCCCGTCCGAAATGCTAGCGCTCCTCGCGCACGCGGCGGCGCACGTGCCGACGTACACCGACGGCGGCGGGACGACCTGCGCCCACAATTGCTGCACGCCGTCGCACGTCGACCTGCGGCTGTCGCAGGTGCTGTACATGCGCGGCAGCGGCGGCCTCGAGATCCCGCTCGCCGACGCCGACTCGTCGCACCCGCGCCGCGCCGAGGCCATCGGCGACGCCGGCCCCGCGGGCTGGCGCGTCTACTTTGACATCGTCTTCCGCGACAAGGTCGACGCCGCCGGCCTCGCGTACAACTTCTCCGACTTTGAGATTCACGTCGGCTGCGGCGGCTGCGCGCCCAACGACACGCTGGTCCCCGCCTCGAAGCGCACCGACATGGCGTGGCAGAAGATGACGATCGAGCCGTTCACGCAGACGCGGTACTACTCCATCTTCCCGCCCGACGACCCCGAGGAGCCCGACTTTCGCTCGTTTTCGTCCAACGCGCTGCTGCCGGCGGCGTGCCCGCAGCACCACGTGACGGTGCGCCTGACCGACACGTCGGGGCGCGACGCCGACAACGCGACCAAGGTGCGCTGGGGCGCCGTGCTCGGCCGCGCCGAGGCGTTCACCGCCGAGGAGCTCTTCCTCTTCCCCGACTACGTGCTGCGCAACCACGGCGACGCGTGGAACGAGCGGTCGGACACGCTGTGGAAGTCCTTCCTCCTCGCGATCGCGCTGCTCCTCGTGTGGCGCGCGCTCATGATGTTCCTGCGCACCTGGCCGGGCTTCAGCCGGTGCTGCCCGCGCTACGACTGCCTCGGGCTGACGCAGGTCATCTGGCCCTGCCTGTGGTCGACGCACGCGCGCAACCCGGGCAAGTACAAGGCGAAGCCGTACGACTACGAGGTGCGCGAGGAGTGCTTCCCGAGCATCGACCGCGGGCGCCGCGTCTACGCGCGCGAAATCCTGTACGTCATCGCCGTGCTCTCGTTCAACACGGCCGCGATCGAGATGGTGTGGCACCTGGTGATCGCGCACGAGGTCGACTGGTCGACCGTCGACCGCGGCTTCTACGTCGGCATCTTCCTCGTCCTCTTCTCGCAGGGGCTGCCGCTGCTCCTCGTGTGGATCATCCACAACGGCATCCTCTACCGCGACCGCGTGCGCAAGATGGCGTACGGCTTCCAGGACTGCCTGCCCTGCTGCGACCACGGCGTGCCGGGCGAGCGCGGCCTCGCCGCCTTCTTCTGCCACGCGTGCCACGCCATCCCCAAGCCCGAGACGAACACGACGCGCTCAACGCTGTACTGCGTCGCGTGCTGGACGTGCTCGACGTCGCCGTCGTGGTGGATTCTCGAGCTCGGCACCGCCGTCAGCCTCCTCTTCTGGTTTGGCGCCGGCTTCTACGTCGGCCCGGCGGCGCTGGCGATCGCGGCGCTGCTGCGCGTCAGCGAGTATGGCGTCGATCCGATGGTGCCGCTCCGTGACCTCGACGGCGACGGCGGCGCCGACGACGGCGCGGCGGCGCGCGCGCGCGCCGGGCTGAGTGCCGCCATCCCGGGCGCGCCGGGCGGGAAGCCGGTGGGCGCCGAGCTGCGTCCGCTGCTCGGCGGCGGCGACATCGTGGCGCCCGCCGCCGCCGTTCGCGCCTGCCTCCAACCGGCGCCCCCCTCGACGATGAAGATGCTCGCGCTCCGCCCGTCCGACCTGCGCCCCGGCCCGCCGCGCGCGCGCGCGCGCGCGTGAGAGCGGAGAGAGTGCGCGAGGGCGCAGCAGCGTGTGCCGCGAAATGTAACCGACAAATCCGAGACACCGCGTCCAGTCGCGCCGTATTGAGTTCAGGGACGGCGCCACGACCGCGTCCCCGCCGTGGCCAGATCGCGGCACAGACAAGGCGGGACGAGACGCGACGAGACGCCGCCACGACCATGACGGTCACCGAAACGAAAAAGGGCGTCCGGACGCTGCGCATTGACGAGCACACGGTGCACCGCGTCGACCGTTTGGAGACACCCGGCAACTCTGAGGGAATGGAACAGTACATCATTTCGACGCTCAAGACGTTTGAGCTGGGCGTGGAGCTGCTCGTGGACGGCGCGCGTGCGTCGACGCACGCGCCGATTCCGCTCACGCTCACGCTCGTGTACGAGTCGGGCAAGCCGGTGGAGCAGGTCGGCGACATTCCGTTGCTGACGGGCACCGACGGCCGCGGCATGCTGAGCGCGGGCCGTGTCGGCTTTCAGCTCAAGGTGACGGCGCTGTCGAGCCTGCGACAGCAGCAGCGCTTCCGCATCCGCGTCGCGGCGCCGGACGCGCCCGACATTCTTTCGGTGTACAGCGAGCCGTTCAGGACGCTGTCAAAGCTGTTCCGGTCGCCGCCCGCGCCGAAGCGGGACGCCGCGGCCGCCGGCCTCGACGCGGCTGAGGGGCAAACGTGCATGGCGCTGATGGCGCTGCTGCAGGCCGACGTGGACGCGATGAAGGGCGAGATTGCGACGCTCAAGAGCCAGGTCGCGATGCTGGCGCCGGAGTGAGCGGCCGCGCGGGCGTGCGCGTGGGCCCGTGTAGCGGTCACGACACTTTTCTTAACAATGGTGCACGATGCGAATTCTCAGTCCGTTGCCCGCCCCTCCCGCACCCGCGCACCCCCGCACCCCGCTCTCTCCTCTCACCGCCCTCGCTCACACCACGCCGCGTGCCCGCACAATCTTCTTGCGCGACAGCGACTCGAAGTTCGAGTCGCTGTAGACCGTCGTGTCGTAGACGTTGCCTTGCCCAGCGGCGTGGTCGTAGCCCTCGCGCAGCACGCCGCGAATGTGCACCGCAATCTTGTACTTGCGCCCCTTTGCGTCATGCGAGCGCGCGTGCTTCGGCGGCGTGACGTTGCACAGCAGCTTTGCCGGAAGCATGGCCACCGCGTCCGCGTCATCGTCCCGGCTGCTGACGATCCGCTCGGGCGCTTTGAACAGCCGCACGTTGCGACGCCGGCGGATCGTCGCCAACCGCGCCGCCTCCCCCACCGACGACGACGACGTGGCGATGTACTCCTGGTATTTGTGCCAGCGAGCGGCCGCTTGCGGGTTGACAAACGAGTATGGCCCCCCGTTGCGCTGCTCGGACAGCGCGAGTTTCGGAACCTGCGAGTCGTCGACGTCCTCCAGCGTCTCGGCGTCGACGAGCGTCGCGAACATGATCGGCTGGCCGACGAAGAACCGATTCGTCGGCACGCGCACAAACGCCTTGTCGGCGTCGAGCGGCGCGCGCTGCGACGGCGTGGTCTCGTCGTGCCTGAGCCAGTGCTTGCGCACATTCTTCTGGC
Source organism: Rhodospirillaceae bacterium (assembly GCA_002712335.1). Next base: position 10,100 of record PATI01000003.1, on the reverse strand, counting down.
GCCGCGCGCGCCGCACGTACCCGGCGAGCAGCGGATTCGCAGGCGCGCCGCCGCCATTGTTGTCGTCGTCGCTGTCATGGTCGTCGCCATTGAGGTACGCCGGCGGGTGCGGCGCAACGCGGAGCGGGTGGTCGGCCGGCAGCACGCCGACGGCGGCGCCGGCCAGCGACGGGTCCGGGTGCGGCTCGGCGAGGCAGAGCGGCACCCGACCCTCGTTGCGCCGACCGAGCCGACCGCGGAGCCCCGGCACGAGCTTCGTGTGCCGCGGAATCCACGAGCCAAAGTCGACGACCACGTGCACCAGACGCTCGGAGTAGACGCAGTTCACGACTGTCTGGCGCCCGAACGCGTCGCGGCTCTTCATCTTGCAGTGCGGCAGCACGCCCTCGCTCTGGTGGCCGGCGCGCAGCTTGCCCGGCAGCCAGCGGACGCGAAACTGCGGCACCATCGCGCGCAGCTGCGTGCCCTTGCTCTCGAGGCGGTTGAGCCCCGAAAACTCGCGGCACGTGCGCTGCAGCGCAGCGGCCGCCTGCGCCGTGAGCTGCGGCAGCACAATGTCCCGGAAGACCTCGGGCTCCATCTGCACCAGACCGCTGAGGTTGCGCTCGTACGGCGTGTACGTGACGCCGCGCGCGTCATCGGCGGGCCCCTGCAGCGCGCGCAGCATCTGCCGCGCGAGTTTTGCGCTCCGACGCGCGCGTCGCTGTTTCGCGTCGCGCAGCAGGCGTCGCAGCCGGTCGTACTGCACCGCGGCGTCGATGCTCGCGCGCGCCCGAGACGCCAGGCGCTCCTGCAGCATGCGCAGCCACGGCGTGCGCTTCGCGGCGCGCACCGTCAGCCACAGCTGCTCGATCACGTCGGTGACGCCGCACATTGCGGCGTAATCCAGACCCGTCTCATCGTAGTGCTGCGCGTTGCGCGCGACGAGCAGATCCATCGCCTTTTCGTGCGCTTCTTCGGCAATCTCCACCGCGCCCGACATGTCGGCGAGCATGCCCTCGCACTGCCAGCGCACGTGCAGCTCTGCCAGCGCCATGCGCTTCTGAATGTCGGCGAGCTTGTCGCGGTTGGCGTCGGTGTAAAACCCCAGCACTTGCTTCACCGGGCGCTGGCCGCCAGGCAGATCCGACCACCGCGGCTCGCGGGCGAGCTCATGCGCCAGCGCGATGAGCGGCAGCCACGCCGGGTGCGCGCGGCGGTACGACTCGGGCAGGTGCGTGCAGTCTTCGAGAATGTCCGCAAAGATCTGCCCCTCGGTCGAACCCGCAGACACCAGCGTGTGGTAGGTCGACCAGAGGTTTTCGCTTTGGTCGCTGTTCTCCTCGCAAAAGTTAGGCATTGGTGCGATTCCGCCGCGGACAGCGTACAGAGCCTCGATCTGCGCGCGCAGTCTAGCGTCGGACTGCGGGCAGTGGTCCATTCACGGCGCCTCACTCGGTACCCGGCGGCCCAGGCACTGCCGCCGTCCCTAGGCTCAATACGGCGCGCCTAGGGTGCTGTTACTAAAGTTGTTACTCACGCTGCGCGTTTGCCCGCGGCGTCGGCGTCGGCGTCGGCGTCGGCGTCGGCGTCGGCGTCGGCGCGGGCGCCGGCGAGCACGTCGACGGCTCGGGCATCTTTCGGTTGCTCGCCACTTGCGACGTGCCGCGCCGCAGCCGATCGTAGTGGTGTCGCACGCTGCGCACGCCGCGGCCCGGGAGCCGCTCCGCGACGAGGTGCCACTGCATCCCGTAGTTGGCGACGGCCTCCTCGAGCGCCCGCGTCTCGTCCGCGGTCCACATGCCGCGCCCGCCCATTGCGAGGTGCAACGCGCTCGCCGGCAGCGCACCGGCGACCGCACCGGCGCCGGCGGCCTGCCTCGCGGCGATGCGCTTCGCGATGCGACGGTAGCGGTTGCGCAGCGAGTCGTCCGTCCGGTTGTCGAAGCTCGTCGCGAGCTTGCTCCACCCGCTGCCGTGCACCCGCACAAACTCCCAGATGCGGGCGTCCTCGTCCGCAGTCCACCCCCGGCGCACGCGTTCTCGCTTGCCGGCGCGCCCCGTCGCCTGTCGCCGCTTGCGCGCGACCATCGGTACGGGCTGCGTGGTCGTGCGGTGTCGGACGGTGCGCGCACGAGGCTCGCGGCCGCCGTCCCTGTGCTCAAAACGGCGCGTTTCATACCAAAGAAGGCAAGTTATTTTTAGCGCGCCCCTTCCGCGGGCGCCTCCTCTGCCGCCGCTGGCGCCGCCGCCGCCGCCGCACGCTCCCGACGCTGCGCCTCGACGTCGTACGCCTGCACCACGCGCCGCTGCCGCGCCTCGCGCGCCTCCTCGCCCTCGTCGTCGTCCGAGTCGTCGCCCGCGCCGCGCGGCTTTGTGTACGCGCCCACGCCCGCGCGGTCGAGGAGTGTCAGCGGCGCGAGCCACTCCACCGCGACGTTGACCATGATCTGCTGGTCCTTGCCCGGGCTCTCGACGAGGTTGGTGTCGGTGACGCAGCCGATGCGGTAGGCGCCCCAGTTGAAGAAGACGTCGTCGCGCGAGAGCCCCTCGAGCCGCGTCGCGCCGTTGCCGCCGCCCGTTCCGCCGTTGGCAATCTGGTACCACTGGCGAAAGCTGCCGAGCTTCCACCGGAAGCGGTAGTAGCGCGCGACCGCGGGGTCGCGCGCGTCTTCGCCGTCGACCAGCGCCACCGGCGTCCCCACGAGCAGCGCCACGACGCTGTCGCGCGCCAACGGCGTCGCGTCGACGAGCTGCGGCGTCCACGCGTTGCGCGGCAGCAGCCGGTTCTCGTACAGCGCGCCGACGCCGCGCGCCGCGTTGCGCATCGGCGTCGGCCCCGCGATCGCCACGTTGAGGAGCACGCCGTCGTTGCGCGCGTCGCGCGGCGTCTCGACGTCGAGCACGTCGTCGTCGACGTTGATGAGCACGCCGTCGACCGTCCACTGCCGCAGCAGCGGCACCGCCGTCGCGTCGGCCGCGTAGTCGTAGTCGGCCGCGCGGGGCGCAGCGATGGGGGCCGCCGGGTCGAATAGCCTCGCCGCCTCGAGGCTCGCTTCGGCCCGCTGCTTTTGCACCTCGGCGGCCGCCCGCGCCGCGGTTGCGCGCACCCCGCTGCGCCCGCTGAGGGCGCCGAGATCAAACTCGGCGCGCGCGACCTCGTCGCGGTAGTGCCGCAGCCGCGCCGCCTTGACGCGCCGGCGCATCGCCGGCACCCGCAGGTCGAGGCACCCGCCGCGGTCGCCGTTGGGGCCCGCGGGGTCGGCGGCGGGCGTGCTGCCGCGCTCGAGCATGTCGTTGAGCTGCGGCAGGCCGGTGCACTTCACCAGGCGGTTGGCGCCGCGCCCCATGGCGAGCGACTCGCGATGCGCGAAGACGAGGTCGCCGCGCTGGAGGTCGCGGGGCGCCGCGTCGTCCGTCGGCGAGGTGTACATGAAGCGCGCGTACGGGATGCGCACGTTGGTGTTCTGCGTCGGCTTCTGGCTCGACGTCGGAATCGACGCCGGCGCGCTCGGCACCGCGGCGCCGGGCGTGGTCGCCAGCCGCGGCGACGGCGCGAGCGCGCTCGGCACGCGCGCCGGCGGGCCGCCGCCGCCGCCGCCGCCGCCGCCGCCCAAAAAGTAGCCGCTCAGACCCTCATACCCTGGCGCAGACGGCGTCACCGCGGCCAACATTGTCGCCGCCGCTTTCGATGGCGTCTTACTCCGTGCAAGATTGAATTCAAGTTATCTTTCTAGCGAGAGTGCCGCGCACGCTGCGAATTGTGCGCAACGCGCAATCTACCACGCGTCCGCCTCGTCGCCCTCGAGCCCCATGCGTTCGCTGCGCTTGCGCCCGACGCGCTTGCCGAGCGCGTGCAAGCGCTCCATCAGCTCCGCCTCCTTCGCCTCGGCGCGCTCGCGCGCGCGCTTGCGCGCCGGCGTCGGCGACGCGGGGCGCGCCCCGTCGGGGTTGGCGCACGCCGCCTCGTGCGCCCGCCGCTCCGCCTCGGAGCGCTCGCGCACCGTCCCCACGAGGGGCGCCGGGGTCGGCTCGGGCTCGGGGGCCGGCTCGGGCGCGGGTGCGGGCTCGGGCTCGGGCTCCGGCTCCGGCTCCGGCTCAGTCTCGGGCTCGGTTTCGGTCTCGGTCTCGGGCGCGGGCTCCGGCGCGGGTTCCGTCGCCTCCTCCTCGTCGACGATCGTCTCTTGCGAGTCTTGCGCTGCGGGCACCGGAACGGGGACCGGCACAGGCACGGGCACGGGCACGGGCGCCGGCGCCGGCGCCGGCGCCGGCGCCGCCGCCGCCGCGCGCTCGCGTGCGCGCAAATCTCTCGGCACGCGCCAAGTGCGGGCGTACGGCGCGTCCTTTGGCGGGCGCCTCGGAACACTGGGATCGATGCGCGCGCGAAACGACGGCGCAAGCCTGCGCACGTAGTCGTCGGCCTGCTTCTTGCTGTACCCCGGGCCGTACGGATGCGCACGAGCGGCTGCATTGTCGAGCCCCACAATGTTTGAGTAGTGCGCGCGGTAGGCCTTGAGATCGCCCTCCGGACGTCTTCGCGCGAGGTTGACCAGCCACTTGTCGTTGTATTCGTCACGGCGCAGCTGCACCGCCCACTCGTGCAGCCGCGCGTGCGGATTGGAGAGGCGCTCGAGCTGCTCGCGCCAGTCGAGCGGGGCGTCTGTCGGCGTTGGCACCGGCGCCTCCTCGTCCTCGCTCGCGGCGCACTCGCACGCGCGCGCGTCGGCGCGCGCGCCCACGGTGAGGCGCAGCGCGCCGAGGTTGGGCAGGGCGCTTTCGTCCATGATTCACAGGTTCCGATCCCTACTCCGCTCCCGCACGAGTCTGCGTTATTTAGCGCCGCCGCCGCTCACAAGTACGCCGCGCGGCTCGACGTGTACATGGCGAGCCCGCCCTTGGTGAGCACGTCGAGCACCCCGTAGAAGAAGTCCTTGGTGAACGAGAGCGCCGCCGGGTACGAGTCGGCGCCCACCTTCGTCATCTTAAACCAGCCGCGCGCCGCGGCCTGCACCCACGCAAACTCGAGCGCCGAGACGATCGGGTAGCCGAGCTGCAGCCAGACGAGACGGCCGATCCACACCTGGTCGAGCTCGCGCCACTCGCCCGCGGGGAAGCCGCCCGCCCAGTAGCGCGCCTCGACGGGCCCGTCCTTCCAGAGCCGGTCGTAGAGCGCGCGGCTGCACGTGTACCAGATCGCAAACCCGCCGCCCCAGAAGACGAGGCCGAGCGCGACGAGGCGATAGTAGCCCCAGCGGCCCATCTTGGCCGGGTCGCTCGGCTGGCGGAGCTCGCCGAGGTAGAAGCGCGGCACCGTGCCGCACAGCACGATGAGCGGCTGCAGCGCGGCGCAGAGCTGGCGGTTGTACTCCGAGTACACCGGGTCGGCCGACGCGCAGCCGCCGGCGCCGTGCGCCGCGACGCACGCGGTGAGGTTGCCGTCCACCGTCGCGTTGAACGGCGGGTTGGCGTATTCGGCGATGTCCCACATGTCCAAGGTCATGAAGACAAGCGTCACGGCCCAGTCGGAGTGGCGGAGCGCGTCCACGGCGAACTCCTGCATCAGCAAGTTGCGCTTGTCGTCTGCCTCCCACGGCTCCGGACCCTCGGCCCCCTCGCCGAGCCGCGTGTACGCGCCGCGCGGCTTGGCCGCGAAGCGCTTGTACGCGTCGGGGAGCACCTGCGCGCGGATCGCCCAGATGAAGGCGTAGTGCACGACCGCGATCAGGTTGACCGCCGCCGCGAGCGCGCACGAAAAGGCCACGTGCTTGTTCGGCGAGAAGCCGGCGCAGAGCGCGGCGAGCAGCAGCGTGATGAGCAGTTTCATGAACGCAAGGCGGACCACGCCGGTCCGCACGGGGACGAGGCCAAAGTCGCCCATGGGCGTGAAGCGGTCCNNNTCNGGAATCTCGCTCGNCGGNTTGAGCGCGAGCACCCCGTTGACGATCGCGCCGCGCGTCGGCGTCGGCGTCGGCGTCGGCGTGCGCGTGGGCGCCGCGTCGAGCTGGTCTTTGCTAAAGGCGAATTTTACGCGCGGCATGCTACCAAACTCGCCTACCGGACCCCGGCCCGCGCCGCGCTTATGGCTCTGCATACGCCGTGCGCAGCAGCCTGGCGATTTCCTTGCCGTTTGTGTGNNTCGCCATCCCGAGCGCCGTCCGCCCATCTCTGTTCCGCACGGTGAGATCGATTTCCTCTTGCGCGAGGAGGGCCCGCACAACTTCCACATAGCGAAATCGGACCGCCAGGATCAGCGGCGTGTTGCCCCTGGAATCCACGTCGTTTACGTGGGGGCCAAGCGGAGACTCTGCAAGGGCGACGAGGCGCTCTGATCGCAACCCCTGCATGAGTCCTTGTCTCAACTCCGCCGCCCGTACGGCTTGTTGTCGTATCAACTCCTCCTCCTGTTCCATTTCCCATTGGCGAAGCCTTTCCTCCGGCGCCCCGGCCGCCCTGAGGATGTTCGTCGCCTCCGTTTGGCCCGTTGCTACTGCCAGCGTGAGGGCATCCACAGTCTTGTACTGGCCGTACTGGCCGCCCAACCGAAGATAATCAACAACGTCGAGTTGGACTCGCCCGTCTTCGACCAAGAGTCGCAGCATTTCGACGTTCCGGTGCTGGAGCGCGTTGATCACAGCCTTTGAACCCCCGTAAACGGCAAGTTTAGGATGCTGCAGCAACAGTCGCACCGCGTCCGTTGAATTCACGCGGACCGCTGTCTCCAGCAGCGTGTTCTGCCGTGGAGGGGAGAAGTCTGGCCGTCCGACGAGAAACTCAAGCACGTCAAGCAGCGGCTCGCTCTCCAAGCCGGGCAAGTCCAGTGCGAGGCTCGCCGGCCCCACATCGAACCGATAATCCCCCTGTTCGCTGCACGGCGCATTGATGTCGGCGCCCGCCTGTACCAACCTTTCAATGATGCGGAATGCTGTGCGCTCCGCATTCGCGACGTGCTGCAGAGCGTACACTTCGTCAGAATAGCTCCAGATCGCGTGCGCCAACGCATGAATGCGCTGGCGATGCACTTCTGGCGCGCCCCAATCGTCCTCTTCCCTGGGCGCGCGCTCTTCAACGTCCGCGCCCCGCCCAAGCGCGGCTTCAAATGCGTCGTAGTCTCTCTCGATGACTGCCCGGATCAGGCGACGGTCCGCCGCTTTGTAGTTTGCGCGCATGACATTCACCTCCCAGGGCGAGGTTTGCCACGAAAACGGCCCGTGCGCCAGGCTGCACGCAATCATGACTGGAGGCGGGTTCTCGTGGCCGTGTGCACCGGAATTGACGCTCCACTCGAAGACGGCGCGCTCGAGCAGGCCCTGGTTCTGGTCCGCCTGCGGCTTCCCCTGCTCCTTGACCATGCGCCTGTACCAGCTTCGGCCACGTTGATGGTAGGGCGCGTCGACGTCGTCCGAGCCATAGGCCTCTGGGAACGTGCCATTCACCTNGTTGAGCGCCTTGCACATGGAGAAGAACGTTCTCTTCCAGGTGAACTGCTCGCCGCCAACCGTCGGCGGATTCCGCCGAGGGGTTGCCGTCGCCGCCCTTGGCCAACCCACGCGTTCGCAGAGCCGCTCCCACTGAGGGTCGTTGGCGTCGATGCACATGGGCCTGCCCATGCCCATGCCGAGGCACCACTCGCTCGCCTTTTTGCAGAGCTCCGTAATGTCGCCGTCCTCCACACTGAGCTTGAAGATGTCGGCGACGATGTCGTCCCCCAAGTCGTCGAAGGTGACGGGCCCGTCGTCGCCGTCGTCGTCGTCGGGTTGGGCAGGCGTGGGCGTGGGCGTGGGCGCGGGCGTGGACGTGGGCGTGGCGAGGCTCAGGTTGTGCAGCGGCGGAGCGTTCATCCAAAGTGTGGCTCGTTGTTTCACTACACGCGCCTCACTTTCGTCCCGACCCTCACCCTCAATTCAGCACGCTGTTGTTTATCGTCTACGTGTTTGTGGAAATCGACGGCGGCGTGCTCGGCGGCTGCGTCTGGCCCGGCAGCGGCGGCGGCGCACTCGGCACCGGCGGCTTGACCGTCGCAAACAGCGCGAGCGGGCGCTCGCCGTGCGCGACGACAAAGCGCGAGCCCTCGCTCAGCGGCAGCCGGTACTCGCTCGACATCTCGGAGGGGTCGCGGATCGTGAGCATGCCGTCGCCAAAGCACGCCGCGCCGAGCGCGCGGCGCAGCGTGGCAACCGGCAGCGCGATGCCCGGGCGGAAGAGCGCGGAGAGAATGACGCCCGGGCCGAGGTCGCGCCCCGACGCGTGGACGCCCCAGCTCTCGAGCGCGGGCTCGCCGCCCGCGCCGCGCACGTCGTGCTGCAGCGCGACCGCCGCGCGGTGCACCGCGTCGCTGTGGTCCTCGCCGAGCGGCGTGCCCGCGGCGGCGGCGCGCTGCCGCGCGCGCGCGAGGCTCGCCTCGGTCTGCGCCTCAACCGGGTCGCGGCCGCGCTTGTGGCCGGTGACCGCCGGCGCCGGCGTCGGCGTCGGCGTCGGCGCCGCCGCCGGCGTCGGCGCCGGTGGCGCGCGCGCCCGCGCGCGCCTCGCACGACGCACCGACGCCGGCGCCGGCGGCTCGTACGCAAAGTTGACGCTCACGGCGATGCGCCCGTCGACGACGCCGACGAGGAGCTGGAGCACGCGCGTGTCCGCCGCGATCAGCAGCGCGCGCAGCGCGTCGAAGGTGACGCTCTCGCCAAAGGCGTGCATGCTGACGCCCAGCTGCAGCGTCGAGGTGCAGTTGGAGGCCGCGCGCCGTGCCGCCTCGGCCAGACGCGCGTGCGCCGCCTCGGCATCGGCGAGGCTGGGGGGCGGCGGCGGCGGTGGCAGCCGTCCGACCGCCGCGGACGCCGGCGCTTGTGGTGGCATGAGTGAGCCGACGGCGGCGGGTTGAAGCAAACGATTAAAAATCGCGCGGCGTGGGCGCGTGGGCGCGTGGGCGCGTCGCCACTCGCTACTCGCTACTGCACCCGACACGCCGCACCCTCACGAGCTAGCGGCCGCGCCGCTTGCGCGGGCCGCCGCCTCCTCCAACGCCTTGAACGCAATGTGCCAGCGCTCCTCGGGCACCTTGTCCCAGAAGCGCTCGCCCACCACGAGGCGGCCGTTGGCCGCCGTGTACGGCTCGACCAGCGGGTTCTGAGCGCCCTCCTGCAACGTCGTCGGCGACGTGACCGCGAGGTCGCGCGTGCTGGCGTGCATCTGGCCCAGAAGCGGCGCCTCATTGGGGTACGGAATGTGCCGCTGCAGACCGGCAAGGCTCTGCGGTCGCGGCACCAGCAGGCCGAGCATGAACGGCACGAGCCAGTCGAACAACCGCTTGTTGTAGTCGTCGGCGTCCTCGAATCGCGGTGCGAACCGGTTGCGCGGCACAGGCATCGCTTGTTCCTTGGCCGTCGCCGGGGCCGCGCTCGGCAGGAGGCGGGCAGAGGGGCGCTGTTCTTGTGTATACAGGGTGTAGTACTTCCTCCTGAAGTGGTAGTCCAGGTAGTCGCGCAGCGTCCATTCGCCATCTCCGTCGCCTTCTTCCGCCGCGTAGAGGTCGTTCATCGCTTCCTTCACCTTCAGCTTCGGGTCGGCGTAGAAGCTGTCCCATGGCTTGCCGCGCAGCCACAGCGCAAACTCGTCGGCGTACTTGGGCTTCACAACCCCGTCTGCTTCAAACCACTGCGCGTAGGGCATGTGTGCCTTTGCGCGCTCGTACGACAGCGGCAGCTCGAGCTCGTTGCGCTGCTCGTCCGTCAGCACCGGCCGGCGCCCCAGCTTGTGATCGAGCGGCAGCTCGTTGCACACCATCTCGACCTGCGGCGAGTTTTTGTTCCGGTCCCCTGGAGCACGACTCTTGCGCTTGTCCATCGGCGCCGGCAGCGCCCTGTACCCCACCGCGCGCATCTTGCTCAGCGGCTTGCCCTTCATCGCGCGCTCCGGCGGGTTGTAGTGGCGCGACCACGTGTCGGGTATTTTGGCGATTCCCGACACGGTTACCCGGCCCGCCTGCGCCTTGGCCTTGCGCTCGTTGTCCTTCATACGCGCTTCCCGCTGCGATGCCGTCAGCCCAAAAGTCGCCCGCGCCGCCAGCGCTTCGCGTCGGGAGGCAAAGCCGTAAAACATCACTGGCGCCCTCGATTGCGCCTCGCCTCGGGT
>PATI01000069.1 GCA_002712335.1 Rhodospirillaceae bacterium | reverse complement strand
AGCAATGATGTTTGGAATGCCCCGAGATACGCCAGTTCGAGATCTTGTTCGTGTTTGCCGAACTATTTTTAATGAGCAAATAACACCAAGGACAGTTAAAACCGGGCCTGTTAAAGAAAATATTTTGAAAGGGGATGATATAGACCTTCTAAAATTTCCTGTTCCCAAGTGGAATCGCGGGGATGGGGGACGCTATATTCTTACTTATGCGGGGTGTGTTACAAAAGATCCTGATACCGATATCCATAATATTGGTATTTACCGGGGAATGGTCCTCGATAAAGACCGTATTGGTGTCCTTCTATGGCGAGCGCAGGGCTGGGGCACGCATTACGCTAAACATATGGAACGTGGTGATAAAATGCCCGTTGCATTCGTGATTGGTTGGGAGCCTTCCATGGGGTTTACAGGAGGAGCTCCCATTCCACGGGCAGTTTCCGAATATGATATAATGGGTTCAATACGCGGTGAACCAGTTGACCTTGTTGACTGTGAAACAGTACCTCTTCAAGTTCCAGCTAATGCGGAAATAGTCATTGAAGGTTGGATTTCAACCGATCCGTCTACATTCGAGTCGGAAGGACCATATGCTGAATTTACAGGTTATTACGCGCCCGATCGTTCTCCCAAGCATGTCGCTAAGATCACCTGTATTACCCATCGAGATCAACCTATTCTGAGGGGTTGTGTCGAAGGGGCTATTCCAGGAAGCTATGGTGAAAACCCTATAATGAGTTCCATTCAGCGTTCTGCAACTGCTTGGAATGCTCTAGAATCAGCGGGGGTACCAGGTGTCGTAGATGTCTTCGGTATGCCGATTCAGGCATGTGTTAATACGATAGTATCAATTAGACAAACCTATCGTGGCCAGGCAAAACAGGTCGCGGCCGCATTATGGGGTAACTCAGCATCCCATGTAAGGTATAAACATGTCACCGTCGTTGATTCCGATATTGATGTGCACGATTATGACGCAATCGATTGGGCAATGGCATGGCGCTTTAATGCTGGCGAAGGTGACCTTGTGGTTTATCCTGAAAACTGGGGAGCAGGACTTGACCCGAGCGTTCGGGCTCGAGATTCCAATGTCCATCTATTTGGCACTGGAAAATGGCATAGAGTTCTTTTCGATTGCACTATAAACTTAGACTACGAGCCTGATTCAGAGGGTCGTCGATATCCACCAACTATTCACCCCGACGAAAAAGACGCTGAGGCTATTCGAAATCGTTGGGCACAACTCGGAATGGACAAGTGGGGCGACCCATTAAAACCTGTATAAAACTAATTCAGCGATTGACCTAGAACAATAGTCCAAATATGTAAAACCATACGGGTCCGTATGGAAAAAAGGAAAGCTAAAATATGACCGAGAAAGATAGTAATATTGATGCCTTTGGCGGTGTTTCCAATAGGCTACAACCAAGAGCATTTGGAGACCTGCGGGCTTGGATTGATGCCCTCAAAAGCGAGGGAGAACTGAATGAAATAGAAGCTGAGGTAGATTGGGATTGTGAACTAGGAACTGTTGCCCGAAAAGCATTTGGTACAGGTGATGGTCCCGCCTTACTTTTTAAAAATATAAGTGGCTATAATGGTGATGACGCTCGCTGCAGCCAACTTTTCACCGGCGGAATGTCAAATTTTTCTCGTATTGCGATGACATTAGGTCTTTCAAAAGATTCACCTGTCACTGACATGGTTCAAGCTACACGCTATTACCTCGGTCAAAGAGTGCCCCCCACAGAAGTTTCAACTGGCCCGGTAAAAGAGAATATCGTTATAGGTGAAGATATAAATTTATATGACTTTCCAGTCCCGAAATGGCATCGCGAGGATGGTGGAAGATATATAAATACTTTCCAAGCCACCATAACAATGGACCCAGATAGTGGTGTACATAATCTAGGTATCTATAGGGGAATGATCGGCCAAAAAGATACCTTGCCTGTATTGCTTTGGCGGGCCCAAAACTGGGGCGTTCACTTTCAAAAATGGGCTGACAGGGGAATGAAAATGCCAGTTGCCCATGTTTATGGATGGGAGCCTTGTCTTCCATTTTGTGCCTCCGCTCCGGTGCCAACTGGTGTTTCAGAGTACGATGTAATGGGTGCAATTCGTGGCAAACCGGTGGAACTTGTTAAATGCGAAACTAGCGATCTGATGGTACCGGCAAGTGCCGAATTGGTGGTGGAAGGATTTATTGACTCGGATCCAGCTACCTTTGAAATGGAGGGTCCATTTGGCGAATACACCGGCTATTTTGGCGGTGATCAAGGCCCTAAGCATGTAACTAAAGTCACGGCTATCACACATAGAGATCAACCCATATTCCGAGGCACTCTTGAAGGTACTTTACCCAAGATGCTAAATGAAAATAGCATTATGAGTTCGGTACAGCGTGCAGGTGTGGCCTGGAACGTATTAGAGCGCGCCGGCGTCCCGGGTGTGACTGACGTACATTGCGCTCCGGCAAATAACGGCACTACCTTATTCATCCAGCTGAACCAGACCTATAGAGGACAAGCTAAGCAGGCTGCAGCTGCAATTTGGGGATCCAATGCTTCTCATCTTCGTTATAAGCATATCTGGGTGGTAGATCAGGACATTGATATTCATGATTATGGCGCTATTGACTGGGCTTACGCGTACCGCGTGAACGCAGATGAGGGCGATATAGTATTCTTCCCCGGGTCTTGGGGATCATTGCTCGACCCTTCAACACGTTTAAAAGATCGTGATCCAATGCTTTACGGTACCGGAAAATGGTGTCGGGTACTTATTGATGCGACTGTCAATCTCGATTTTGAACCTGAGGAGCAATATAATGGTGAACGGTACCCTGCAATGGTCATTCCTCATAAGGAAGATATGGATAAAGTTAATGCCCGTTGGAAAGAATACGGGTTCGATGATTAAAATGTACTAACCTCAAAGATTAGACAAAAAAGAATTATAGGAATTAAGCCAAAATAGATGCATAATTGGGAGGGTTAAATTAAGAGGCCATAATGGAGAAACCACAACTTCCTGCCGCATTAAATTTTGTTGAGCAAATAAGAGCTCTGTATATCCAAAATCTTGATACAGATATTCTTTGGGATAAAATCCGTTTTGCAATGGGCCCATTGCTGGCTGATAAAGAATTAAAGAAAAGCTCTAAAACTTGGCCCCTCACAGTTGAAGGAGCACCAAAGGTTAAGAATTTGCTATTTTACGAAGACCCGGATTTCGGGTTTGTTTTTAATGCTACAGTGCGCAAGGCAAATTCCGTTACAAGTGTACATGATCACGGCGATGTTTGGACACTCTATGGTCTTATCGAGGGCCACGAGACCATGTACCGATATTCTAGAATCGATGAAGCACCGAAGGACGTTGGGCCTGCAAAACTTAAGCAGGTAGGCTGCCATAGCCTTGGTCCGGGGGACGTAGATTCCGTCCCACCAGGAGATATCCATCAAGAACATGGTGGCGCGGAGAATAGCATGGCCTTTATCGTGAGGGCACAAAAAGCTGGGACCTTCAAACAACGAACCTATAATCTTGAGACCGGAGAGATAAAGCTAAATGACGGACCAATTTTAATACCACATGCACTTAGTGCCGTTTGAAACCTGAGTAGTTGTTAAATTAAAAAATTGGATCCTATCTTTTGTTATGAAAAAATTCCTTTAACAATTTTTGCGACCTTACCTCGTTGATACCCCCATATACATCAGGACGATGATGACAAGTAGACTGGCTAAAAAATTTTCCGCCATGCTCAACACCTCCACTTTTCGGATCGTCAGCACCATAATATAAGCGCCTAATTCGCGACAATGAAATTGCGGCGGAGCACATTGTGCAGGGCTCTAACGTCACATACAAATCACAGTGAATTAATCTTCGGGTGCCTAAAACCTCGGAGGCTTTTCGTAAAACTAACATCTCTGCATGTGCCGTCGCATCATTTAGCTCTTCAGTTCTGTTACCAGAAGCAGCAACTATTGAACCAGTGTTACTGTCTACAATTATTGCTCCGACCGGCACCTCCTGTCGCTTGCCAGCTGCGACTGCCTCTGAGAGTGCAATTTCCATAAAATTTTGGCTACTGCGTGAAATAGAGTTTGCCATCTTAATAGGATTAAGTTTTAGATAACTATTTTCTAGTATTAATTTTCACCATAGGAGGCATTTCTTCAAGAAGGCGACCATAGCCCTCACGTTTTTCGTTTACTGATAACCTTTTCTGAAATTCCCAAACCCGAGCCGTTACTGGAAATACAATGGGAATGCCAAGATCTTGCTCTAACATTGGGATGACTTTTAAAGCTTTCCAGCCCGTACCCAGCATATAAATGCCTTGAGCACGCCTGTGTTTTAATGCGAGTTTCTTGATAAAGGTGTAAATTTCCTCTGAGGATAAAGTTTGCACTTTGTTAAAGGGGACATCCATACCTTCCATTCCAAGGACATCAAAACCTTCTTTCTTAAAATAGTTTGCAAATGTTTTATTAATTTCTCCTTTGAAATAACTGGCTCCGATAAAGCGTTTAACTTTTAGCGCCCTCAAGGCTGCCACGTGATTGGTACCTGAAGTAAAGACCTGCGTTTTATGTTTACGTTCCCAGCCACGTATCTTTTTTGCTTCCCCTGCATTGCCTAAAACCATAAAAGGTGGAGCCCCTTCGGGATGAATAACATCACACCCCTGCTCTGCCAAGATTGTTACTTTTTCGTCGTAATCTCTCATTACCTCCTTAAATTCAGCACGATCTCCGCGAGTGATATTATTAAACAAAGGAATAACACCGATGCCTTCGGGTAATATTCTGATCATATCTTCGAGACCACCCGGTCTCATAGTTGGTTTGATAATTCCAATAATGCCTCGCCAGCTTGAGAATGCCATAGCCAATTTATTCCTGATAATTATTTCAGTTAGTATATTATTGCTTTTGTAACTTCCTACATGCAAGTGGTGAAATATAGATTATTGCTTTGAAAAACTTTTATTTATTAATTGAAAACTGCTTTCGATTTACTCAAAATAACTCTAGCGATAAAATTAAAAATTAAAATTTTAGGCTTATAGGGGAATGAAATGAAATTTTTAAAATATATATCTTTAACGGCGGCGGTAATAACGATTGGTACCGCAACAATGCAGCCTGTACAGGCCGATAAGGTGTCGAAATTCTATGAGGGCAAGACAGTACGTTTTTACATCGGAGCTTCCCCGGGAGGGGGCTACGACCTTTATATGCGAACCTTAGTTCAGCATATGGGTCCTAAGTTACCAGGAAAACCAAACGCTATCGTTGTAAATATGCCTGGTTCGGGTGGAGTTAAAGCATCTAACTATGTTTATAACGTTGCACCTAAAGATGGAACCACAATAATAACTCCTTTCTGGACACATCCTCTTTTCCAACTTATTAGGCCGCGTGGTATCAAATTTGATATGAGTAAAATGAGATGGATTGGTAACATGGCAGCATTGAATAGTATGGTAGTTGCTATGGGTAACGTCGCGAAGACGCTTGAAGATGCAAAGAAAAAAGAAATTATCGTTGCTGCTTCTGGTAAAGGATCTGAAACATATATATTCCCAAAATTTCTTAATACTGCTATAGGTACAAAGTTTAAGATTGTTACCGGCTATCGTGGCACCGCCAAAATGACAAATGCGATGGAAGCTGGAGAAGCCCAAGCGCGCGGTGGTTCTTGGCAAAGCTGGAATGTCATCAGACCGAACTGGATTGGCACTAATAAAATTAGTCCTCTCGTCCAAGCCGGCCTAAAACCTCATCCAGACCCTGCTGTAAAAGGTGTACCGATGTTGGTCGATGTTGTTTCGAAAAACTACAAGCCTATAGCGCAATTACTCTCTATACCGGTTGCAATGGCGAGGATAGTTGGCACTCCGCCGGGAATACCCGTTGCTCGCTTGAAAGCTCTTAGAAAGGTTTTTGACGAAACTATGAAAGATCCGAGTTTTTTATCTGACGCAAAAAAACGAAAAATGGATCTAGATTACTTAAGTGGATCTAGGGTAGAGGCTAATATTGCTAAACTTATGAAAACACCAAAAAATATTCTCAAAAGAACTGCTGATGTCCTTGGATATAATAAAAAGAAATCTAGGAAGTAAAAAAAGCCTATGATTAGATAAAAAGGACGTCTAAATGGCGTCCTTTTTCTTGACGAAAGCACCGACCATTCTAATGTGATGAAATGAAAAGGCCAATTATAGGAATAACACTCGACTCAGAAACTTCCGGTGGTTATTCAAAATTTCCATGGTACGCCGTCAGAAAAAACTATTGTGATACCATTTTTCAGGCAGGAGGTCTTCCACTACCCTTAACCCATGAACTAGAAACAATCAAAAATTATCTGGAAATAATTGATGGAATTGTAATTACCGGTGGTGCCTTTGATTTAGATCCAGAATTATTTGGTACTAAGGAAAGACACCAGACTATCATTACAAAAGAACAGCGTACAGAATTTGAAATTGCAATTACCCGCGGCGCAATTAAAAAAGATATGCCAATATTAGGAATTTGTGGCGGAGAACAACTCTTAAACGTTGTATTGGGGGGAACTCTAATTCAACATATTCCGGATGAAATCGTCAGTCCCTTAACTCATGAACAAACTAATCCACGAGACGAGGCTGGTCATACTATCAATATTAAGAATAATACAATATTACATCGTATCGTTGGAAAGCCTTCAATGTCGGTGAATAGTGCACACCATCAATCCATTAAAACTATTTCTGGTAATGTTATAGTAAACGCAATTGCACCTGATGGAGTAATAGAAGGAATTGAAGTTCCTGGGAAAAGATTCTGCCTTGGAGTTCAATGGCATCCTGAATTTTTAATTGACTCTGGTGATAAAAAATTATTCGCCGCCTTTTTAACTGCATCCTCCGACTATGCCCAAAAAAATCAATAAAGAAGAGCGTATTTCTAAACGTCTATCTCGCGTTGGTATTTGCTCCCGCCGCGAAGCAGAAAGATGGATAGCAAAAGGCCGCATCACAGTCGACGGCGTGCAAATTTCGACCCCCGCGACATTGGTATCGGAAGGATCGCTGATCATTGTTGACGGCAAAAAGATTCCGGAACCAGAACCGACCCGTTTGTGGCGCTATCATAAACCGGCTGGTATTTTGTCGACAAATAAAGACCCTACAGAACGACCAACAGTTTTTGATAACCTTCCCAAAAAATTACCACGAGTTATGCTTGTGGGTCGGCTAGATTTAAACTCCGAGGGCCTGTTACTACTCACTAATGATGGAACGCTTGCGCGCCAAATTGAGCTTCCTTCAACAGGCTGGGTAAGACAATATCGTATTCGGGTATACGGGCCTCTTGATGAAAATCGTCTAAATTCATTAGAAAGAGGGATTACCGTAAATGACATTACATACGGCCCAATTAAGGCAAAACTCGACAAACAACGTGGAGACAATTCATGGGTAACAATATCACTTCAGGAAGGCAAAAACCGAGAAATACGTAAAGTAATGGATCATCTTGGCTTAAAGGTGAATAGGCTTATCAGAATATCTTTTGGTCCTTTCAAACTTGGTGAATTAAACCGTAACAAGGTTCAGGAAATTAGCCAACGGTCAATTCTAAAGCACACAAAACTCACTCCAAAAAATGGGAATGCACATTAAAAATTCATCAAAAAAAGTTATCAAGCCACAAAATAAAGTTCACAAAATTTTATAGAGAAATAGTTGATGCGCATTATAGGTGGTAAGTATAGAGGACAGAGATTATTTGTACCCCCAGGTGTAAATATAAGACCAACTAGAGAACGAGTACGTGAAGCCATATTTAATATTTTGACCCAAGGAGGCGAAAAATTTGGCAATCGTAACTGCGTTGAGAGAGCAAAGGTTCTAGATGGATTTTCTGGCACAGGCGCTATGGGACTTGAAGCTATCTCAAGAGGCGCTGCAAGAGTGACGGCAGTAGATAACAACAAAGTCGCTTTGATGTGCTGTCGTAAAAATATTGAGTATCTTGAAGAGAAAAAAAATATCGATACAATATTGGCTGATTGCCTAAATCCCGGTCTAACCAACCAATCCCATTCGCTTATATTTTTAGATCCACCGTACGGATTAAATTTACTTCAACCTGCTATTGAAGCATTTACCAATAACGGTTGGATTGGGACTAATGCTATAATTGTGCTTGAAATGAGTAACACTGAAAAAAATCCAGAACTAAATAATTTTACAATTTTAGACCAGCGCAAATATGGGAAAACTAAAATTCTATTCCTCGAGAATCATTATTAGACACCTTACTCAAAACTATAAATTAGATTAGTTCAAAGCCCAACATCTCAATTATTTCATCACTTTTAAAAACGTCAGCAAAATGACCAAACATCGCGCTTAATGATGCATTATGGGCCTCGTCTGAACGAGTAGCAGTTGCATCAGATACCACCAATGTCTTAAAATTCAGCATATGCGCATCGCGTGTTGTCGACTCAACGCATACATCAGTCGTAATTCCAGTGATAATTAATGTATCCTTGCCAGCAGCAGAGAGACGTTCTTCAAGGTTTGATGAACCCTGTATAAAAGCACTAAATCGATTTTTATCAATAATTACATCTTCTGGCTGGACGTCCATTCCATGCCAAATATTTGCTAATGGATTTCCATTTGTTAGCCCTCGAAGCATACCTCCAGCATCCTTCGGATTAAGGTACTGCATAAAGGCCGACCAATTTTTCGGTGCGTCATCACCATATATTGCACGGAGCCAATAAACATGCCCACCCGTCGCCCTAGTTGCTTTACAAAGTTTGTTAATTACTGGGGCCACCCCTGCACAGTAGGGGGAGTAAGAATCCATACCCTCCTGAAGCCAAATATTTTGCATATCGATAACAATAAGGGCGGTTTTATTTGGGATAATATTGTCATAGGCATGCAACTTTCCCCCTCGTCTTCGCAGAATATTTTCAATGGTGGACTGAGATAGTTGAATTTTATGACACTTTTGACTGGGCATTATCTCACCAATGCTTTTACGATGTAACCACAGAATATTACCGACGGCCGAAGAGTCGTTCAATATCAGCGAGGTTTAATTCAACATATGTCGGTCGGCCATGATTACATTGGCCAGAATGAGGAGTATCTTCCATTTGTCGAAGGATCGCATCCATTTCAGCTTGGTTTAACCTACGACCAGAACGCACACTTCCATGACAAGCCATTGTGCTGCAGACATTCTCTAAACGCTCTTTCAATGTGAAACCTTCACCAACTTCAACTAAATCATCAGCTAGGTCCTTAACCAATTCAGAAATATTAGTATTCCCCAGAAGTGCTGGTACTTCACGAACCATCACTGCTCCATGACCAAACGCCTCCAAGATCAAACCGAGTTCGGAAAATTCTCCAGACCGCTGAACTAAATTCAGACATTGTGTTTCATCTAGTTCTACAACTTCAGGTATCAAAAGAACCTGTCGTGCGACTGCACCTGTCTTTAGTGATTGTTTCATTTTTTCATAAACTAATCGTTCGTGGGCTGCATGTTGATCTACAATCACTATCCCATCATTAGTCTGCGCTACAATATAGGTTTCGTGAAGCTGCGCACGCGCCACCCCCAAAGGAAAAGAGTTGGATTTTATCTCGCCTTCGTTACAAGGTGATACATCTGATTGCATTTCCGCCGGCGGCGCAGATAATTGATCAGTGTCGAGCCTTGGAGCATAATAATCCGCAATAGGATTGGCTGAAACTTTATATGATGAATTTAGTTTAGAAAGGTGCTGAATACCCCCATTGCCGGCCCTGAATGCGCCTAATGTTTGTGTCGACACGGTTGTTGACGCACGGTGCCCCGCATCAGCTAACGCATGTTTAAGTGCCCCTATAATCAAACCTCTGACCACACCAGCGTCTCTAAAGCGGACTTCCGTTTTCATTGGATGCACATTTACATCTACAAATAACGCAGAAGTTTCCAAATAAAGAGCAACCATGGGATAACGATTACGCGCCAGTAAATCTTGATATGCTGCCCGAACAGCACCAGTTAATAATGCATCTCGAACAGGCCTTCCATTTACGAACAAAAATTGAGACCTCGCATAAGCCTGATTCAAAGTTGGAAGACCCGCATAACCGCTTAAAAGGACCCCTCCTCGCTCGGATTCAATTTGTAACGCGTTATCTGCAAAATCGCGACCCATTACCTGAGAAAGGCGTGATAATCTCGTATCGATTAGATCACCTTGATCAACTTTAAATCCCAGTCTTTTTCCTTTTTCATCTGATAAGGAAAATTTAACTAACGGATTGGCCATCGCCAATCGACGAACTATATCCAGTATATGATTTGTTTCTGTACGATCCGTTTTGAGAAATTTTAATCTAGCGGGTGTTGCAAAAAATAAATCGGTAATTTCGACCCGCGTTCCAGCCACAACCGAACTTGGAAATATCGGTTCAGTTTTGCCTCCTATAACGACAATAGACCAAGCTTCCTCAGCACCATGGGCTCGGCTATCAATTTTTAGATGAGAAACGGAAGCAATTGATGGCAACGCCTCCCCCCGAAAACCAAGTGAAGAAATTTGGAGTAAATTATCGTCTAAGAGTTTGGAGGTAGCATGGCGTTCAATGGCGACCGAAAGATCATCTCGTTCTATCCCGATACCGTCGTCAGTAACAACTATAGAACTTCTGCCGCCTCCTTTAATAGCTATTTCAATATTTTCTGCTTTAGCATCTATAGCATTTTCCACTAGCTCTTTAACCACAGAAGCTGGGCGCTCAACAACTTCACCGGCAGCGATCCGATTTATGGTCCTGTCCGGCAAGCGACGAATCTTCATCTCATTTTTCCTGATCTGCTAAATATTGCCACGCTAACTTTTTACCTTCTTCAACAGCTGGCTGACTAAAGGGGTCCACAGAAAAAAGATGGGCGGTAATAATTGTTTCAAGCATAAAATGCATCATCAATGCACCCATTGAGGTCTCATCAAGTTTATCTAGCGTAATAATACGCGTGGGTCTTTTATTTTGGATAAGAACTTGAGTGGTACCATTTTGCTGAGCTTCCATTAAATCACCGACTGACTTACCTGACAAAAAAGCTAACGCCTCTTCATTCGCCAAAGCAGGTTCAACACACGGCCCTTCTCCCGCACATTTAAGCATTATAATCGTAAACATCTTATCTACTGGGCCATCGAGGTAAAGTTGTAGCTGGCTATGCTGATCGACCGTACCCAGAGCATTAATTGGAGTGGTACCTTTACCTTCTTTGCCCAAGCTTTCGGCCCATAATTGCCTATACCATAGACTTAAGGCTGCCAACCTATCTGAATAAGGCATTATCACCGTAGATCTGATATTTTGAGCGGCCAATCCCGCGGAGATAGCCGCGCCAATTGCAGCTTCAATATTTCTTGGTTCCTCTCCTTTTAAAACCGGATCAAGCACTTTAGCAGCGCCTGCGCGGACCTTTTCAACTTCAAGACCAAGAATCATAGCGGGTAGCAATCCAACTAATGAAAGGGCCGAATAACGGCCACCAATATCTGGGTCATGATCAAGAACTAAAATATGGTTTTTGACCGCAAGGCGGCGCAAAATATTTTCACCCGGTTCGCAGATAGCAACAAAATGTTCTGTTAAAGAATTTTTATCGACTACATCACTGACGGCCTTAAGACACACCAGAAATTTAGCTAATGTTTCAGCTGTTGTTCCAGATTTTGAAATTACGAGGAATAGGGTGTGTTCAAGCGGTAAGGCCTGCATCATCCCTGAAATACTCTCTGGATCAATATTATCCCAGAAATGCATCATAGGAATTTCAGGCCTCGGCGCAAAATTTGTTTTTGCTAATTTGCAAATTGCCTTAGCACCCAGAGACGAACCTCCTATACCTAGAACTACAATATGTGCAAATTTTTCTCGATATTGATTCGCCAAGAGATATAAATGCTGCAGATCATCAACGCGTTCGGGCAAGTGAAGTATCGGTAAACTTTTATCAGCATAATGGCTCCTCAGTTTTTCGAGCGCGGGTTTAGTATTCTCTAGTAAATTTTCAAAGACATCTTGGGTTAGTCCATTATTACCGATAGCATCGGAAAAACAATTATAAGTCTGGTGATCATAAGACATTGATGTCATGGACATAACCTTTGTATACACTGTAAACCACGCTTGCGAATCATGAAAAGATACCAAATTAAATAATTAGTGGATAAAATTTGAGTATTAAAAAATATCCTAAAAATCATCGACATACTACGTAGTACAATTTATCAACATTTTTTAGAATTAACTTAAGATATTAATGTGGAAACCTATGTAATTATTACAATTGGTATTGCCTTCTTTGTTGGCGGCGTAGTTAAAGGAGTCGTAGGGATGGGACTGCCTTTAACAGCTATAGCATTAATGACTATAGTTATTGAACTCGAATTAGCCATCCCCTTATTAGTAATCCCGATCATAGCAACAAATTTATTGCAAGCAATTCAGGGCGGAAATTTTCTTTCATTGATAAAGAAATTTTGGGGAATGTTGTTGGCAGCTGTAATAGGAATTTTCATCGGCGCCTATGCGTTATACCGGCTAGATCCAACATATTTACTTATAGGTCTCGGTATAATTGTCTGCATTTATTCTCTTAACAATCTTTTTACTATTCGATTAAGTATCAGTAAAAAATCTATACCATTCGTCGCCCCATTTGTCGGACTGTTGTCTGGTTTTTTGGCTGGAACCACGGGTGCCGTGGGCATACCTGTGGCAATTTATTATCAAATGTTGAAAATGAAAAAGGATATTTTTGTTCAAGCAGTTGGTATTCAATTTTTATTTACGGGAATGATCTTAACATTCGCACTGTTTCGGGAAGGCGGTCTGCAAGAAAATATTTTAATTGCATCATTTTTAGCCCTTATTCCAACGGCAATAGGTATGTGGTTTGGGTGGATAATTCGAAACAAGGTCTCAGAAGATAAGTTTCGTAACTGGTTGTATATTATTTTACTATTGATTGGTCTAAACTTGGTCAGGAAAGGTATTTTTTAAATTTGCCGCTATAATGATATAATAGACTATAAATCAAATTTATTAACTCATAGATGAATACAACAAATCCTAAAGCTGATGTTTATGAGAAGACAGGGTTACCCGAGATGGGCCTCCGGAATTATTGGTACCCTGTACTTGCTGCGTGGCGTTTGAAGATACGCCGACCGAAAGCAATCACAATACTCGGAGAAGAAATAGTTCTTTTCCGCAACAAAAATCAGGTTTTCGCATTAAATAACCAATGTGCTCACCGTGGAGCTAAATTATCAGAGGGTAGTTGTATTTATCCACACACGGATACCTTGACATGTCCATATCACGGTTGGACTTATTCTGGTGAAACAGGAAAATGCGTAGCAAAGTTGATGGAAGGGCCTAAAACCAAAATATCAGTGGGGGCAAGGGTTAAAACCTATCCAGTGCGTCAGCATTTGGGAATAATTTGGTTGTTTATAGGTGATATGCCCGCTGTCCCGCTGGAGGAAGACCTACCCGAATGTTTATCCAATACTCAGGAGTGGCACACAATTGCTACATGGAGAACATACAACTGTAATTGGCGACCTTTGAATGATAACCTTTGTTATGATTTACATGCTCCTTTTGTACACCGCAACTCACCTGAACTAATATTTCAACCCATCTTTCCATTTGCCAGCAAAGTGACGACGACTAAACTTGAAGACGGAAAGGGTCTTGGTTACACAGCACGTGGAGGAATCTCCGAAGAGAATTATCCTAATTTAGGAAAATTTCCTCCTCCTTCAGAAGCATTTTGGCGGAAACTAAATCCGATTGGGAGAGGTAAAGAACTAAATCCGCAGACATCACAAGCAACAAAACTATATGGAATAAAATACCGCCATATGTCACGACTGCCAACGGTAACACTAGTCGGTCGACCGTCCGGCGATTATTTCATGTGCAGGTGGGTGACCCCTATTGATTCAAAAAGAACATTATTTTATTCCATGAACGCCTACCGGCGGAAATCGAAAATTACTACTATTCTTAATAGGCTTAGTTGGATGCTTTGGCACTCGTGGGTACATGATTGGATTTTTTCAGATCAGGACAAAAAGATTGTAGAAGAAGTTCGTTCTGATAGAGAACAATTATCTCTGAGTGATGCAGGCGTAATCTCTTGGCGAAAGTTTATGGTCGAAAATGCGAGAAATCCAAACGACGGAAACCAACTAAAATTATAGATTTTTCAGCTAAAAAATATAAGTGCATTGGTCATTCAAACAATTTATTTGTCCTTCCGCTAACCAATTTAATACCCTTTGGCTGCCCAACCACCACAAAAGTTAAGTTCTCTTCACTCAGGATATTCTTAGCTACACGTTTAATATCTTGTTTAGAGACAGTGTTAATTAACTGCTCGCGCCTCTCCAAATAATGTCTACCGAGATTGTTAACCTGCATGGCGAGTAGAAGGTCTGAGATTCGCCGCGTTGACGTAAGACGCAATGGAAAGGAGCCATTTAAATATGTTTTTGCTGCGATGATTTCGGAATCCGCCGCACCATTTTGAACGAATTTTTTCCACTCCTCTCTAATGATTTTAATTGACTGATTTACGCGCTTATTACCTGATGCCACCCTCCCCATGTAAAGTGCAGAGTGATCAAAAGGATTTAAATAGCTATAGACGGAATATGCCAAACCTCTTTTTTCTCTGACTTCTGACATCAACCTGGATGAAAACCCTCCACCACCAAGTATGTGGTTCATCACCAGAGCAATATACCAGTCGGGATGGTCTCTCTTTAGTGCCGCATGTCCGAACACAACAATGCTTTGCGGTATTTTATAATCTACAACGATTAGCTGGCCCATAGTATTTGGAATAACATCCGCGAGCTTTTGTGATTTACCCTTTAAAGGTAGATTACCGAAAATCCAATCTAGGTATACACTCAATTCCTTTGGTGAAATATCCCCAGCTGCTGCAACCAACAAAGAATTGCGGGTTATATGGCGACCCATATAATTCTGGAGATCTTGTTTATTTATACTTTTTATTGATGCTATTTTGCCGTCACTACTTCGTCCATATGGGTGTTTAGGAAAGGCGACCTTATACCAAGTCTTAGAGGCAATTGCGCCAGGATCCTTAGCGTTTCTCTTAATATTTGATATAAGTTGACTTCTAATCCTTCTCAAGGGCTTGGAATCGAAACGCGGTTTGTTTATGATCAAACTAAGCAAACGAAAAGACTCTCGTTTATTAACCCTCAAAGTAGTTAAAGAACCTCGAAATTTATCCAATGTAGCCGAGAATTGAAGACGAGCAGTCGTCTTTTTTAGCTTTAATTGAAACTCTTGCGAATTTAAATTACCGGCACCCTCGTCTAGCATTGCCGATATCGTTTGCGCTAGTCCCTCCTTGCCAACGGGGTCATATGCTGTACCGCCGGTTTTAAAGGCGAATTTTAAGGAAATAATTGGAACAGATTTATCTTCTACCAACCATGCCTTTATTCCTTTTTGAGTTATAACTTCTGTAACCTTAATCCCATAGGCTGGGTAGGCAAGAAACAAGAAACACAATATCATGCTAAAGTTTCTAACCCTTATATATTTTGATTGAGAAAAGATCATTATTCGGTCACTAGTCCCTGCGTAGAATCGCTGTTACGGAGTTCTCCGGTTGCAAAATTTCCTTTGCAACTTTGTTGACTTGATCAATAGTTATCGCCTTTATCCTATCCGGCCAACTCTCAACATCCGAAATTTTTAACCCTGTCGACAAGGCTTGTCCTATAATATTAGGGCCCGCATTTAAAGAGTCTCTAGCATAAATGGAATTTGCAACCATCGAATTTACAGCGCGCACCAAGCTTTTCTCTGAGATACCAAATTTTATCACATCCTGAATTATTTTTTTCAACCTAGACTCTACTTCGCTGACCGATATGCCAGAACGTGGGGCGGCAAATATTCCAAAGGTTCCATAATCTAAAGCATCACAACTTGCCCACGCAGTAGCTGAAGAGGCTAGCTTTTCTTGAACTACAAGGTCACGATAAAGGTTTGAGGTAGCGCCGCCACCAAGGATTTCGGCAAGAACCTCTAAAGCATAAGCACGATTGTCCTTAGCAGAAGCATAAGATGGAGCTCGAAATGTAATTGTGATAGAGGGCAAGCCAACTCTTTTGTCAGAAATTTCTACTCTTCTCTCAGCTAATATTCCGGGCTCTTTGCTTCGATTCCGAGTAATATCTGCTCCACGGGGAATAACACCATAATATTTTTCCGCTAGTGGTTTAAGTTCCTGAATAGTCACATCCCCTGCGATAATTAAAATCGCGTTATTAGGGATATAATAACGATTATAAAATGCCCTGACATCTTTGATCGTTATGTCTTTTATTTCGTGTTTCCATCCAATAACAGGGTTCCTATAGGGGTGATTGAAAAATAGTGCGGCCCGCGCAGCTTCCCATAACTGCGATGCTGGTTTGTTATCGGTCCTCGAACTACGTTCTTCAAGAACGACGTCACGCTCTGCGCGAAATTCTTTATCGGTTAAAAGAAGCCCTCGCATACGACCTGCTTCAAGACTCATAACTAATTCCAGTTTACTACGCGATACTTCTTGAAAATAAGCTGTATAATCTTGTCCCGTAAAAGCATTATCTCGTCCACCGTTTCGAGATACGATTCTTGAAAAATCACCCGGTAAAATAGACTGTGTACCCTTAAACATTAAATGTTCCAGAAAATGAGCAAGTCCTGACTTACCTGGCGGTTCGTCTGCTGCACCAACCTTGTACCATATCATTTGGGAAACAACAGGTGCTCGCCTGTTCGTAATTAAAACCACCTGCAAACCATTAGATAACTGAAAACTTTTAGGATGAAAAATTTTCGAGGAGAGTAAATTAGATGAGAGAAACTGACATAAAATAATTAGGCTGAGAACAGGCAACAAAAACCGTCGCGGGGTCATTTTATTCTTCCCAACTTCTTTCTTTTGCTTATGCTTCTTATAAAATAACTCAACTCTATGTAGCAATTTCTACTTTTAATTTATAAAATCTCTAAATATCAAAAAATCCCCTCCAGCCATCCCTTTTGTTTCCGGATGATAATAGGCGTCTTTCCCTTCGTAATTGATTGGCCTTCCGCGGTGACCTTCCGTAACCTTTGGGCTTCTTTTTTTGCATCTATAATACTGCCGGGTCTTTCCCCCTTACGCCAGAAAATGATTTTACCTAACAACCCTTCGTCAACTTCGGTTAACCCACTACTCTCCTTTTTTATTATTTTTCGAATCGAAGGATCAACATTCAAAGCACCTGCTCTTTGTAAGAAGGCTGCTTCACCATTTGAGAACCTATCTGAGTTAACTGACTTATTTTTTATAGAATTTCTATGAGCACTTGTATTCTTTAATAAAATTTTTCGAGCTTCCGACCTTGTAGCTGTTTCCTGTGGCCTATCTGCTCCAGGTTTAGGAGGCCTAAGATCAAATTTAGGAGGTATACTTAATGGTGCTCGTGTAACCACGGCAAACTCATCTGGAGATTGTTTGGTCAACCCAATCGTCTCCTTTGCATTTTCGCACCCTAAAATAAGGAAAAATCCAATCGACATACTAACGAACGGAAAAAAGCTCAACTTTTTCATTAAAAAACTTCCCTACCGTTTAAATACTGGTTTCAAAGAGTTTTAGATTTAGGTTTAAAAGAGTCCAAAATCAACATGACAACACCTATAGTTATAGCAGCGTCCGCAACGTTAAATGCAGGCCAATGCCACCCCCAAACATGAAAATCAAGAAAATCAACAACGGCACCAAACTGAATGCGATCTAAAACATTACCCACTGCCCCACCAACAACAAGGGCCAAAGCACAGGATACAAGTTTTCCATCTGCATGCCATATCCAAAACGCCAGACCGATTGAAATCAAAATTGCAAAACAAATCAAGACTACCCCCACCCAATCCGGAGAATTATTAAATATCCCAAAGCTAACTCCCCGATTATAAACTAATACAAGATCAAAGAAGCTAGTAACTTGAATGATTTTAGGAGGCACCATCATTAGATTGACAACCCACCATTTACTCAGTTGATCTAGAAAAATTGTAATTAATACAACTAAAGCTCCTAAATTCCTGGGATTGATGTCAATTTTTGATTTCATTGCCTAATCGGGAGCCGATAAGCCATCCACGACGTCCGCACATCGTTTACAAAGATCTATATGAGTTGCAAAAGTGCCTACTTCCGGTAGCACTTTCCAACAACGACTACATTTCTGACCCTCTGCAAGAGCTATTATAACTTTTACATCAGGTACATCTGAAATAGAAAAAGCTTCTAACGGCGCCTTACCATCTGCGAATCTCGCAGCAGAAGTAATACACAAATCTGCTAAATGAATACCCTCAAGAGCGATTCTATATTCATTTGAAGTATAAATTATTGCTTGGGCGCTAAGGCTAGACCCTATACGTTTTTCTGCCCTTTCCACCTCCAAAGCCCCTGTTACAACCCTCCTCAAATTACGAATAAATTGCCATTTTTTTGACAAGTCATCGTCACGCCAATTAGGTGGAATAGCATCAAATTGTTGGAGATGAACGCTACTACTTTTTTCTTCTTTTGGAAATCGAGTTAACCACGCCTCTTCAGCAGTAAAGGGTATAATAGGAGCAAGCCATGTTGTAAGAGTCACAAATAGTCGATCTAAAACCGTCCGAGCAGCTCTTCGCTCTATACTATCAAAAGAGTCACAATAGAGAGTATCTTTTCGAATATCAAAATAGAATGCAGATAATTCTACTACGCAAAAATTATGTAGTGCTATAAACATAGTATGGAAATCATACTTGGAACAACAGTCCCGAATCAAAACATCTAATTCCGCTAAACGATGTAATATAAATTTTTCTAACTCCGGCATCTGATCATAATCGACCTGCTCTTTGCTATCAAATCCATGTAAGTTTCCCAAAAGATACCTGAATGTATTTCTTAATCGACGGTAGGCGTCCGATTGATGTTTTATTATTTCAGGGCCTATTTTTAAATCTTCAGAATAATCAGAGGCTACAACCCATATTCTAAGTATATCAGCACCAAAATTTTTAATAACTTCCTGGGGGGCAATAGTATTGCCCTGGGATTTCGACATTTTAACGCCCTTCTCAGCAAGGACAAATCCGTGTGTCAAGACACCCTTATAGGGTGCCGCTCCACGAGTCCCACATGCTTCCAAAAGCGATGAATGAAACCAACCTCGATGCTGGTCAGAGCCCTCGAGATAAAGCGTTGCTGGCCATTCTAGATCCTCCCGGTCTTCGAGGACAAAATTATGAGTGGACCCGGAATCAAACCAAACATCTAAAATATCGAAAACTTGTTCGTATTGATCTGGATCATAATTATCACCAAGAAAGCGCGAAGCATTACTAGTAAACCAACAATCTGCTCCTTCAGTAGTTACAGCTTGGACAATTCGGTGCATTACTTCATTATCTCTGAGGGGTTCGCCAGTCTCTTTATTTACGAAAACAGTAATAGGAACACCCCAAGCACGTTGACGGGATACACACCAATCCGGTCGGTTCTCAATCATTCCATGTAAACGATTCTGGCCAGAAGCAGGATAAAATTTTGTTTCACCAATCGCCTTAACGGCCGCCTCACGTAAATCATTTGTCTCCATCGAGATAAACCACTGAGGAGTAGTCCGGTAAATTAATGGAGCCTTTGAGCGCCAGCTATGAGGATAGGAATGGACAAGAGTATCACTTGCAATCAAAGCCTCTCTTTCAATGAGAGCATCCATTACTGGCTCATCTGCCTTATAAACGTGTTGACCAGCAAAAATTGGAACATGAGAATAATAACATCCATTACCTTCAACAGTTCGCGGCACTTCTATTCCATTTTCTTGGCCTACTATAAAATCTTCGACCCCGTGTCCTGGAGCCGTATGAACGAGCCCAGTTCCATCGTCTTCAGTAACATGAGCTCCTGATAAAAAAGGAACCTTAAAGTCATAGCCTTTACCATTGAGAGGGTG
Source organism: Rhodospirillaceae bacterium (assembly GCA_002712335.1). Next base: position 92,738 of record PATI01000069.1, on the reverse strand, counting down.
ATTACAAAGCGTCCCGCTTAATTCACTCCCTTTGACCCTCCCAACTATTTCAAAATCTTTAACTTGACAGAAATCCATGACCTTTTTTACCAGAGACTGGGCTAACAATAATGTATCACCCTCTTTAAGAAATTTGTTCTCCCCCCGATTTTTGACCTTCACGACAGAATAATCAATTTCATCTCCGTAGGCGATTGCCCTGTTGCCAGGTATAGTCCAAGGGGTTGTAGTCCATATAACGGCTTGGCAATTCTTTAATAATTGGATTTTGGTAGAAATGATTGGAAACCTAACCCAAATTTGAGTTGATTTATGGTCATGATATTCCACTTCTGCTTCTGCTAATGCCGTCTTCTCGACCGGTGACCACATAACCGGTTTTTCTCCGCGAAAAAGCCCCCCATTAAGCAAAAATTTTCCTAGTTCTCCCACGATCCGCCCTTCAGCGGCATACGCCATCGTCGTATAGGGGCTATCCCAATCCCCAATTACCCCTAGTCTCTGGAATTCCTCGGACTGAATGTTAATCCAGTGATCAGCAAATTCTCTACATTCTCGCCGAAAGTCAACAACCGGCACCTCATCTTTGTCTTTACCTGCTTTACGATATTTTTCCTCAATTTTCCATTCGATTGGCAACCCGTGACAATCCCAACCCGGAACATAGTTGGCATCCTTACCGAGCATTTGTTGTGAACGATTAATTACATCCTTCAATATTTTGTTCAAAGCATGACCAATATGCAAATTTCCGTTTGCATAAGGAGGGCCATCATGAAGTATGAATTTTTCACGACCTATCGAATCTTCCCTGAGACGTCGATAGAGGTCTATTTTCCGCCAGTGCTCCAGCGTCCTGGGTTCACGCTCGGGCAATGAACCCCGCATTGGAAATTCGGTTGTTGGCAAAAAGACTGTAGATTTATAATCAACACTCATTCCAGATGTCCTGCTAAAATCATTTCAGTGACGCGGTGATATCATTGAATGGCACTTCGTCAAGTATTTCTTGTGCCGCACGACAATCATCCAGAATTTGTGCTTTGATAGAATCTAAACCGTCGAATTTTAGCTCTGGGCGAATAAAGTCGATAAAAGCAACCCTTAAGACCTTGCCATAAAGATCTCCGGAATAGTCAAATAAATGTGTCTCAACTGTAACACCTTCACCGTCAAATGTTGGTCTACGTCCAACATTTACAACAGCCTTATACCATTTGGTTAATTTTCCTTCGGGTACACCTGCCCAAACAGCATAGACCCCAAGTTTAGGCATTATAGACACTCCTGCATTGACATTTGCAGTAGGAAAACCCATTTGCCGGCCTCTTTGGTCTCCTGTGACAACTTCTCCTTCAATTTCCCACGCCCTTCCAAGACTATCCGCCGCCTCACGAGGTCTTCCTTCGACAATATGTTTACGAATTACCGTCGAAGAATATACCTTTCCATTATCTGTTTTCACAGCGGGGACGAGAGTAACTTCAAAACCGCAACCTTCACCACTTTTTTTCAGAAATTCTACGTCGCCCTTCCGACCTTTGCCAAAAACAAAATCATAACCAGCCGCTACATGTCTCACACCCAATCCAGAGACAAGAACATTTTCTACGAATTCTTGAGCTATCAAAGAAGCAAATGTTTTATCAAATGGCATAACATAATGAATATCCACTCCTAATGATTTTAGGTGACGTGACTTTACATGAGTGGGTGTCATTTCAAATGGAGGCGCCGAAGGTTGAAAGAAGCGACGAGGATGTGGGTCAAACGTCATAACCGCGGATGGTATTTTCAAATGTTCTGCAATTTTTTTTATTTCGCTCACAACCTTTTGATGGCCTATGTGAATACCATCAAAATTACCCAGGGCAACGGCAGCTCCTCTGCAGGAGCTAGATAAGTTCAAATATTGTTTTATAATTCGCATGGCTGCGGATTTCCTACTCATCAGCACTCATCAAGTCAACAAGGCTCTTAATAAAGCTTATTGCAAAATCTTTCACATAAAAAATAATTCACTTATAAAAACTCAATTTTAACTATAAGAATATTTTTAGATTTTTGTCTAAAGCCAATAAATGTTAAAATCTAAACATGATTGCACTATTTACAGATTTTGGAGGGGACGGCCCATATCTCGGACAGCTCAATTCTGTTTTAGCTCAACATGCTCCCAACGAAATTATAATAAATCTACTCTCCGATGCACCCATTTTTCAGCCCAAAGAATCTGCATACATTCTTGCAGCCCTAGAGAGGGACTTCCCAAAAAATTCAATATTTCTTTGTATTATCGACCCAGGGGTTGGAAGCGATCGTCTTCCAATTGTACTTGATGTTGATGGAAAAATATTTATTGGACCAGATAATGGGGTTCTTTCAATTGTATTAAGAAGGGGCCTTAATGTCTCCGCCAAGGAAATTAAGTGGCGTCCTGATAAACTATCAACAAGTTTTCACGGCCGTGACCTATTTGCGCCGATAGCTGCAATGATTGCAACCGGGAAAAGTTTTGAATGGAAGACATTGGCATTAGAAAGTCTCGCGGGTATTGACTGGCCTGATGACCTTAACTCTATTATTTATATTGACTATTATGGGAATGCGATGACTGGGGTCCGTGCCCACAATTTACAATGTTCCGACCAAATAAAATGCGCAGGAAAATTGTTTTCCTATGCATCAACATTCTCTAACGTAGAGATCGGCAAAGCATTTTGGTACGAAAATGCTAACGGACTTGTTGAAATTGCGGTCAATCAGGGGAATGCAAGCACCCTTGGAATAAAGGTTGGTGACCCTATTTCAATTTTGGAAACTAAATAGCAATGAATTTAAAGAGATAACGCGTGTCAAAAATACCACAAATTAAAGTTAGACCTGAAGGACGTCTATTTATTACCATCTTTGCCGTTATCGCGGCTGTTTTGTTCACTATCACCCAATTTCTCGGTTGGGTCGGAGTTATAATGGTTGGATGGTGCATATACTTTTTTCGAGATCCGGACCGTGTTACCCCAACAGAAACAGATCTAATAACTAGCCCTGCTGATGGTATTATACTACCTTTCACTGAAAGTACGCCGCCCGAAGAGTTAAAAATAGAACATAAAAAAATGCGTCGTATAAGTATTTTTATGAATGTCTTTGATTGTCATGTTAATCGAAGTCCCCTTGATGGGGATGTTATAAAAACAGCATATAAACCAGGAAAATTCTTCAACGCTTCCTTAGATAAATCGAGTAAAGATAATGAAAGGCAATGCTTACTTATTAGAAATAGGAATGGAATTGATATTGCAGTAGTCCAAATCGCTGGCTTAATTGCTCGTCGAATAATTTGCTGGATTAACGACGGACAGTCACTGAGAGCGGGTGAGAGATTTGGAATGATCCGCTTCGGGAGCCGGGTCGACATTTATTTACCGCAAAATACCCGTTTTTTAGTGATACCAGGACAACGGGTTATCGGTGGTGAGACTCCCATCGCCCAATTAAATGACAGCGAAGATGACCGCAAAGGAGAGTGGCGCTAATGACACAAAAACTGCGAGGTAAATCTTTACTTAGCGCACGCAAAGAACTCCGGAGAGAAAGACTTAACAGCCTTTTACCTAATGCAATAACTATGCTTGGTCTTTGCTCAGGACTGACAGCAATCAAATTTGGTCTACAACAAAAGTGGGAAATATCAATCTTACTAATTGGTTTAGCTGCTCTGCTCGATACGTTAGATGGCCGCATGGCAAGGCTTATGGGTGGCCAGACTGAGCTTGGCGGACAACTAGACTCACTGGTTGACTCCATTTCTTTTGGTGTCGCTCCGGTAATGCTGATCTATTTTTGGTCTCTTAATAATGTTGGTGGAATTGGCTGGGCAATTGCCACTCTCTTCGTTGTATGTTGTGTTTTACGATTAGCCCGCTTTAACGTTGCATCTGCTGATACCGAGTTACCACCATGGGCTAGCGGCTACTTTAGTGGTGTACCTGCACCTGCGGCGGCCGGTATGATCTTATTACCTCTAATGCTCAGTGTAGAAACAAAATGGAATTTTTTGCAATCAGCGTGGCTTAATTTGCCTTGGACAGTAATGATTTCCGCAATGATGATAGCCCCAATACCAACTTATTCTTTTAAACGCATCCGAGTCTCTAAAAAATTGGTTACCGTTTCACTTGCTGGTGTAGCTTTATTCGCTGCGGCATTGGTTACCGAACCTTGGTTATCTTTATCAGCGCTTACCATCGCTTTTGCAGTTTCAATTCCTTTCTCTTACTTATCTTTTAAAAGAAAACAAAACGAGGAATTAAGCCGCTCTTCAATTCATGAAACGGACAGCAAAGAAACTTAAGACCTATCTCGGGCCACCTCCGATCTCAATTCACGAATTTCAGCTCTTAACCGTGAAATTTCATCAGAAACTTTTTGAGTATCCTCATCAAGAACTATTCCAATACGTTCCACTGTTCGTTCTTGACCATCCGCATTCAGGGTTTGCATGGAATCGACGATGATCGCGATAAATAGATTCAGGACTGTAAAACTCGAAATAATAATAAACACTACAAAGAATGACCAAGCGTAGGGAAATTGTTCCATAACGGGCCGAACAATACCCATTGACCAACTCTCAAGCGTCATAATTTGGAAGAGAGAAAACATTGATTCTCCGATTGTACCGAACCATTGTGGAAACTCTCCGCCGAATAGTTTGGTAGCAATCACCGCAAAAACATAAAAAACTAGAACTAATAATGCAGCAACAGCTCCAATCCCTGGCACGGCACTTAATAAAGCTTCTACAACCCTCCGCATACGCGGCACACCGGAAATTAACCGTAATGCTCGAAGAATTCGAAGAGCTCGTAATACACTAAACTGTTCGCTGGCTGGGGCTAAGGCAATCGCAACTATTACAAAATCAAACACTCCCCAAGGATCACGAAAAAAGCGGAATCCATGGGCATAAATACGCAAAACTAGTTCAACAATAAAAATCCAAAGAATAATCTTATCAACCTTATGTAACGTGTCACCCATTTCTGTCATAACACTGGGCACTGTTTCTAAACCAAGCAAGATTGCATTCAGAAATATTATCACGAGGATAGAGTAACGAAATGGAGCGGACTCTACCCAAACGCGTAGCCAATTACGATGACTTGAATTAATGAACCCTTCCATGAAACCTGTCATGCGCCCTTCCCTCTCCTAAAAGATCGTTATTTGGCTATCCAATCTAACCTGAAAATATAATTTATTGTTATACAAAGCGGTATTGGTAACCTAACGCATCCCATACAATAATGTAGTATTCCCTCCGACTCTACGATTCTTCATCGGCCGGTAAATATTAATCCAATTTTTTATCTCAGGTATTGGAAACCTTGCATAATATGCTTCCATCCAAGCAAGCTTTCCGCCGCTCAATTTTCCAACCCAAGTTTGTTTTTCTCCTGTTCTTTCAGCAAAAAAAGTTGGATCTTCTAAGCCTCCCACTGTCCGCATTACTAGCCTGTGGAGAGCACCATTTTCGGCACCATACAAATCCATGCCATTGCGAGAAGCTAAGGTCGCAATCATTACCAGCACCTGTGTAGAATAAACATGGTAGTGTAGAGCCTTCGACCGCCTGTCCATCTCAAGCGGCAGAGTTCCATCATCCCAAATCTGTTTCATTGCTTTTAGATATTGACCCACCATCCAGTCAAAATGAGAGCGATTGTTTAAGACGACCCCGGAAAGTCCTACAGACCATGCAGCCCAGTATGCATGGTTATTATTGCGACTGTTCTTGTGCATATTGGTTGAATAATCGTCACGGACCCAATAGGCCCACTCAGCAATCCAATTTTTTATTCCCCTTTTTTTACGTGAGTTCAAATTATCAGCGTTTTTAATTTTCAAGTAGGAGAGAGCTATCGTACCTAGCGCCCACTTCCGAACAAAGCTACCCTGTTGGCTGACTGACCCCAAAAATGCTTGTCCCTTTCCCCAAGAATACAGCCAATCAAGGACACAATGCGCAATTTGCGGATTTTCTTTTTCATCACTCAAATAGCGGTCACTCATTTTAATGACTGCAGAGGCGAATCTATCAATAGGTGCACGAGCTGCACGGTAGGCTTTCATTGCATTCTTATCAACGACTGATGAGCCAGTACCTAACTTATAAAATCCTTGAAAGGTAAGATCATGAACTGGCTGCGGTGGTGTCTTACAGACAAAATTCGGCGTATTAGCATCTGTAACCCTTAACAACCTATTTACGTCGAACGGTGATTTTAAAATTTTTGTTTGTATTTCCAAACCCCTCACGAGAGGCTCAGCCGAATGTGTAACGGTGTTACAAGCGGAGAGAAATAAATAAAATAAGTTCAATCCACATATATATGCCAAGGTTTTTATGATCATTCAATTGGTTCTTTTAATCGAAATTCTTATTTTACTTCTCTCAATTTAAGATAAAGAAACTTTCAAAACTTTGATCAACTTTCTTGTTCTAGGATAAAGGCAATCAAATTAGCAACAGCGTCTTTCGAAGCTGCGTCATCTGGGTTTTTTGCCGCAAAGGTATGAGGCTGACCAGCATATTTATGTACTTCGATGTTCCCACCGGCCTCTTTATAAATTTCTGCAAACATATCAGCACGGAAATGATCGACATTATCGTCTAATTCACCTTGGATTATGGCCACTGGAGGCATATGAGTAGCCTCCCCACGATCAATCACCATGTAAGGATTACCAAGTGCCATTTGGTCTTCATCGGCAAAGTAAATATTATGAGCTTCAACAAGCCGTTCTTTGCCGGTCTCTTTTGCCATCTGATAACGTGCCAAGGGATCAAGAATAGGCCAGCAACCAATGAAAAATTCAATACTAGCATCAATACCTGTAAGCGATGGTTCATCAACAACATAGTCAGTACCATTCGGTTGCAAGGCTATTAAGCCCATCTGCTGTCCGCCACTAGATGAACCCAACCCACCGATAATTGATACATTAGCGTCAATAGATGCAGCATTTTTTTTAAACCACCGCACCCCATAATTAGCATCTTGTACTGGACCCGGGTAAGGAGCCTGGGTCGATAGGCGGAAATCAAGTGCGAAAACACCTATACCTGCTGCTGCAAACTGCTGATGAATAACTTGATTATTCATCCTGTCTCCATTACGCCACGCACCTCCATGAACATCGACAACGTAGGGAACGGGACCACTTTTTTCAGGACGATATAGACGCCCAAAGAGTTCCAAGCCATCAATTGTACGGTACTTAATATCCTCTTCAGTCATAATTTTTATCCCTCCTCTAATAATCGCTCTGTACATTCTCTTACCGGTTATAACAAGGGTCAAATACTAACCATCATTATCTAAATATTTTGATAGACTTGACTCAGCATCACAACTCAATATAAGAACAAAACAAGAACATTAATTCATTTTGAGAGACTCTAATGTCCCGGAATATAATTTTGCCGGTCGTAAAAACTCCTCCTTTTTTTGGTCAGCACAAACTAAGGGAGAGAAAACAGATTGAAACCCTACGATCGCGTATTCGAGCACTTGAGCGGCCCGCCTGGAAGAATGAAGAGAAGCCGTTCTCCTTAGGAATATCAGAAATGGACCAACGGCTTCCAGCTGGAGGATTTCTCCCTGACGCCCTATATGAGGTTTTTTTTGACCGACCTACTGATGGGGGAGCTGCAACAGGGTTTTGTGTAGCGCTAATAGCTTCCCTCCTCAATTCTCGGAGAGGACGTATTCTTTGGTGTGCCAATAACAACGCTACCGATACTGGCGACCTGTATCCGTTTGGCCTAGTCCAACAAGGACTTGATACTTCATTACTAACTATTGTTAAAACTACACGTGATACTGATGTCTTATGGGCGATGGAAGAAGGCCTGCGCAGCTCTGCCTTTACCGCCGTCCTAGGAGAAATCAAAAAAATTTCTATGACATCCAGTAGACGACTACAACTCGCCACCAAAGAAAATGGTGCTCTAACAATACTGCTAAGACCTTCAACGAAAACACCCGGTCTTTCTGCAGCTACACAACGCTGGCGTATTAAATCAGTTTCCAGTCACCCTCAAGGCTTTTCCAAATCCTTAGACGAGCCCGGTGCTGCTAGCTGGAAAGCTAAATTATTTCGAAGTCGGGGCGGAATGCCCGACACTTGGCTAATGGAATGGTGTGATGAGAAGAGTTGTTTCTCTCTGGCTGCCACGGTTTGCGACCGACCAGGTCATCCGTGTAATGCCAGACTTAAAAAATAAGCCTATTGCCATCGTGCGAGAGTGTCAGTCACAGCTTTCGATAAGTGCTGTCAATAACGTAGCTGAGCTGGCTGGGTTAAAACCTCAGATGGCACTAGCTGATGCACGGGCCATCTTACCTTCTATTACCATTCACCCCTCAAACCTTGTTGAAGATCAAAAAATGCTTAACCGTATAGCTCAGTGGTGTGAGCGTTATAGCCCTTGGACAAGGGAGGAGGATACAGATTCCAAAGACCCATCGCTTGAAGGAGCCGGCGGAGCTGGACTATGGCTAGATATCACAGGCTGTGCCCATCTTTACGGTGGCGAAGAAAACATGCTCATCGATATGGTAAAGCGCATCGAAAAATTAGGTTTTAAAGCTCACGCAGCCATAGCTGACACACTTGGTTGTGCGTGGGCTATAGCCCGATTTTCAATGAAACAAAGTCCTTGGAGAATTGTACCGCCTGGAAAGTCTCGACAAGCGATCGCACCGTTAACCATTGCAGCTCTACGTCTTCCGCCTACCACAGTTTTATCTCTTCATGAAACTGGACTACGCCATATCAAAGACTTGATGAATATACCTCGAGGGCCCCTCACTGCACGATATGATGAGAATATCCTCTTCCGTCTCGATACTGCTCTTGGCGAAAGAGCAGAGCCCTTTTCTCCTACTCTACCCCCCAAACCCCTGATTTCCCGATTAGCTTTTGCCGAGCCTATAGGCCATCGCGATGATATTATCAGGTCAATAACAAAACTATTCGACAATCTTTGCAAAACCCTCGGCAAAACCGGTCAAGGTGCCCGAGAAATTACCCTCTCAGCATATAGACCAAATGGTGGCACTACTCAAATAACCATTAAAACGGCATACCCTAACCGTGAGCCTAAACACCTGCTTAAATTATTCATCGATCGCCTCGACCAAATCGATCCAGAGTTTGGGATTGATGAAATAATACTTTTCGCATCTAAAGCAGAGCCCTTGCAAGCCATTCAAACCAATTTTCAACGTAATTCAGCAACGCAAAACATGAAGAGCTATCAGGCAGTGATTGACCGACTGGCAAACCGATTTGGATATCATAACTTACAGCAGGTATTCTTCAAAGAAAGTCATGTCCCCGAACGTGCCGCCAGACTTATATCTATCGGGAACCCTCAAAAAACAAAGAGCGATAAGCAAAAAATTTTATCACCACGGCCGCTCCGGCTGCTGCACGTCCCTCAACAAATCGAGATCATACCCAAAAATACGAAGGAGCTACCGATAAAATTTCGTTGGAGAAAGGTCTTACATCACATTAAGCACTCTGAAGGCCCCGAACGTATTGCCGCAGAGTGGTGGACTGATAGTGACGCAGATACACGGGATTACTACAGGATAGAAAATGATACCGGGCAGCGTTTCTGGTTGTTTGCAAACAGTAAGGGTACTTGGTTCATACATGGAATATTTGGATGAAACCTTACGCTGAACTACAAACTACCAGTAATTTCAGCTTTTTACGTGGAGCCTCTCACCCCGAAGAACTTGTCTCTAGTGCTGCCGAACGAGGGCTGAGCGCCATTGCTATCACCGACCGCAATACGCTTGCTGGTGTAGTCCGGGCACATTTGGCGGCCCGCGAAAAAAATATCAAGTTGATTATTGGTGCACGACTAGATTTTACTGATGCTCCGAGCCTTCTTTGTCTGCCCATGAACAAAAAGGCGTATAGTCACCTTTCACAACTCATTACCCTTGGACGTCGACGGGCACCAAAAGGTGCGTGTAACATCAAGATTGATGACTTTCTCGAGCGAGCTAAAGGACAAATAGTAATTTCTTTAGCTACACCGTTGCATGAGGTTCACTTACATAAATTGTCTAATGCCTTGCCGGGTCATAGTTATCTTTCTGGCCAAAATTTCATGACATCAGGTGCCCAGAAAAAACTCGCTACCCTGCAGGCTCTTTCAAAAAAAGTATCCATGCCATTAGTGGCAACCAATGACGTGCATTACCACAAAACCGAACGTCGTGATTTACAGGACATTCTTACCTCAATACGTATACACCGTACCATCAGAGAAGCTGGGTATCACCTGTTCCCAAATGCTGAACGCCATATAAAATCTGGTGCCGAAATGACAATATTGTTTCGACAATTTCCTAAAGCAATTAAACGCACAATAGAAATTGCTCGGCGCTGTACTTTTTCTCTTGATGAACTAGTCTATGAATACCCGGACGACGAAGCGCCTGATGGCATTTCATCCCAAAAATATCTCGAGAGACTAACTTGGAATGGCGCCAAGATTCGTTATCGGGATAACATTCCAAAGAAAGTCGGACAACAATTAACACACGAACTGGCACTAATCGATGAACTCAATTATGCCAATTACTTTCTAACCGTTTATGACATCGTCAACTATGCTAATCGTATGGGTATATTGTGTCAGGGAAGGGGTTCAGCTGCGAATTCAGCCGTCTGTTATTGCCTTGGTATCACAGCTATTGATCCCGTCCGGATTGACCTTTTGTTTGAGCGATTCATAAGTGCTGAACGTGGCGAACCTCCTGATATAGACGTCGATTTTGAGCATGAACGACGTGAAGAGGTTATCCAATATATATATGAAAAATATGGGCGTGACCGGGCGGGTCTAGCCGCTACCATTGTCCATTATCGCGGGCGTAATGCCATGCGTGAGGTCTCTCGAGCAATGGGATTAACCCGTGATATAGAAGAGACACTGGCCGGTACTATATCGGGGCGCCGTTCTGGAATAATAGATGATCATCATATACGGGAAGCCGGCCTCGACCCCAATGAAAAGAATCTTAGTAACACACTACGCCTAGCACGTGAAATTATAGGGTTTCCCCGCCATCTTTCGCAACACGTTGGTGGCTTTGTTATCACCCGTAACAGACTAGATGCGATGGTACCAATCACTAATGCAGCCATGGATGATCGTACCACTATCGAGTGGGATAAAGACGACCTTGATGCGCTGGGTATTCTAAAAATCGACGTCCTAGGGCTTGGCATGCTGAGCTGCATCCGCAAGGCTTTGTCATTACTGAAAACACACTATGGTAAAACATATCAACTTTCTACTATTCCCGCGGAAGATTCTGCTGTTTACGATATGCTGTGTAAAGCCGATTCTGTAGGCGTTTTCCAAGTCGAAAGTCGGGCCCAGATGAGCATGTTACCCCGACTCAAACCACGCAATTTCTATGACTTGGTGATTGAAATTGCTATCGTCCGGCCAGGCCCAATCCAAGGTGATATGGTACACCCCTATCTACGGCGGCGAAATGGTCAAGAGAAAATAGAATATCATTCGGAAGATCTACGGGCTGTCTTAGAGAAAACTTACGGAGTCCCGCTATTTCAAGAACAGGCAATGAAGATTGCTATCGTTGCCGCTGGCTTCACTCCTTCGGAGGCCGACGGTCTGCGTCGAGCTATGGCTACCTTCCGACACCTCGGCACCATCAATAATTATCACGACAAGATGGTTCGGGGTATGGTCTCGCGGAACTATGACCCTGACTTTGCTGAACGTTGTTTCAAACAAATCAAGGGTTTTGGAGATTACGGTTTTCCAGAAAGCCACGCGGCAAGTTTTGCCTTATTGGTCTACGTCTCATCTTGGTTAAAATGTCATTATCCAGCAGCCTTCGCCTGCGCATTACTCAATAGCCAACCAATGGGATTCTATGCACCAGCGCAGATCATACGTGATGCACAAGAGCACGGCGTCATAGTACAGCCGGTAGACATCAATTTTAGTGATTGGGATTGTACATTAGAAACTGGAGAAAACAGAACACCCTCCCTTAGAATTGGTTTCAGACAGGTAAAAGGACTCAAAAAAACTGATGCCAATACATTACTTCAAGCACGCGAAGCCGGCAACGCACGTCCTTTCTCTAGCCCTGAAGACCTATGGACACGCAGCAAACTAAACCCAAAGACCCTTGAGTGTCTTGCAAAAGCTGATGCCTATAAATCAGTTGGATTGTCACGCCGTCAAGCACTCTGGGATGTTCGACGTATAAATCCAAACCAATTACCACTATTTATCGATTCTGGCGAAAATATCATCGAGCCTAAAGTTGAGCTGCCAACAATGCACCTAGGAGAGGAAGTCACATATGATTACGCGGCAACTCGAATGTCACTCAAGGCTCACCCTCTCCAGTTATTACGAGTCGAACTCGATTCTGAAGGAGTTATTCCTGCATCACAGATAAAAAATATCAAAAATGGTAAACGAGTTTCTGTTACTGGATTGGTTATTAACCGCCAGAGGCCAAGTACCGCAAGTGGTATTATATTTACGACATTAGAAGACGAAACTGGGGTCTCTAATGTAATTATATGGCCTAAATTATTCCAAAAATATCGCAAAGAAACTCTGGAATCTCGTCTCCTTTACGTCACTGGCGAACTACAACGCGAAGGACTCGTCACCCATATCATTGCAAAACACTTGGTCAACATGACCGAGCGGCTAACGTCGCTTGTAGAAGTACCCCTACACTTTGAGAATAAAATTAAGAACAGCCGCTCAAACGAAGAGTATAACAAAATCTACCCCTCACGTGACTTTCATTAGCTAGACACGAAACAAATACGAACCAATAAGCTGCTCCAGCCACCGACTCCTAGTTTTAATCTACAGTTCTAAGCAAATGGCGTCCAAGCACGTTGAACAGCCGGACGCGCCTCAATAGAATCATGCCAACGCTTAATATTTGGATATTCATCTAATCCTATATCCTTTACCCCGTGGCCATGAACATCAGGATAAACTGTAATATCTGCTATAGAATAATCCCCCGCAATATACTCGTTTTCGCCAAGGTGTTTTTCATACATATTCATCATATCGCGCAGCACACCATCATAATGTTCCTGAGCTCGTGGCACATCTTCACCCAAACGATGCATAAATAACCCATATTGTTGTGCTAGTGTTGTCCACTGAGCTGAACCGTATATAAACCATTGATCAACGATAATTCTCTTCGTGGGATCCTCGGGGTATAAACTGGGCGCATAATATTCAGCTAAATATTTGAGAATAGCACCAGATTCACATAAAGTTATTTTATTTCCCCCAGGACCTTGAGGGTCAATTATCGCAGGAATTTTATGGCCCGGGCTAATTTTGAGATATTCTGGGTCAAACTGCTCCTTTTTTCTCAAATTGATAGGCTTTAGGTCATAATCAACTCCGGTCTCTTCAACCATTTGCCTAGCCTTATAGCCGTTGTCTGTCATCCAAGTATAAAGTTCTAACATCGTTAACTCCCTGTTGCTGAACGCAGCCAAGGCTCTATTTCGTGTCCCTGAGAGAAAGCTGCGTTGGTTTGATCTGGATTCCGATTAACCTTAATCCGACCGTACATCGGATGGGTCATAGACCTTACTTCATGATCCAATTTATAGAGTATCTCTCCATTATCAGGATCAAAAATATCAATAAATCTATATTGATGTTGATTGTTCTCTTGCGCTATCAACCCTCTTTCTAAAAGTTTTGTATAAGGGCCAGAAAAGTTAGCAATATAAATTTGTAAATGATGACCATCAAATTCTGGAAGTTCTGAACTACACTCTCGAAAAATTAGTTCTTGTTTATATCCGACACCTATTCGGGCTGCTTTAGCATTGTCCCAACGACTTAGGAAGCTATTCGCCCCCATTATTTCAGAGTAAAATCGTGCAATGCCTTTAGCTGTGCCTTTTGGAACGTCAAACTGAACATAGAATATGCCAAGTTGAATGGGGTCAGTATTAGAACTCCCAGCATAGCAACGGAGACGATTTCCCCAAGGACAGGTAACGCTCACATAACCCGCCTTTTTTCTATAGGAGAATTTAAATTTAGTTCCCGTGAGTTCGTTTCGCACTATCTTTAATCTTTCGACAAGTTTATCAAGATCTGGCATAACCAGCCCGATAATACCTCGTAAAACCTGTGTGCCACGGGTTGGAAGATGAAATTGGCTTTGGCCAATATTTGCCCACATATTACTAGTACCAGCCATCATAAATGGATCTCGAGTCAAACCAAGGCCTGCAATATAAAATGCAATTGCGAGTTGCTGATCAGGCACCAAGACGTTGACATGCTCTAGGCCAACAATATTACCTAGATCCTCTTCAGTACGGTCATATTTTTTACTCTTGCGCACCATTTTCGTCTCCAATAAAAAGAACTTCGAGATAAAAGTAGCAGTAGTCGTTCAACCTACAAATCAGAATTTAAAAGATCAACGATAACGTGACAGCCAAGAAGATCAAAGCCATAATAAAATATGGAATAAAAATCGAAATTTGTACTATTAATGGGATTCTCCTATGAACGAGACATCAAAACCGATTATCGATTATGGTGACTTAGCTGATCACTGGATCCAAAGGGTTAAGGAGATCGGGCCGCTTTTAGAGGCCACAGCTGGTGAGGGCGAGAAAATACGTGAACTCACACAGGAATCTATGGATGCGCTTCACGAGCAGAAGTTATTCCGGATGCTATTGGCAAAGAAGGCCGGAGGCGAAGAACTTCCTTTGCCGGTTTTTTGCCGTGTTATTGAAGCTATCGCTAAATATGATGGGAGTGCAGCATGGTGCGTGGGACAAGGAAGCGGCTGCTCAATGCTAGGAGCATATTTAGATTCAGAAATTAGCAGTAAAATTTGGGGTGAAAATACCAATGGTGTCCTAGCTTGGGGCCCTGGTAAGTCAGAAGCGAAAGCTGTTGAGGGCGGTTACCTAGTCACAGCTAAAACAATGTTTGTCAGCGGTAGCCACCACGCAACTTGGCTAGCGACACATTGCTCTACTGTATACGAAACTGACGGCTCAGTCCGTAAAAGTGAAAGCGGAAAACCTGTTATTCTAACAACCTTTATTCCTGCCGGTGAAACACAGTTATCTGATAATTGGTACGTCTTCGGCCTCCGTAATACAGGGAGTGATGGCTTTGAACTCAATGAACATTTCGTTCCAGACGCACATACAATTGTCAGAGCCAATATGATTGAGGGGACAGAAAACCTCTCAACACTATACAATTTTTCAATGATGGCTATCTACGCTATGGGCTTTGCTTCCGTTGCGTTAGGTATTGGTGGTGCCTTTCTTGAAAAGTTTCTTGAAATCGCTCAAAATAAAAAACCTCGAAATGCAGAAGATATTCTTCGCGAAAATCCTGTTGTCCATGATGAAGTGGCTCGGATGCGAGCTAAACTGAGAGGCGCTCGTCGATATCTTTTTGGCGAAGTGGAAGAAGCTTGGGAAGAGGCGATTAAATTTGGATCCCCAACGTTAGAACAACGATTGGAAATTAGACTTGCCGCCACTCATGCTATCCACGAGGCTAAATGTGTTGTTGATACGTTATTTGACACCGGTGGCACCAGTTCTATTTTTATGGACGGTCCTTTTGAACGAAGACTGCGTGATATTCATGCCGTTGCCTTGCAAATTCAAGGCCGCAAGACACACTTCCGCTCTGTTGGTGAATGGCTCATGGGCCACCCACCTAATATGGGTATTATTTAATTATTTAGCCGCAACTTTCGCGGCTTCCACCTCAGCCATATCAAATACCATCTCAACAACTACCCCGTTTGGATCTGGAAAAAAGATTTGCATTAAGTCCTTGTCCGGCGTTGGATGCTCATCGTACTTAATGTTTTTCTCCGCTAAGAGGCTCTTAAAATCAAGGTAGCCGGTTGCATCAAAAGCTATGTGACCAAACCCAGCATCCATGCTCTTGGGCTGAAGTACAGGGTCATCCTTCGAACCAGTTGTAGAAATGTGGACCCAAGGGTGGCCTTCTCGCCACATCCAGTACCCGTGTCCCTTAAAGGGCTGCCGATAGCCTTCTTCCATACCAAGAATATCCCGATAAAAATCGCGTGTTTCATCTAGCTTTTCCGGCAATGCCCTAATATTGAGATGATGGATACGACTAATTTTCAACATTTTTTCTCCCCTAATTATTCACCCGTTCAATTGCACTAAAGATAGCATAGGCATAACACTTTTTCTCTGGTATTTTATAATGAGACTATCAAAGTGGGGAGACAAGTCTATGACAGATGGACGTATTTGGGAAAAATTTCTTACCGAACGTGACAAAGAGGTTTTTGCGGCTTCAGGTTATGGAGCAACCGCTGGGGGAGGGAAAAAACCAGCACTATTAGTCATAGATGTGAACTATGCATTTTGCGGTGAACGGCGAGAGCCTATTTTAGAATCGATTGAGAAGTGGAGAACATCATGCGGTGAAGAAGCTTGGGATTCCTTACCGCATATAAAGAAATTAATCGATAAATGTCACGATAAAGGTATCCCCGTCATTTATACTACAGGGACAGTCCGGGACGACGGCTGGGACAAAGGTGCATGGAATTTTAAGAGTTCGAGAAGCGACGAAGACATCCCGAGTGGCTCACCTGAGGTGCGCGATAGCAACCGCGACGGTAACGATATCATGGATGAAATCGCTCCAAAACCACAAGACATTGTCATACGAAAACATAAACCGAGTGCTTTTTATGGGACACCATTAACCGCATTCCTTAATGATCTCGGCTCCGATTCCCTAATTGTAACTGGAACAACAACATCGGGATGTGTAAGAGCCTCAGTTCTTGATGGCTTTAGTGAAAATCTCCGGATAATGATTGCCGAAGAAGCCTGCTTTGACCGCTCACAGGCCAGCCATGCAATAAACCTGTGTGATATGCATGCCAAGTATGCGGATGTAGTATCAAGCCAAGAAGCCATGGATTATATTAATGCTATAGAGGCTGATTATAACTTACCCAGCGGTAAATCATTATAGATGGAACTATCATTATGCCAGAACGTATATGGGAACAATTCTTAACGGACAGAGATAAGCAGGTTTTTAGAAAGAGCGGTTTTGGGGCTGAAGCTGGTTTTGGTGACAGACCCGCCCTACTAGTTATTGATGTGAGCTACAATTTTTGTGGCGACCGGCCGGAGCCAATTTTAGAGTCAATCAAAAGGTTTCACAACTCATGCGGGGAATATGCATGGGAGGCCTTACCTCATATCAGGAGCTTAATCGATAAGTGCCATGAGAAGAAGGTCCCCGTGATTTATACGACTGGAACGGTGCGCGAGGATTGCTGGGATTCCGGAGGCTGGGCTTGGAAAAATAGCCGGACAGAAGAGGATGTTACCCCTCCTAAAATGAATGAATTTAATCGTGACGGAAATGAAATTATGGACGAGATTGCTCCATCCCCACAAGATATTGTTATTTACAAGCATAAACCAAGTGCATTCTATGGCACTCCTCTTTCTGGTTTCCTAAATGACCTAGGGGCCGACTCACTTATGGTTACTGGTACAACCACCTCAGGATGTGTCCGTGCGTCCGTGATTGATGCCTTTAGTAGTAATTATCGAGTTTCGGTAATCCAAGACGGTTGTTTCGATCGGTCACAAGCAAGCCACGCAATTAACCTTTGCGACATGCATGCAAAATATGCAGATGTTGTTACGAGAGAACAGGCAGTAGAATATTTAGATGGTCTCGATGTGGATATGAACCTGCCGACGGGCCACCCTGTTTAATTCAAATTGCCTGAGGCAAATCTTTAGGATCTGCAAGTTCTAGCCAAGTCCCTCTGCCATCAGCTTTTGCCAGGTCGTATGCACGTTTCGCTATCCCGAGGTCCGCTACTCCGTTACCATTAGTATTTTTATGATAAGTAATTTGTTCTTGACTGGTACGACCCAAACAACATTCAGTCCCCAATTCCCCGAGTTCATAAATATTTTCTAATTTGATCAGGCCCTTTTCAAGCGGTTCATATAAGTCGCCAGGTTCTTCTATCTCTATGGTCTCCCTAAGATTACAGACGATTAAGTCTGCACGCTCAGCGGTTTTATCATCCAACTCGCGACGTCTTGTCGACCGGTAACCACTTTTAATTAACTGAACATTTGATCCAACTATTCCTGTTACATGTTGTCCCGGTTCAAGAAGTTTACCCTCAAACAAAGGTACTGAGGTGTTTGTTGCACAATGAACCACGTCAGAGCCCTTAATCACCGCCTCTGGTGTTTCGACTGGTATAATTTCTATATTGAATTGCTTCGAATATTTCTCGGCAAAATTTTGGCGGTTGGCGGGGTCACGGCTATAAACTTTTACAGTGGTTATAGACCCTCTTTCTGTAAGTAACGCTAGAAGCTGGTTTACCGCTTGGCCTGCCGAACCAAATAAACCAGCAATTTTGACGTCCTGCCTTGGCAGGTGGCGGAAACCTACCCATGAGGTTGCCGCTGTGTGTAGCGCCATTACACTGGTATACCCGAGCGTTTTTTCATCAATTTCACCGATCATAATTGATAGCAATTGGCCGTTATTAGAGTTATGCACTAAATGTACTGGGTACCCCCTAAACTCCTTAGTTTGGTTACCTCCGCCTTTATTTAATTTATCTGGCCGTTCTCCGGTCCCTATAACTCCAAGTCCATGAATTCCTCCCGGAAAATTACTGACCCTCACACCACTAGGTGAATGCACTCGTCTTCTTGGTGCAGAAATAGCAGGGTAAAATCTAGCCTCCCTGTAACCCTGTTCAACAATATCAATAGCTTCTTTCATAGAAACCAAACCCTGGAGCTCATGTGGCCTGAGAAGCAAAACCTTACGGGTCATTTTGCAAACCCTTTCATCAAGGCCTCGGACTCAATCAAGTCGAACATTGTTCCGCGTCCGTTAGCCATCGCTTTTTCATAAACCAACATTGCCACGGCAATTTCTGATGCAGCAGTTCCATTATTATTTTTATGGTAAGTGATTTCTTCATCATTATTTCGCCCAGTAGCTTCGCCCGTCGCCAACGAACCGAGTTCGATAATATCTTCTATACTGATTATTCCCCGTTGAATTGGTTCATACAAGTCGCCCTGCTGTTCTGAAATAACAGACTCTCTCAGATTAGCCACTACAACATCCGCCCGTTCAACCGTCCGATCATCGATTTCCCGACGGGCTGCCTTCAAAAAACCTCCCTGCACTAGCTGCATATTTCCTCCAATAATTCCCGTCACGTGCTGACCGGGTTCAAGGAGGTCCCCATCGAACAAAACGACATTGGTATTGGTTGCACATAAAATCACATCGACGCCTTTAATTGCTGCCTCAATAGACGCAACTGGTTCTATTTCCAAACCAAATTTTTGTGAATATTTACGGGAAAATTTTGCACGATTTTCTTCGTTACGACTAAAAACCTTGACCTTTTGAATTTCTGGCCTCACAGAAAGCAATGCGAGTAGTTGGTTGGCCGCCTGCCCCGCAGATCCGAGCAAACCAGCTGTTTGAGCGTCCTGACGAACCATATATTTGAAACCAACACCAGATGTTGCCGCTGTCCTTAGTGCAACAAGACTTGTATAACCAAGGGATTTCTCTACTGGTTCGCCAACAACAATCGAAAGTAGCTGACCCGTATCAGCATCATTCAAAACATGAATTGGGTGTTCTCTGTAGCTGTATTCCTGATTTTTACCCTCGTCGAGCTGAATTACATGATCTGCCCTAGTGGCAGCGCCTATCACACCCATTTCGTCAACACCACCGGGGAAATTGCTAATTCGGACGCCAGCTGGGGAATGCACACGACGTCTCGGCGCGTTTATAAAAGGATATTTTTTTCCTCCGGCATATCCCTTCTCGACCGCTTCAATAGCCTCATCCATTTGGACGAGATCTTGGATTTCCTCTGGTTTAAGTAACAAAAAACCCACTGACTGGCCTCCTCTAGGAGTCTAAATTAGGACCCAGAAATTTGGAATTAATATTTACCAACAAGAAAAAAAGAGCAAATGAAGATAGTTAAAGATTTACGCACATGCCTTAAGACCCGCTCCCTCCAAA
Source organism: Rhodospirillaceae bacterium (assembly GCA_002712335.1). Next base: position 72,505 of record PATI01000069.1, on the reverse strand, counting down.
AGGTTTTTGTGATCGCACGTGAGCTTTTTCCCTGTTTTTTCCTTCACTTCGTAAACGAACCCTTTATGACGGGTGTTAAATACATCTGCCGCTTTTTTTACCTTCTTCTTATCAGTGACCATGGAGGCAGTAGACGCAGAGAAGCTAACCCAGAATTTTTTTCCTAATCTAATTGCTCTTGTGTGAATCAGTAGACCTTCAAATGTCTCCATAGTGGCCTTGTACAGCTTATCTCTTCGCATCGGGACCTCATCCACCGTCTTCAAATCAAGTAATTCCAGTTTGTCCAAGACTTTTGCCATTTCATTAGTTTCCCACTGTCCCCTTTGGCGCTTACCGGCAGGGATACCAGCTAGACGAAAGTCTTTTTTATTAGCCATGGACCGGCTAACTACTGTCAGGCCTCCCCCCGGCGCTTGCACAACAATTCTTCTAATACGGGGTCTTTTGATATCAACTATTTTCTTATCAACCCAGTCGGCTGGCCCTTCACCTATTGATATAGTTCCTTCAACCAACCAAGTTTGGTTTTTTTTACCAATTCGCATATAAGTCCCGCCGCGCCCGGTGCCAAACAAATCTTCGTTTTTTTTGCCAATAAGACCGGAAGCTAAAACCTGTCCTTTTTGATCATTTACCGTAACCTCGAGAGACTTGGCGCCCTTTTTGGTTACATCTCGTAAATTCAATCGTTCGAATCTTTCTGGATCACTGGTTTTAGCCTCAAGAAATTTTAGCTGGGACAACTCTACTAGCACTGTTTTGACTTTATTGAAGTCTGCTGCATACCCATTTAGTTCAGCTACACCCCAACCTCTTGAAGTCCTCGCAATTGTATAAATTCGTTTAGCGGATCGTATTTTAAAAGAGGCCACATCATTTAATTTAGCATCCACACCAGGGAAGATCAGAGCCCTATCACGATCAATCATTGTATTGGCTGGTCGAGAACTAATGGCAACGATCGCCGCAATAACTAGCATCGACGTTATTAGTGAGTAAATAATTAATGATCTTGCGGTCATGAAATTCGATCTCCCGAAACTTTTTGTCTTTGTAGGCTAGCTTACTACTGCTCGTTGACGGCTTGCATTTCGACGCCTTAACAACCCCAAGCCGATAGCAAATAAAATGACAACGGCAGGCATAAAACCAATATTGATAACTTTTAAACTAGCATCTAGCTGATCTATATCACGCCGAAGAGCAAGCTGCACCGACCGAAGCTCCTTTCGAACGAGTATAGATTCACGACGAAATTTTTCGATGGCTTCCTTCTGCTTATCCGTAAGGATTACTGTCTTGCCTTCCTTTGTTTCCTTGGTCTGCAAGTCCTTTAATTTGCTTTCAATCTCTTTTAGTTTTTGCAACAAGCCCTGNTCGGTGGACCGGTACTTATGTTCAGCTGCACGCTTGATTTCTTGAACCTTATGGAATGGACGGCTNGTTACACCACGACTTCTCAGGCTTATCAGCGCCGCTGTACCTGCCATATTATCTACGGCGTTTGTCAGAAAATCAGCATTATTTGCAACCGGAACTGAGATACTTTGGCCGAAGAAATCCTGCTGTCGAACCCAGAAACGATCGACGAGGATATCCGTATCTGCAACAACAATGAGGCTGACGGGCTTCACACTTCCCTTTAGATGTTTTTGAAATTCTGGTACTTTCTCTCCTTTTTTGAGAGCTGCCTTCCGAATATCGGCCCGGATTTTGTCCTTTGGTTGTCCTTTAGGGAACCCACTTTTAAAGTTTCCTGTAAAACGCGCGGAAATAACAAACGGCTTTCCAGTTGACTTGAAGTTTTTAATTAACTCAGTGGGCTTTGGTTGGGTCCTTGTATCTGCAACATTAAGAGACATGGCGTCCTTGCTAGAGATAAGCAGCGGATCCATTTTGTATGTTGCTCCCTCGGCTTTTTCAAGATAACCGGACGTGGCAATATTTATTTGTTCGAGTTCTCCTGTAACAACATCATTCTTTTTTATTCGACCACCACTCAGTGTAATCCAGGCTACATAGTCGGTAATTATCGGCTGACCAAGTGAATTTCTGCCAGCGCTGACACGCTGCGCGCCGATTCGGTCGCCAACAACCTTGCTCTTATCATATCTTATACCCCAAGCTTTGAAGAGCTTGTTCAGATCTGAACCATCATCAGCGGGCTGGCGCTTCATTTGATTGCCACGAGTGGCTTCTTCTGAAAACGGGTCAACAAATATAATTGTATTGTTTCCGCGCATTACATGTTGATCAATATAATAGCGATCAGTGTCATCCATATCCCGTGGGTGAATTACCAACAGCAAATCAAGATCTTCAGGGATTGGATTTTCAAGGGTAATCCTTTCTACATCAAAACGCTTACGGAGCTGCGCTATCACCTCCCATGGAGCATAGCGCTTCATCGGATCAGAGCCCACCGGCAGTGATGAGACATAACCAATTTTTTTCCTTTTTGGATTTGCCAAGTTTGATACTAGTCTGGTCAAGTCATATTCAAGAAAACGCTCACGCTGAGGTGAAATAAACGGGATGACATCTAGATCATCGGTCGTATTTGTTCCGGCCAATCCAAAATAACCTAAATTACCCGCCTGAGTAATGGGTACACCATGAAGACCAAATCCAACTGCCCGATCTTCCTCAGGGGAAAACGGTTCCGGGCGAATAATTTCGAGTTTAATGCGCCCATTTGACAACTCGACATATCGCTCCAGCAACTCTCTAACGCTCCGAGCATAATCCTTTAGGCCAGGACTCTGCTGAACCAACTCATCTGAAACGAATAGTCTAATTGTCAAAGGCTCACGAACCTTGGAAAGAATATCTTTGGTTCCTTCAGACAGGGTAAATATTTTTTGTTGGGTCAGGTCAATACTTACTGTTCGAAAAGTTTCGGTTGAGAATATATGCAGAGCGATAAAGAAAACAAAAGTCACCACTAAGCCACTAAGGCCGAGCTTACTGCGATCCCATGACTTAAAGTTATTTGCCATTATTACCCCCTTAAGAGCCTTTTTTTAGGTCAACCACGACCATATTTGCAAAAAGAAAAACACCGATAATTGATATAAAAAAAATCAAATCTCGTATATCGATGACCCCCCTTACTATAGCGTCATAATGGACAAGAAAACTGAATGAGCGTACTAGATCCACGACTAGATCTGGGGCCCAACCCCGAAATGCAGACTGCACTAACTCAAGACCACTCATCATAAATAGAAAAATAACTGCCGCCCCAATTACAAAGGCTATAACCTGATTTCGGGTCATCGCCGAGACGAAACCACCAATTGCCAGATATGATCCAGCCATCAAAAACCCGCCTAAATAGCTTGCAATAATAACCCCATTATCAGGGTCACCTAGATAATTAACTGTGATCCATACCGGGAATGTCAAAGCAAGTGCAATTCCGGTGAAAATCCAAGCCGCAAGAAATTTTCCAAAAACCGCGTTAAAGGTCGACACTGGCAAGGTCATTAGAAGCTCCAGCGTACCAGCCTTTCGTTCCTCCGCCCAGAGCCGCATTGCAACGGCTGGAATAAGAAAAAGATAGAGCCAAGGTAAAAACCCAAATAAAGGCTGCATGTCTGCCTGCCCTCGATCAAAAAGCCCACCAAAATAAAATGCTGTTACCCCATTGAGCGCCAAAAAAATAACTATAAAAACGTATGCAAGCGGCGTCGTAAAATATGCCCTTAATTCCCGCTTTGTAATTGCCCAACTTGTACGCATGACTCTCTCCATTACGCCTTTGTAGTTATTCGGCGAAAAACTTCATCCAACCGCCCCCGCTCGGAACGAATTTCTTGTACATCGATGTTTGACCCTCTTAACGCCGCGCTGACCTCGTCCACTATTAATCGTCCATCGACTGGGTAGACAATAAAGTTTATGGAAGTACCATCCTTTTTTTCTTCAGAAACTTGTTTGACATCTTTTATCTCCTCTAACGAACTCTTTGCGTTTTCAAAGTGTTCCCTAGGAATCCGCAAAGTTACCGCGTTATGAAGTACTGAGCGTGCCTCCAAGTCAGCCGGTGTTCCATCAGCCACTATTTCCCCGTTGGCAATCACCAGAGCTCGTGTGCAAACGGTATCTACTTCGTCGAGCAGATGGGTAGATATTACAATCGCTTTTTCTGTAGCCATTTCATTGATCAGTTTACGCACTTCATGCTTTTGATTAGGGTCAAGGCCATCTGTCGGCTCATCAAGGATAAGGATCTCGGGATCATGAAGAATTGCCTGCGCAATACCAACACGTCGTTTGTAACCCTTGGATAGTGTACCGATTGCCTGATGCATAACATGCTCAATATTTATCCGTTCAGCAGCCTTCGTTAAAGCTTCCTTTTTTTTAATTCCAGTCAAACCCCGAACATTTGCAATAAAATCAAGGAGCTCCAATGGTGTCATATCCTCATAAAGAGGAGCCCCCTCAGGCAAATAACCAATCGATCGTTTCACTTCTAAGGGTGCCGTAATTACGTCATAGCCCCCCACATAGGCGGTGCCAGCACTGGGGGTCAAAAATCCGGCAACCATTCGCATAGCAGTTGTTTTACCAGCGCCATTAGGGCCCAAGAACCCGAGCACCTCGCCGCGATTGACATTGAAGCTAATACTGTCGACGGCGGTGAACAAACCAAACCGTTTAGTTAGCCCCTCTACTTGGAGCATGAGATCCATTTTCTGCATCCCCTTTCAACACTTTACCGTTTAAATGACAATTTCCTGTTACCTCTTCGTTGAACAATAACCAAACAAAAAGGGAAATTTATTTAAAATTCACTTTTTACAGCTAGTCCAAAAAAAAAACCAGCTAGGATTTGGTCAATCACTAGATTTTTGTCAAGAGGCTAGATTTAAAATCATGAAAATAAATCACAGTTCGCTAGGTCCATTTATTCCCAATAACAGTGCAACTCTGTTGGCAATTGCCAAAGATGCGGTCAGTCCGGGTGATTCAATCCCATAGAGATTTACCAAACCACTAACACCGTGAGTCTCGGACCCTTGCACCAGAAAATCACGAGCTGCTTCACCAGGAGCTTGGATTTTTGGACGAATTCCTGAATAGCCAGGCTGAATAGAACCATCGGGTAAATCAGGGTAGTAGGCTCTGACTGCTTCATAAAATGCTTCAGCACGTGTAGGATCAACGTCGTAATTAATTTCATCAATCCATTGGACATCAGGACCAAAACGAACCTGGCCACCGAGGTCTACAGTTACATGCACGCCAAGCCCAGCTTTTTCAGGAACTGGGTATATTGGTCTTTTAAATGGCGGTTTTCCTAGCAGCGAATAATAGTTCCCCTTAGCATAATATGAAGGGGGTATCGTATCTTTTGGTATGCCTTTAATGCATGCAGCCACTTTTTGCGCATACAGACCTGCCGAGTTTATGACCACCCGTGCTTTAATTTCCATCGGAAAGTTCCCTCCGATATACAAATTAATTCCATCATCCCCAATCAGCCCACCTTCAACCGGCGCATTAAAGGCGATTGTCGCGCCAGCCGCTTCCGCATCACCCTGATAAGCCAGCATTAGTCCGTGACTATCAATAATGCCCGTAGAAGGAGACCACAAAGCTTTAACACAAAATACAGCAGGTTCCTCAGAACTTACGTCTGATGGAGAACGCCACTCCAAATCCTCCACGCCATTATCAATTGCCGCTTGTTTTAAACGTTCAAGTTCAGTGATCTGTTCTTCACTGGTAGCAACAATATATTTTCCACAATTGCGATACTCCACTCCATGAGTTTGACAATAATGATAGATTGCTTTTTTTCCATCCACACAAAACTGGGCTTTACAACTACCCTTTGGATAGTAGATCCCGGCATGAATGACTTCGCTATTTCGAGAACTCGTTTCCGTTCCTATGGCGTCCGTTGCTTCCAGAACAATAACCTCACGGCCTGCCATAGAAAGACGGCGAGCAATAGCCAGTCCCACAACACCTGCTCCGATAACAATTGAGTCAACTGAATCAACCATTTCACAAACCCAAGTTAATTTGTTTCATAAAAAATAAGCCAAAAAAAGAATTCACCGACAGAACCAGTTACTAGATTCGTTTATGAAAAATCTTCCGATGATACGTCCATAGCGTCAATAATCCTAATAATATAATTGCTGTAAAACCGATGACGTAAAAGCTATCTTCCCTGCCAAAAATTTCAGCAACAAACCCCATTATTACTGGGACAGCGAACCATGTCATTTGGTTAAGAGTCACTCGGAGACCCATCGCCCTGCCCTGCATTTCTCTTTCCGCATAACGAGCAATCATCGAAATTATAAAAACCAAGCTTGCAGCCATGGCCCAACCTCTGAGGCCTGATGCAAACATCAAAGCGATGACGTGATCATTAAGTATGGGTGTAATAGTGATAAAAAGAATGGACACCGTAACTAAAAAAATTAGGAGCCAATGGTCTTTGAAATACCTCTGCATAGGTGCCGCAGATAATGATCCAACCAGTCCAAAGGCTCCGTTAATCGAAATCAACAAGCCTATTGTTGTTGCAGAAATTCCAATATCCTTCAAATGAACACCATAAAATGAAGCCTGAATTCCTCCGCCCAAATGTCTGAGAAGAGACATCGTCAAGACAAAGAAGATTGTTGGCAGTGCAAGCAGCTTAAATGCCTTAAGATAATCAGAAACTTTGGGAGTTAAGACTCTAAGTGTAATGGTTTCTGATTTAACTCTATCTTTGTTGTAGCCCTGCTGCTCAATGTCTCGAGGAAGCAAATAAACCGAAAATAATATACCTGCGGACCACAAACCAATCAGTCCAAATCCACCCCAAGGGCCTAGGTAATCCCATGCAACTCCGCTAATAGCAGGCCCTATTAATAGGCCAAGGCGAGTAAAAAATGACATGCGTCCTGTATATATGGCATCCCCCTTCATAACCTTGCTCACGAGAGTTTGTGCTCCCACCCAACCCAGAGCATCGACAAGACCGGTAATCAACTGAAGAACTATTATAGCCCAAATGAAGGGCGTAATGGGGTAAAGCAAGGGTGTAAGGGCACCGATGATAGCTAGAAAAAGCATAACCCGACGCGCCCCAAGCCGATCGATTACAGCGCCGCCGTGAATAGCAAGTAACATCGGCCCTATATGTCTGCAGCCAATAGTGATACCGATGAGCCAATCGGGAACACCTTGCAATAATAGCCAGATGGGTATGACAACCCATCCCATATTGGGCATGGTATTACTGAAGGCTGCCGCACCATAAATCCCGGCTTGTACTCGCCAAGGGATTCTTCGAAGTTCTGCACTCATTGTTATATTTTATTGCTTTCCACCGGCAATATCTTTCTGTCTTGAAAGCCAAAACCCCGATACGAAGAGCATGGTGAAGACAATAATGCCAATAGCGTAAAATCCATTTGCCAACCCAAAAAAATCTATCAGCACCCCCATTAAGAGAGGGACTAGGAATCCGGTAAGCCTATTAGCAGTATTTCTAAGGCCGACGCTGGTGCCCTGCACCCTCAAATCACTAGCTTTTGCCAAAATAGAAATCATCAGTGGTTGGCTCACCCCCAGAAAAGCTCCGCGCAGGGTAATTGCAACCGCAAAAAATACAAAAGTCCCGAGAACAGGTGTGATGCATATACAAATTACTGAACCCATTACAGTAGCAAGTAATAACCAGTGGGGAGAAGAAACCCTCGCGAGAAAACCCACAGATAAGGAACCTATCCCACCGGCGATCGCGGCCATAGAGGTTAATATACCTATCAGGGTTCCGGAAAGGCCAACTACTTCATCAAGATAAACAACATAAAAACCGGTCTGGACTACATTTCCGGCATTACGCATCATCGTTATAAAGACAACGAACAGAACGGCCGAAATTGTTAGCATCTTAAAAGCTGCTATGTAATCACTTGACCTAGGAACCATGTTTGAAATCGAGATTTTTCTTACTTCCTGATGTCGCTTGTTTTCAACTGGTAGAGCCAATGCCGAAAAAAAACCTAGCGACGCCCACAAACTCATTACCGAGAAAGCCCACCACGCGCCACCGATATCCCATGAAAGTCCAATCATGGGCGGACCAACAAGGTGACCTAGCCTAAGTGCAAGTGATAACCTTCCAGCATGTACAGCGCTTCCTTGCATCACCTGACCAATGAGTGTTTGCGCTCCCATCCAGCCCATCGAAGTGGCTAGACCAGCCAGCATTTGTAGAAATATTGCTGCCCAAATATAAGGCATACCGGGGAAAAAAAGAGGCACTAATGCATTGATTACGGCAAATACTAGCATCACGCGCCGTGTTCCCAGCCTATCCATCAGGGCACCCCCATGAATCGATAAAAAGAGTGGTAAAAAATGACGCGCTCCAAACACAAGTCCGATGAGTGTTGCGGAAGAGCTGAAGGTTGAAACCCAAAGTGGGACAATTAGCCCCGAAATATTAGACATGCTATTAGCGAACATGCCAGACCCATAGACGGCAAGCTGGGTTCTTAAAGAAATTTTAATTTCCCTCATTTGAATTTTCTTGCACTCTTCTTCCTATTACCCAACGAATCACTTTGTTTCACAAATAAAGCCGCGAAAAATAGGATAATTAAAAGGAATCCTCCCATGATAAAAAAACTATTTTGAATACCTACAAACTCTGCAACTGCCCCCATTAACGGCGGTATCAAACTACTTGCCAAACGATTAACAGTAGTCCGCAAACCTGCTCCGAGACCCTGTTCGTTAATCGATATAGCTCTTCCCAAAACGGAAATTTCCATAGGCTGGCTAATACCCAAACATAAACCTCGAATTCCAATTACAAATGCCAACAAAATCAAGGTAACCCAAACCACAGCGCCAAATACTAAAAGAGGAGTTAATGCGATGGTTATAACAGTCATCGATACCGCGCAGAGAACTAGCCAATGTGGATGTATTACTCTGGCCATTGGGGAGGCTAGCAGAGAACCAGCACTGGCAAGTAGTTGCGCAATGCCGATAAGGACGCCAATGATCGCTGCAGAAATCTCGATATCACGCAAAAATACGACGTAAAATGAATTTTGAATGCCTGTAGCACCTATCCTTACCATTGTTGCCAAAAGAATTAAAGCTACAGCAGGAATTGCAATTAGTCTGAAGGCATCGATATAGTCTTTTACTCGGGGTACAATGTCAGAGACGATTAATGGCTCATGTTTCACTTGAATCCCTTCTTCAGATATTTTGGGTATCTTTAAAACACACCAAAACCCTATAGCGGACCACACTCCCATCAAAATAAAGGTTGTTGTCACATTTGTTTGATCCCATAGAAATCCAAAAATTATAGGGCCAAAGAATGCCCCAAGCCTGACGATCGAGGTCATGCGTCCTACGTAGCGCGGACGTCCACCCATAATATGCCCGCTGAGTGCTTGAGCACCGACCCAAACCATGGCATCGGAAACACCCGCCACCATTTGCAAAAAAATTATAGCTGTAATAGCCAAACTAAAAGGCAACCAAAGCGCTATCGGAAATAATAAAGGAGTAACGGCTGCCACGATCGCAAATACAACCATGACACGTCGGGTACCCAAACGGTCCATCAGCGCTCCGCCGTGAATAGATAGTGCCAACGTGAGAAAATATCTGGACCCGACAATCACTCCGATAAGAAACTCCGACTCGGTCAATTGCACAGCTAACAGAGCAACAATTAAGGATGATATCAAAACCATCGTGAAACTGAACAGTCCAGCCCCGTATATTGCCGCCTGTGTCTTCCAGGGAATTTTATCAGCCGGAATTTCGCTCATATGCTCTAATATCTCGCGTCAAATGAATATTACTGATCATATAACTACTTGGCTTGACAGTTGTTGGAGTGTCCAAGACACTTATCTTTACATTTATTTTTAACTGCTCAAGGGTCTTACATTATCTTATCTGGCCTAAGGAGAGCGTGGTGATGAACGGACAATCTAATTCCGCTGTGGAAGTTGCAAAAATAGAAGTAGCCGCCTGCACGCGTCTTCTCAACTTTGAAGGTGTTCTGGGATATAGCGGACACGTAAGTCAGCGTCTACCCGACGGCGAAACTTTATTGATCCAAGCCTTTGACGCGAGCAGAAATGATCTAACTCCGGAAGATTTATATGTTATAGACCTCGACGGAAATGTACTGGACGGAAACCCCAATGCAAGACCAGTCAATGAACTGGAAATTCATTCAGAACTTTTGCGAGCAAGAAGGGATATCAACGCTGTCCTGCACTGGCATCCAGAAATAGCCACCCTGTTTACAATGGTCGACGGAATTGATCTAGTTCCAATGAAAAACCATGCCTATAGATGGTCCAGTGGCATCCCAACTCACCCAGAATCATGGCACATAGATACCCAAGAGAGAGGACAAGCCATGGTTAAGACAATGGGAGACAACAATGCGGTGCTATTACGAGCGCACGGAGCAGTTATTGGTTCCGAAAGCATACCAGCACTGATGGTTGATGCCGTCCACTTTGATGAAAATGCAAAAGCTTTATATGACGCCTCCCGCCTAGGAACCCCCACCCCACTAACAAAAAGGGAATCGGACGAATTTGCGGCAAATTTTAAAAGAACTAACCACTCCGTAAAACTTTGGCGATATTATCTAAGTAGGGGCCATGAGGCAGGAGTAATACCAGATGATTGGGCCGAAAGCCTTGCCCCGAAAGAAAGGGCTTAATCTTCGTATTTTTTGCCGCCCGAAGAACAGCTAACTATCTTCTCAAGTCTTAGCTGGCCTTCCTTATTGCTCCAATATTATTTATATAATCCAAAACCTCATTTAGATGCATAACATCCGCATATTTATGATGCATATCAAATAAATTAACCATGTGATTTATTGGCGTACGGTCATAACAACATTCCTCCACGAGCGTCACATGAAATCCATTTGCCTTCGCATCCTGAACTGCCGCACGAAGGCAACCGCTGGTGGTACCTCCTCCCATAATCAAACTTTGAATTCCCATTTGCGTCAAATGAGACAACAAGGGGGTACCATAAAACGCGCTCGCCCTTTGTTTATGAACAACCAGTTCGCCCTCTTCCGGGGCTAATTCCTCCAAGATCTTATATGAATCTTCGTGTTCCTTTAAAACTTGTCTATTGGTAGCACGTCCCTGCCCTGAGAGACTTCGGGTATCGCCCGTACAATACGTAACAGGTATCCCTGCTGCCCGCGCCGCGCCAAGTAACTGTTTCGCCGGTTCAACCATTGCCCACGCGCGCTCCCCGCAAGAGCTAGGATGCTCCTTGATGACGTCCAACACCCTTTGCTGGCCGCCCTCATAGCTAGCCTTATAGACATCAACCATAAGAACTGCGGGATTTTTTCCGACAAATACCTCGCGATTGTAATGACTATAAATTTCCAGCGTTTCCTCATCGATGAAATCACGCCAACAATGATCTTCAAAATCTCCAGACATATCTAACCCCTGCAGTGTTGGTTCAATCAGGCACTATATAGCGCTAAAGACAAAAAGGTCGATAGCACTTTTACACCTAAATTAAGTTTTTAACTCTCGCAGCCCTAAATATTAAAATCCCACAAATTGTGTAAAAACTTATAAATGCCAATAGCAATATCGTTTTGATCATGGGCGATGCATCCTGCATGAAGATCACTGTTAACCCTTGTAAAACGCCTAAAAATACATACAAAATACTGACCGAAGAATGAGACCACCCCAAACGATTAAGTAGTTGATACAAATGGGATCGGTGAGCCTCAGTAATATTTTGTTTAGAAAGTAAACGTCTGATTACGGTAAAAGCTGCATCAAAGATAAAGTGGAGAAATAGTGTTGGCATTAGCCAAACGGGAAGCTGGACCTCTATTGCAGTAATAGTAAATACCGAAAGTGCCGCAAACAGGAAACCAAGAAATTGACTGCCAACATCGCCCATAAAAAGATGGGCTTTCGGAAAATTAAAGGGCAGAAAACCAAACACAGAAGCCATGATGATATAGCTAAAGACAAAAACCAGAAAATTGTTTTCCAATAATGCTATAACCGCGAAAAAAAAGGCCGTGATAATAGCTGTGCCCGCAGCTATTCCATCCAGGCCATCCATAAAATTAAATACATTGGTCAGGCCAATAACCCAAATTAATGTAACCACATACCCCCACCACCCTAGACTGATAGTTCCGACAGCAGGTATTGTAATGTGATTGACAACCAAATCCCCAAAAAACAACATCAGAACTGCACATAACTGTAACAGAAGTTTTATTTTAAAATTCGGCAATCTGCCTAGGTCATCAGCAAATCCAGCAATTGCAACAACCAATGACCCGCCTAGCAACCAGAAGATTTGGGTATCATGGAATCCACCATCGATAATGAAAAGAAATAGAATTATAGATATTATAATAACCGCAACAAAACCAACTCCACCGCCACTCGGTGTCGGCTTATCATGAGAGGACCGATGGTTTGGCTGCGCCAATATGCCAACCTTAAGCATTAAACGAGTAGAAAATGCTGAGACTAATATCAGCACAATCACAAAAACTATGTGGTATAAAAATATATTCATTTATTTGTGACCAATGGGCTGAAGAGTTTTTCCAGTCGCTGATTATAATAAAACCAATCCTGAATATTGAAGAATAAAGATATCGTAATTTGTATTACCAACAGAAACACCTTGCTTTTAATAAGTCGAGTTGAAGTTTGAAAACTATAATTCAATTAATGTAACACTTGCATAGCGACGTTTGTAACCTATCATAGATGTATGATTGAAATAATTGACCTCGCATATATCCGTTTAGGCGCTGCTGACCTTCAAGAAGCTGTTTCATTTGCTACCGAAACAATAGGGCTTCAGGAGGTCCGTCGAGAAGATAACCGAATTTATGTTCGTGGCGATGAACGTGATCATGACATCTGCTATGTGAAAGGTGGTATAAACGAACACGTGGTAGCTTTTGAAGTAGCCGACAAAGATAAACTCGAGGCTGGATTTGAGGATCTCAAGAGTGCAGGAGTCGCGGTAAAATGGGGAACGGATCAAGAGCTCCGTGATCGCAGGGTAGTTAATTTTTTTAAATTCTCCGACCCTACGGGTAACAAATTCGAAGTCGTAACAAGACCGCAAAAATCTGCGAGACGATATTTTCCTACAAGGGACGCGGGAATTACCGAATTTAGCCATGTGGGACTAAAGACGAGTGACGCTCCGAGGGATGAGAAGTTTTGGACAACAAATTTCAATTTGCGTCCAAATGACTGGATAGGAGACGCCGGTCTATTGTCATTCGACTCTGTTCACCACCGAATTGCCCTTTTCCCCGCGAATACCCCAGGGATACAACACGTAAACTTTCAGGTCCAAAGTATCGACGACATAATGCGGTCATACTATTTCTTATCTGAGAAGCAGGTTCATATTGTTTTTGGCCCAGGTCGTCACGTAACCTCTGGGGCCATGTTTTTATATTACGAGGGTCCCGACGGAATGGTCTATGAATATTCCCATGGTGTAAAAATTATAGAAGACCCCAATTATAAGCCTCGCCAGTTTCCGTTTACTTCTGAAGCGTTCTGCGCTTGGGGATCAAAACCAGACATTCCTGAATTCAGAAAGTAAAATTGTTATGGGAAACGATTTTGGATCACTTGAGGAACCGATAGAAAATACCCAAAAGAGGGTTAGGTTAGCAGCAAGGGCGTTAGCGCGACATAACCTTGTTCATGCATACGGACATGTCAGTGCACGGCTTGATGATAGAAAATTTCTTGTATGCGCACCTAAGCCGATGGGCTTAATAAAACCAGGAGAGGATGGGTCTGTAGTACCCATAAATGGAGAATTACCCAGCGGGGTTCTTGGAGAAGTAAGATGTCATCAACAAATATACGCAGCTAGGAAAGATGTGAACGGCATTTGCCGTGTGTTTCCTCGAAATGTCATGACCCTCTCAACTTTCAGAAAGACACCGAAAGCCCGCTTGGGCTTCGGCTCTTATTTTTATCCAAGTCCACCTCTCTGGGATGACCCTCTACTCTTGCGATCGGACGAACAGGCTTCTGATTTTGCAAAATCTTTAGGAAATAACAGAGCCATAGTCATGAGAGGGAATGGTGCTGTATGCGTGGCACCCACGGTCGAAGAAAGCATTGTTATGGCATTTTATTTAGAAGAATCCGCAGGTACCGAATTGGCGGTTATGGCCTCTAAGGCGGAAAACGAGTCAGTTTGTTTTACAGAAGCGGAAAGCAAGGTAAGGGCAACCGGAACCGGCAGAATATATGAACGTCTTTGGGATTATATGACTGCGGGGGACCCCGAAATTTCGCCTCAGTAAACTGAGATATTGTTTAAATCAACCATTTTCCATTTCAAAAATCATTTTATAATAATCGCCTCTGTTGTTGTCTTTATTGTAACAGGATGTAGTAACACGTCCTTGAGGGATAAAATAAAACACGCTGAATATCTACCACAGCATTCTATCGAAACTATCCCCTATAAAAAGTCAGACTTCTCAGATCTAAAGCAATTAATTAACACAATCCTTAAGCAACCACTTAATCCGAATTTTTTTAAATTAAAGTCAGAACAATACACTGCTGAATTAATTACCGAGGATCAAAAGGGCTTTTGGTACTTAAGTCCCATACGCACCGGAAAGGGGCCATACATAATTATTGCGAGAAACCCTGAAAGAAACTTAGTTTTAGAAGCACCCCACCCTATAAAAGATAGACTTACAGGAATCCAATCCGTTCTTCTTTTAAAAGCCTTAAGGGGAAGAGCCGCAATTATCTCGGGCAACAATCGCTGTGCCGCTATGTCGAAATCTCACTGTGATGGAAGAACTAGTGTTTGTGGCGGCATAAGAGAGAGTTACCCGATTTCAGACCCGTCTCATTATCTGCCCAACATGTTCCACTCCAGTCACGTTTTATTCGCAAAATTATGGCCTAAAGCCCTTTTTATTCAGTTGCACGGGTTTTCTGGCAGGGAGACCAAGACATTGTTTGTACTTTCTGATGGCTCAATGGGCCAAAAAAACAATGCTGCCAGTGTTGTAAATAGAGTTCGAGATAGTCTTAGAAAATCCTTGAAGTCATCAAAGCTAGCTACAAGTTGTCAGGACTTGCAGGATAATAGATACAAATATCGCCGGGTATGTGGTCACACCAATATCCAAGGCCGACACTTAAACTTGAGCCCCGACATTTGTCATAAGGGTACTTTCACGACAACCAACCGATTTTTACATATAGAGCAACAATGGTTAGTCCGAGAGCAAATCAACCATGATGTTTATGATGCCGAAAGCGATAAGCTTCAAGGAGCATTAATAAAATCGCTTCTGGAAGCCTCACCATGTATAAAAAAATGCTCGCAACATCATAATAAATGACCACTTTTTTCCTTTTTAACCGATAGATAAAATTCGTTATGGTCATTTGAAGGGAATGCATGCGGTACGCGCTCAACGACGTCTATTCCAGATGACTTTAGGCCTTCCACCTTATCTGGATTATTCGTCATCAGGCGGACCGTTTCATAGCCCAACTGTTTCAGAATTCTGGCTGCAGGCAAGAAAATTCGTTCGTCTGATTCAAATCCTAACCGTTCATTGGCTTCTACAGTATCAAAGCCTTGGTCTTGCAGCGCATACGCCCTTAACTTGTTGGTTAGGCCAATTCCCCGACCCTCTTGCCGTAAATAAAGTAGTATCCCTGCACCTTCCTGTGAAATTTGGGATACTGCTCCGCGCAGTTGCTGCCCACAGTCACATTTCAATGACCCTATAAGATCTCCCGTAAAACACTCTGAATGTATTCGAGCCAAAACGGGTAATCCAATCGGCGGATCCCCTATGACAATTGCGAGATGCTCTCTTCCCCCATCTGGTGATCGAAAGGATAGGATTCTTGTATTTTCTGCATTCTCCAGCGGAACGCGGGCAGCATTTATTTGTCTTAGTGCTGCAGATGTGTCCATTTCATAGGACATTATTTCCGAGTTCAGAATTGTATATCCGCCCTCGTCTTTAAAAGATTGTTCAACCTCTTGACTGCACTCAACTAAAATGGCCGACGGCAACAGGCGGGCTATTTTAGCAAGTTGAACAGCTGCAATACTTGCCTCGCTTGTAGCAGACCTTATGGCCTCATAAGGTCCTCTGAGGGGGTTAGATAAGTCAGCTCTCGGATCAGCGATGGTTTTTGCAATTTCCGCACTGCGCCAAAATTTAAAGGGGATCAATACAATTTGATCGGTGTATAAACGCACTTTTAATGTTCGTGCACGATGATGCGTGATAGCCACAGCAGGATCACTGACCCCCATTTCTATCAGCCAATTGATAGCCTTGTCAGTTGCCATTTCGGATGGGACGGCAAGCAAAGAGGTCCCGGAAGAATCTCGAATATTTATTGGCCGTCCTCTTCTAAACTCATGAGAAGCTCGGTCTACAGCAACCATTGAGCTGTGGTGCCCAACAATGGGAGCTAGGCCATAATCTGATTTACCATCTTCTTTGGTAGTGCGGCTTGACGGTAGCCCAAGTAATGCTTCCACCTTCCAATCGAGGCCCCGTGCAATACCCTCCAAAGTATTCCACCTCGGACTCAACGATTTATCTCTTAGAACATTCCGTATTGCATCAGGGTTCAATCCCCCATCTATTGATGCCCTGCGGGCTGATTTACCCAGTTTTTCTAAACGAGACTGGATTCTACCTTTTAAGCTTGCCATCTAACTCTACTGATACCCTATAGTCCCAACTCAGTTAAATTTTTATATGCGGTATTGTTACCATAATGCCATTGTTAGCTAAATAGCAGCAAATGACTGCATTGCCAAATTAACATTTTCTTCATTAATTCCGTCGAATGTTGCCGATATAATGTCTCTTACGTTCGAATAGTCTTCCTCGATTAATTTGGCGTCCAAGTGCGTAAAATAAAGACCCAAATTAGCTGTGCAAATCGCTAGGCGTAAGGTCTGGTCGAGCTGAGAATTTGGTTCTGAGGTTATTGTGGACGCTATAGCTAATTGTTCCAGATGCTCGCCATCTATTTCTAAGGCCAACAATTTTTTACGCAACTGTTCACTATCTCCTATAGGTATAGGAGCGAAATTATCTTTTAGAGATAGCCTTACTGCCCGAATGCCACAAATGATCTCTTTATTCCAGCGAGTTGATACATCAAGCGCGTTAATTAGGGTATCATGATTTATCACAGCCCTGCCACTATGACCCATCCACATACTCAACAGAATGATATTGACGTCCAGTTTATGCCTGTCCTGAAGAGCAATACAGGCTGCTGAAACACCTTTTCGACCGTACAAATCAATTGAAAAATCCCAAAAAGGACACTCTTCGAAATCCAGAGACATATCTACACGAACCTTTCAAATACCCAACAAGTACATTTATATGTTCAGATTATATGGCTATTCTAACTTAAGTGCATATCATTGTTGAGGAAAGTCATATGAAAAATCCACTGGAAGGAAAAATTGCAATAATTACCGGTGGTGGTCGAGGTCTTGGTCGCGCTATGGCTATAGGATATGCCGAAGCGGGAGCGCGAGGTATTGTAATTACAGCAGCTAAAAATATAGACCAGATTCAAAAAGTGGCTGAAGAACTCCAAAATATAAACAACCAGTTATCGGTGCTGGCCATTCAATCAGATGTCACCGACTTAGGTGCTTGTCAGGAGGTCGTACGTCAGACAATTAGGGATTTGGGCCGGCTAGATATTTTGATCAACAATGCAGGTCTCGGTCAGGGCATGATGGCAGATGACCGCGTCAAATTTTACGAGGGCAACCCAAACGGCTGGAGTGCGATTGTAAACGCAAACATAAATGGACCATTTAATATGGCTTACTCAGCTGTAAAGTTCATGTTAAAACAGAATTATGGACGAATTATTAATGTAAGCAAATCTCGATCGTCAATGTACCGCCCTAATGAATCCCCCTATGGGCCATCGAAGGCCGCCCTTGAAGCGATGACGCTATGTTGGGCCCAAGATTTAAAGAACACCGGAGTGACTGTAAACTCTATTGCCCCCGGAGGTGCAGTGGAGACAGAGTTTGTCCTTCCAGCCGTTAGAGCGGCAGCTAAAATCAATAATAAACAATTCCTGCCACCAGAAATCATCGTGCCGCCGTCAGTCTGGTTAGCTTCAGACGGCGCGAGGGCTTTAACGGGTTGTAGATTTATCGGGGTAAAATGGAATGATAAACTACCTCCGATTGACGCTTTAGAATCCTGCCGTGAAGAAGCCATATTTTTGCCCCCAGAACGGGATGGTACTTTGACAAAAACATGGTCAATAACCAGAAATAATTAAATAAGCTAAAGCACTTTTGGGGCTGCCGGATTATGTGGCGCAGACAAATATTCTTCGGATTGCATCTCATCTAACCTAGAGGCTATACGAGTAAAAATTTCAGCGCCATCACCTTCCGTGTAGAGATTGTCAGGAGCTGCCGCCGCAGAACAAATCAACTTCGTCTTCTGTTCATATAAAGTTTCTATTAAAATACTGAAACGTTTGGCAATATTTCTATCACTTGGCTTAAAAATTGGTATTTCAGATAAAATTAGGGTCTGATACCGACAAGCAATCGTCCAATAATCCGCGACACCGAGAGGCTGAACACAAAGCGCATCAAACGGAAAATACGCTACTCCGCGCGCTGCCTTTGGGACAAGAATTGTCCTTCCATGAACAAGGAGTTTTTCCTGCATACCTTCGGCACCATCCGTAAGACCCAAAAAAGCATCATTTAAAGCTTCCTCAGCTCCCACTCCAAGGGGACTATGATATACCCCTACAGAATTAATACGGTCGCGGCGATAGTCAGTTCCGCCGCACAATTCCACAACCTGCATTTTTTCCTTAAGCAATTCTATAAATGGCAGAAATCGATCGCGCTGCAATCCTCCCTTATAAAGATCATCTGGAGCAGTGTTTGACGTTGCCACCACAGTTACTCCATATTCAAACATAGTTTCAAATAGGCGCCGCAAAATCATTGCATCAACCACGGCTTCAACTTGAAACTCGTCGAAACAAAGCAATGGACTTTCCGCTGCAATTTCCTGTGCCAAACGTGGTAGAGGCTCTTTAGCCTGTTTGCCGCCGCCTTCCTGACGCCACTGATGCAGTTTGGTCTGTACTTCCTGCATGAAAGGATGAATATGCACACGCCTGCGTTTGATCACAGACGAGTTATCGTAAAATAAATCCATCAGCATGGATTTTCCCCGGCCGGGGGGGCCATAGATATAAAGACCCTTCATTAGCCGTTTGTCTTGAAGACCTCCCTGAAAGAATTTCAATAAGTTGGTAATCCCTGCCTCTGGCTGACTGGCCTTCTTTAAATTATCGTTGAGACCCTGTAACATACGAGCAATTTTCTGTTGATCTGGATCTGGACGAATTTTTCCGTCCTCAAGTCGTCTATCGTAAATTTGAATAAGACTTTCAGAATTCATGGGCTTAAAAAAGTTCCAATTACAGATTACAATCTAGCTCGATGTTTCAAATGTCACTACAGCCAGCGCGAACTGACCAATATTCCCATGCTCTATCAATTGCCAGATCCCCTCCGATGCGCTCACTACAAAGTCTTATTTCCTCTGCAGTCATATATCGCGGTTGACCCATTTGCATTGCCTGCATTTGGAGCTTCGCATTATCCTCCAAATATACCGCCATCATAACCGCCTTTTTAATTGTCTCCGCTCCAACCACACACCCGTGCCCACGCATCAATGCGATCTGCCCATGGTTCAGTCCCCTAGCCAAGTCACGCCCCTGCTCCATGTTAAGAACCAGTAAAGTAGTGTCTCCAAATTTATCGGAAATATCCCATATTGGGATTGGCCCAAGCATAGTCGACCCCATATGAAAAACTGGTCGTATTGCTGCGCCCGTCAAACCGAATGGGATAACGGCATGAGAATGACTGTGTATAACAGAATGTAGATCTGATCGAACTTCGTAAATACCGCCGTGGATATGTCTTTCAGCGTACATTGGGCGGCCCTGTTGGTCGATGGGGTCACCGTCTAAAGTGTACTCCATTAGATCTGCAATAGTTACAATCCCAGGGCTACGGGAGCAAGCCATGATATACCTCTCAGGGTTCTCTGGATGCCGTACGCTAACATGCCCAAAGGCATCAACCACTCCTTCGTTAGCCAAAATCCTATTTGCTACAACTAATTCCTTAAGGACCGCGTGGGAAATCTCTAAATCCATGATGTAATATTGTAATTTTTCTTCAAGAAACAAAAACCAATAATTGCTTAGTCCTTTAAAGTTTGGTTCAGGAAGCTGATCGTCTTACTCCAAGAATCAACTGTCGCCTCGGGACGAAAGCGCTCTGGAGCAACAAAGTTTTGAAAGGCATGGCCGGCACCGTCATAACCATGAAATTCATGCTCAACACCGAGCCTCGTCAACTCAGCAGAAATTTTATCCCGATCTTCAGGTGAAGGATTTTGGTCGTCATTGCCAAAGAAACCCAATATCCTGGCTCTGATATCCCCTAAAAGCTCAAATGGTGACGGTCCATCCTCACTCCACGGCTTAAAGGTATTACCGGGATAATAGGGCACACAAGCCTTGAAAACATCATGAGTAGCAGCGCCCAACAAGGCCATACGGCCACCCATACAGTGACCCAAAATGCCCAGACGATTACTATCAACATCTTTTCGTCCTGATAACCAACCCACAGTTGCTGTTATATCCTTGATTATCTCAGGATCAACGGGAAATGGGTTTTCTGCGGCAGGTTCCAGAAGGGGTGGCCAATGATAAAGATCCATTGCCGCTGAAAAAAAACCAGCGTCCGCCAAATCATCACAAACCTTAACTGTAAATTCATCAAACCCACCTCGATGGTACATAACCACTATCGCGGGATATTCTGCTTTGTCCCCCGGTGATGAATAAGCAATCCGCATTTCATTGCCTTCTAATTGTACGTTTGTGAATTCTACCATTGAAATATCCCTTAAAATATTGTGCATTAATGACGTTTTAGGCCAATTCTTTCCTTGACGGTAATTTGCCAAGGGCACCCCGTCAACGCACCAATAATCCATATTGTCTCATTGCACTCGTTAATATGTGTTACTAATATCCAAGCGTTCAAGAAAGTGGAATTTGCGATGACAAATGAAAAAGCTGAACCTAATTGGTTGAAACCTACTCTAGATTATACACCTTTAGCCGTTTTCTTTATAGTTTACATGCTCTCACCCGATATAAGTAAGAGCACACCCCTCCTGACAGCGACTGCCGCTTTGATGGTTACAACGGCGGTTGCCCTAGTAGTTTCTTTAATTGTTGTAAAACGCATACCCATGATGCCTTTAATAACAGCTGTAATTGTTGGAGTGTTCGGGGGACTGACACTTTGGCTTCAAGATGAAACTTTCATAAAGATGAAACCGACTATTGTTCAAGCCTTATTTGCTATCATTCTTTTTACGGGCCTTCTTTTTAAGAAACCTTTGCTCAGGCCTTTGATGTCAGCTGCATGGCCAATGGATGACGCCGGCTGGCATAAACTCACACTTAGGTTTGCATGGTTTTTCGTCTCGATGGCTCTACTTAACGAAATCATTTGGCGCACGCAGAGCACAGATTTTTGGATATCTTTCAAAGTCTTTGGACTGATAATCCTTACTCTTGTCTTTGCCGCATCTCAAGCTGGCTTAATGCAACGACACGCACTACCAAAAGAATAAATAGGATCCTCACATTTACATATTGGTTCCAAAAGGAAATTTAAATGAGCGCTCCGCAGTCACTTTTTGAAAAAATTTGGAAACATCATACCATTACCAATAACGAAGCCGGCCAGACTCTCCTCTTCATTGACCGACATTATTGCCACGAATTATCTTTTCATGCCTTTAATATGCTCCACGGAAATGATCGCAGTGTACGTCACCCCGAACGAACCTATGCTATACCGGACCATTACACACCAACAACGGGATTAAATAACTCAGATTATGCCGACGAGGAGACACGTGCTTTAGTTACCAATCTTTTAAAAAACGCAAAAAGAAACGGATTAAACCTCTTCGAGTTAAAAGATCAACGAAGGGGCATTATCCACGTCGTAGGACCAGAACAAGGTATCACCCAACCCGGCATGATTATTGTTTGTGGAGATTCGCATACATCAACCCACGGGGCACTTGGTGCTCTTGCCTTTGGGATCGGCGCCTCAGATGTCAGCCATGTGCTTGCAACTCAGACTTTATGGCAACCAAAACCAAAATCAATGAGGATAACCGTTACCGGTAAACGCCCAATCGGCGTAACAGCGAAAGATATAGTCCTATCAATTATTCACAGAATTGGAGCTGCAGGAGGAAGCGGGCATGTCATTGAATATACTGGACAAGGTATAGAAGATCTTTCCATTGAGGAAAGATTAACCGTTTGCAATATGTCGATAGAAGCTGGAGCACGGGCGGGGATGATTGCGCCTGATACAAAAACTTTTAAATACCTAAATGGTAGGCCCTATGCACCCGAGGGATCTGACTGGGATAGGGCCGAAGAATTTTGGAGGACTCTCTCGAGCGATAGAGACGCTTCATTTGACAAGGAAGCGACTGTTGATGCGACTCAAATGGAACCCATGGTAACATGGGGAACCAGCCCGGAAGATGTATTACCAATTGGAGGTAGCGTTCCTGATCCGTCTCTAGAAACCGACACAAAAAAACAAGCGGCATTAAAACGTAAAATGGAATATATGGGTCTAATGCCTGGACAGGTAATTTCTGATATCAAGGTAGACCGCGTATTTATCGGGTCCTGCACAAACAGCCGAATTGAGGATTTACGGGAAGCTGCTACCGTATTCAATGGCAGAAAAGCCAAAATCCCAACGCTGATAGTTCCCGGCTCAGGACTCATCAAGAGCCAAGCGGAACAAGAAGGCCTAGATAAAATATTTATTGACTCTGGGGTAGATTGGCGCCCGGAAGCTGGATGCTCGATGTGTATTGGGGTAAATGGTGATTTCGTAAAAAATGGAGAGCGATGTGCATCAACTTCCAACAGAAACTTTGAAGGAAGACAGGGAAGGGGCGCCCGAACGCACCTTGTAAGTCCAGCCATGGCCGCCGCCGCGGCAGTAAATGGCCATTTTACAGATGTCCGTAGAATGGGAAAAAAACAATGAAACCTTTCATCTGCGTTACTGCTATCGCAGCACCTATGGATCAGGATAATATCGATACTGACCAAATTCTCCCTGCCCGTCACCTAATGATGCCTCGCGATGAACTTTATGGCAGCTACGTTTTCAAGGATCTTCGTTTAGATGAAGATGAAAATGAGAATAAAAATTTTATTTTAAATAAAGAGGGCTTCCGTTCAGCAAAAATTATTGTTGCAGGCGATAACTTTGGATGCGGCTCTTCACGTGAAGGGGCGGTATTTACTCTTGTAGATGCTGGATTTCGAGCGATTATTGCAGCCAGTTTTGGAGATATTTTTTATAATAATTCATTTAACAATGGTCTATTACCGGTGGTTCTACCGGAAGAGACCGTTCGGTCTTTGAGACAACAATTACATAATGCCCCAGGAGCGGAAATTACCGTAGATCTAGAGGAAAAAAAGGTCACGGCGCCGGATCAAGGGACCCACGCATTCGATATTGACGCCCATCGCCGTGATCGTCTTTTAAAGGGACTAGATTCAGTTGGATACACGATGCAATTCGAAGATCAAATCTCATCATTTGAAAAAAATTATTTAAATAATCTTTCGTGGGAACCACATTCGAATATATAAATTTTTATAGAATTTAAATCCATGAAAATAATACTTCTCATTATATTCCTAATTATTCTGATGGCAGGATCTATGTATGTCGCGTACGAGATTTGGGTCAGTATAAGTGATGTTGAAATTTCCCTGCATGGAAAAATAGCAATGGCTTTTGGGATCACATTCACCTTCCTTTTGGGGACAGGCTTAATGTTCCTCGTATTTTACAGTAGCCGCAAAGGTTACGACAGAGAAAATAACCTAACCGAAACTTCAACTTACCAGAGAAAATGATATTAGTATATTATAGATCTTGATATATTTTATGGATTTATAGTGCGTTTCACAAAAGGTATGCCCTAAAATAGGAGATAGTATTGGTGAAAAAGTTACCTATTACCTTGGCTTGTGGTCCTTATGACAGAATGGAAGCATTGAGCACTGGTGTCATAAATCCGGAAGGAATTGATCTTCGATACATTGCCATTCAGTCACCACCGGAAATTTTTGCACGAATGATAAAGACTAATTCTTTTGATGTAGCCGAAATGTCACTTGCCCACTATTTAATTTCTCGAATAAGAGGAAAATTTCCTTATGTAGCAATCCCCGTGTTTCCCTCTCGAGTCTTTCGTCATGGTTTCGTTTTCATTAATTCTGATTCGGGGATAACCAAACCAACGGACCTTGAAGGTAAACGTGTAGGGGTTCAGGAATATCGGCAAACCGCCGCCGTGTGGATTCGCGGAATTTTACAGGATGAATTTAATGTCGATATGAATACCCTTCAGTGGTTTGAGGGGGGAGTTAATACCCCCCGTGCCGAAGATCAGGATATGGACTTACGTCCTACCAAGGAACTCCCTTTAACCATTATCCCCTCAAATCGATGTCTTAATGAAATGCTGGAATCCGGCGAAATTGACGCCTATTTTGGAGCCCGCCGACCAGATGCCCTGCATAACGATAATAATGTAACACGACTTTTCCCTAATTATAGAGAACTAGAGAAAGCGTACTATAAGAAAACGGGCATCCACCCAATAATGCATACCCTCGTAATTCGTGAAGAGCTTTTTATTAAGCACCCCTGGGTAGCGGAAAGTCTCTTTAAAGCTTGCGAACAATCTAAAAAATGGGGAATAGAACAAATGAGATTTTCAGGGGCTCAGCGTATTATCTTGCCATGGCTTCATGATGAAATAGAAGAAATGCAGGCGCTAATGGGGGAAAAGACTTGGGCTTATGGAGTTGAGGCTAACCGCGAAACACTAGAAACATTTATGAAACACCTTGTCGACCAGCACTATCTCGCCCGGGTGGAGCCTATAGATAAACATTTTACCCCAATCATTTCATGGAGTGAATGAAATCTAGAAAATTCCTTATGTAAGAAAAACGGTGCGGATATATCCGCACCGTTTCTCAGAATCTGGTTTCTAATTTTCAAATTACTATTTTCTTTTCGCCGATTTTTTTCTTGCTGGTGCTTTCTTTTTACGAGCAGCGGATGCCCTAGGCTTCCCACCTTTTTCCGTGGTCTTTCCATCTGAAGCACCCACATAGGGAGAGAAAACCGGTCGGTAGGCTTTCTCATCAATAAATTGGCGAATACCCTCTTGGTATGAGTCATGCCCTCTTGCCGCATCACGCATTTTAATCTCTGCTTGCTTGGCAGCTAGATAATCTGCAGCCGCTCTCCATGACATTGTTTGTGTCGCTCTAATAGCGTGTTTCGTCCCGCGCAATACATTAGGATTTTTATCTAATAATTCCCTTGCAAGCTTAAGGGTCTCCTTTTTTAGATCTTTCTTCGGAACAGAAAAGTTAATCAGACCTATTTCAGCTGCCTTCTTACCGTTAAAAGGTCGACCCGTTGCAGCATAAAACATTGCGTCACGGGGACGCACGGTATCTGACATCATCTTAGATACCATTCCGCCTGGCAGAATACCCCAATTAACCTCCGACAAACTAAAGGTTACATCATGGGCCGCTATCGCAAAATCACTACAAATACAATGAGTGAATGCTCCTCCGACACAAAAACCGTTAATCATAGCAATAGTCGGTTTATTATACATCCAAAGCACGTCGCTACGCCAACGACTGTTGGCGCCAGCCGCAGCCTTTGCAGCGTTATTTCCGTCGGTTTCGCGGAAATATTCTTTCAAGTCCTGTCCCGCACTATATGCAGTTCCCGCTCCCGTTAGAATAACGAGCTTAGTATCTGTATCGGTTTCAAGCGATTTCATGATTTCCATCATTTCCGCATGGAATGTTGGGCTCATGGCATTGCGTTTTTCGGGTCGATTAAAAATAACCCAAGTAATTCCATCTTTTTGCTGATCTAACTTAACGCAGCTGAATTTCTTTTTTAGCATCGGTTTTCTCCTATTTTAAACACTCTTTTATCTAGTTTTCAAAATTATTCAAAAGTTTTTGGCGATTAATCCCTGCAAACAGGTCTAACATCAACCGCCCGGACACCCTTTCCCTTTTCCAATACAATGACAGGGTTTACTTCAATTTCAGAGAGCCATTCTCGATTTTCAACAAAAAATTCCGATAACCCTACGATTGCCTTTACCAAGGCATTTATATCTCGAGGTTGCTGTCCGCGAAAACCTTCTAAAGCCTCAGCACCCTTTAGCTCCATAAGCATCTCCCTCGCATCAACATCATTTACGGGCGCCAAACGCAGCGACACATCCTTCACCAGCTCAACAAAAATACCACCAAGCCCAACAACTACTAGCGGCCCAAAGTCTGGATCATCGCGAACTCCGACCAAAATCTCAAGTCCTTCAACCATCTCTTGCACTAGAAAGCCATTGATCTTATCCGCTCCAATTTTTTCTTGGAGTTCATTTGCTGCATTTTCTACAGCAATCCCATCCAACAAATTAAGGACAACACCCCCTGCTTCAGTTTTATGACTGATTTCATCCGAAATAATTTTTAGTGCAACTGGAAAGCCAATTTTTTCAGCCGCTAATCTTGCCGCCGCCGGCTTCGTTTCAATTGTTTGCAAAGGCGAGGTCAAACCCCTATCAGCCAGCACTTTAACCAAGTCCTCATCAGAGATATTCTGGACTTCACCAGCGGCAACGGGTAAATCAGTTATACCTCGTCTGCGAGCGGCTCCATATTTTACCAATGCCTGCATAGCCTTGACCGTTTCAGGAATACCAAAAAGAAAAGGAAGGCCCGCAGCATCCTGAAAATCGCGATATTCCTGATCAGCATTTTCTGACATTCGCGCAAAAGGCAAGATAGGCTTGGAAGTATAGTCCCTTAAATCAACATATAAATGAGCGGTTTCTGTATCACCAGGAAGGGGTAAACGCCCCTGCATTGCAATAATATCTACAGCCGGATCATCTGCAAAAAGCTTACAAAGTTTGCAGAACCGCGCAACGTCACCGGCCAAGGGAGTGCCGGCATCCATTGGATTGTAAACGTCAATTTCCTCCGGGACCAAGTCAACCATCTTCTCTACCACTCCTGGTGAAAGTGGTGCCAAAATAGCCTCCTCATCTGCAACGGCATCAAGAGACAATCCCACAGCTCCGCCCGAGGTTGTCACAATTGCGAGCTGATCCCCTTCAGGATACCGTCTTTGAGTAAATGCCATGGCAATCTCTACCATATCATCCAAATTTTGACAGCGAGTAATCCCATACTTTTTGCACATCGCCATAAAAACATCGTCATCTACAGCAACTGCCCCTGTATGGGTCTTGGCCTGCTCTTTTCCAAGTTCGCTTTTACCCAGTTTCACAAGTATCACTGGTTTCTTAGCCTCAAACGCCCGGCGCGCCGCCTCCATAAACGCTTTAGGACGCCTTATACTCTCCAACATTGCAACGATAATCTCGGTATCAGCGTCAGCGGCCAAGAAATTTAGATAGTCAGCACAATCCAAGCTAAACTCGTTACCACAAGAAACAGCATAAGAAAATCCGAGTCCACGTTGAGCCGCACGCGCGAACCAATACCCTAGAGTTCCTCCGGAATGAAAAATACCTCCGATTGGTCCCTTTTTAAGGTTACGAAGCCGTGAGGTAGGGTATTGGAGCATATCTTTGGGTAGAGAAAAAGTACCCATACAATTTGGACCACAAACCGAAATACCCGTCTCAGCTATAATTTTTTTAAGCTCTTCGCCACGATCCGCTCCGATATTTTTCCGACCTTCCCCAAATCCGGCAGAAAAGATAGTGGCCGCTTTTAAACCACTTTCTATTCCATTCCTTAGGACATCGTTCACGAACCTCCCAGGCACGACCACAGCAGCATGGTCAACCGGTTCCGGCAAGGCAGAAAAATCTGGATATACCTTTTCTCCCCAAAGTTGCTTCCTGCTAGGGTTAATTAGATAAACCTTGAGGGGCATACCCGCTTCTTTTAGGTTGTGAAATAACACCTTTGACCACCCATCACCACCAGTCTCACTAGCACCGACTATGGCCATTGATTTGGGTTTCAATAAAGGTTCAACATCACGGAACATATTAGTCATAATTCATACTTTAATTTGTTTGAAAGAATATTTTTATGAAAATCTGCCTGGTGACCTGCCATCTGGCACTCCGTCGGGCCTCGGCATACCCTCAGGCACATGGCAACCATCCCGATACCGCCCAATACCCTGACCTGTTGCCACTATTATACCACTCTCATCCCGAGCTTCAGCCACCGACATGAACATAGTTCTGCCTCCACCAGTCTTCTTTGACTCAATAGTTACACGACTACCTTTCTTTACCGGAAGAATAAAATTTACTGTCAACGTGACTGTAGCACCAGATCGATAGTTCTCAGGCACCGTGCAAAAGATTGCCGCATGTGCTAGAGCAGTATCAATAGCCGTGGACATGCAACCCCCGTGCAAGACACCAGTGCCATTTAGCACATTGTCTCCAACATCAAATTCCATGACACACCGGTCGAGTTCCCAGTCAACAAGTCTAAGTCCTATGTAATCAGCGAAAGCGGCAAAAGTTTTGAGTGTCGGACGTGCTGGCGGGAGTTCGACTTTATTGTTATCACAATTTTTTTCCATTTATTTTCCTTATTCGCCATATTCCCTAAGCACTAGGCGAGCTAGAGCCATTTTCAATATTTCTGTTGGCCCCTCAGTTATAACCATACTGCGTTGATCCCTGAAAAATTGTTCTATGGGCATATCCTTCGTCAGGCCCATGCCGCCATGAATTTGCATGCACCTGTCAGCAGCCTTGAAGGACATCTCATCCCCAAAATATTTACACATGTAGGACTCCTTGCGCACATCTTGGCCCTGGTCAGCCCGCCAAGCCGCATTATACACCATAAGCTGCAGCTGATGGCGGTTTTGAAACATATCCACAAGCATATTTTGAACTGTTTGGCGTGATGACAGTTTATCACCAAAAGTCGAGCGTTGATTGGAATAACTTGCCGCCATTTCAAGACAACGGGTAATAACCCCTACGCCGCGGGCCCCGTGTCGTAAACGACCCTCAGTAAGCCAACTTTGTGCAGCTCTCATTCCATCGCCTTCTTCTCCCACCCGCTGATTAACAGGAACCCGAACATCTTCAAAGAGAATTTCCCAAGGTTTATCTGCAATCATTAATTCCTGTTGTCGTAGCTTGGTAATACCGGGCGTATCCATGTCTACAAGAAAAACCGTCAACCCCCCTCGAGATCCCTTTTCTCGATCAGTAGCTGTAACGACTTGGGCGAAATCTGCATTCGTAGCGCCTGTAATCCAGCGTTTATGACCGTTAATAACATAGTGGTCGCCGTCTCGTACAGCAGTAGTCCGAATACCACCTGGATCGCCACCCGCCTCAGGTTCACTTTGGCAGAAGCAGCTGGTCTTCTCGCCCTTAATCACTGGATATAGAAATCTTTCTTTTTGTTCTTCATTAATCGTATACAGAATGGGGCTTACTCTAGGACCAAATATTGACGCATTTCGCGCCGGAATAGCGATGGTGCGAGCCATTTCCTCCCACATCACAGCCTTTGAGAGATGTCCTAGACCTAAACCACCAAATTCCTCTGGAACATCAAACAGCCAAAGCCCAAGGTCCTTTGCCTTTTCCTCCAATGTCTCTTGGACCCCAGGAAGAAATTCTGTTCCATCATTTGTCTCTCGTTCGATCGGTATCAGCTCTGTATCAACAAACCGGCGCAAATTATCCTTGAGCATTACAAGCTCTTCTGGCAAATTAAAATCCATCTCGGGATCTCCTTGTTATTATTTTTCTATTATTAATTTAGGCATTTACATCTACAATCGTCCGGCCCTTGATCTTTCCTTTGAGAATTTTACCTGCAAACTCAGGCAGATCGTCTAAAGAAATAGTTGTTGTCAAACCGTCGAGTGCAGTCGTCGAAAGGTCCTCAGAAAGCCTTTCCCATGCTTTTTTTCTCTGGCCTGTAGGACACATCGCAGAGTCAATACCACTTAATTTTATCCCGCGTAGTAGGAAAGGTATTACTGTGGAGCTAAATTTAATTCCACCAGCATTGCCACAGGCTGCAACCACGCCACGACTTTTTATCTGAGGCAATACCGTCGCAAGAGTATCCCCCCCAACAGTGTCTACGACCCCCGCCCAGCGCTCTGACAATAAAGGGCGCTCAGGAACTGCATTAAGTTCCTCACGTGCAATTATTTCTGAAGCTCCGATTGACTTAAGGTCGTCTGAGAGATCCAACCGGCCAGTGGAGGCGTGCACTTCGTATCCATATCCTGCGAGAAGACTTATGGCAACGCTACCAACACCGCCGTTAGCACCCGTAACCAAGACCGGACCGTTTTGGGGCAGCAAGCCATTACTTTGAAATTCCAAAACCGCGAGCATCGCGGTGAGTCCGGCAGTGCCAATTGCCATCGCTCGCTTTTCAGTCAATTCTTTAGGCAAAGGAACGAGCCACCCTGACTGCACTCTTGCTTTTTCGGAAAATCCTCCCCAGCGGGCCTCGCCAACGCGCCAACCGGTAAGGATAACTTTATCTCCTACACTATATTCTGAGGCTTCAGAACGCTCTACCCGTCCTACAAAATCAATACCAGGAATATGTGGATAATTTCGTACAAGGACACCAACACCTTTCAAGATCATACCGTCCTTATAATTTAAGGTTGAGTAGGATATTGAGACAGTTACATCACCTTCAGGAAGCTGTTCTTCTTTGAGTTGTTTGATGGAGGCTGAGACCCCGTCTTCTGATTTTTCAAGCAACAATGCACGAAAATCATTCTCCATTTTATTCCCCCTGGATTGGCCTAACGATTATTTTTCCTCTTTTGTAACCCTGCACGGTTGATGGGTCAATCTGGACACCATGCATTGACAATAAACTCTCCCGCTCCGATCATTACGGAAAGCAGTGCAAGTCCCTAACGGAGTAATTAAAATGGAATACCCCCTTTCTGAGGAACATATACTTTTTCGAGAAACGATGAAACGATTCGTGGACGAAGAGATGATCCCAGTGGAAATGGAAACATGCAATGAAGATGGGGAATTGAAACCAGAGTGGAAAGAAAAGTACGACAAGCGCGCTCAAGAACTCGGCATCTGGAAAATGGAGGTTCCCGAGGAATATGGAGGCGTGGGTGCTGATCTAATTTCGTTATGCATTGTATGGGAACAGCTGGGAAGAACCATAGCTATACCTTCTCGTGGTCTCGGAGGAATCATGGGCCCCCAAGTGCGTGCACCACTATATGAACTAAGTCCAGAAATGCAGGAGAAATATTTATTACCGGTGCTCAACGGTGAAAAAGAGGCTTGTTTTGCACAGAGTGAACCCGATGCCGGCGGAGACCCGGGTGGAATGAGGACCGCAGCTATCCGTGATGGAGATCATTACATTATTAACGGAACAAAAAGGTGGATAACTGGAGCTTCTGAAGCAGATTTTGCGCAATTACTCGCCGTAACCGACAAAGAAAAGGGGTCACGCGGCGGTATCTCGATGTTTCTCGTAGATATGGATACCCCAGGCGTGAAAGTAACCACGCATTACGACACAATGATGGGTGACAAGCCAACAGAAATCGTTTTTGACAATGTTCGTATACCGGTTGAGCAACGGATCGGAGAAGAAGGACAAGGATTTTCCCTCGGGCAACGTTTCCTAGCTAACGGACGGTTGAAGCATGGCGCCCGTGGTGTTGGGACAGCACAACGCTGCCTTGATCTAATGTGTGACTACGCTAAACAGCGTGAGACTTTTGGTGAGCCTCTTGCAAGCCGACAAGCCGTTCAATGGATGATAACAGATACCTATGTAGAATTACAGGCTGCCAGACTAATGGTTTACAATGTAGCTAACCGAGCAGCCGAGGGGATGGTTGACCGCACGGATGGGTTTATTCAAAAAATGTATGCTGATGAGCTTGGCTTTAGGGCAGCCGACCGCTGTCTACAAGTTCATGGCGGCATTGGATTAACTACGGACCTCCCCATAGAAAAGTTATGGCGACAATCTCGTAGTTTTCGAATTACCGAAGGGCCTACAGAAATCATGAAAATGGTGATAGCTCGCAATATTTTGCGCGAGTACTAAAATAACTAAATAATGGGAGGAAAACACATGGTAAAAAGTACCACTGCCAAGAAAGGACCAATTCAAAAAAAGGGGTCAAAATACCAATACAATAATGTACTCGTAGAACAACGAAAGGATGGTATCACCTTTTTAACTTTAAATAGACCCGAGAAACGAAATGCAATGAGTCCGGAGCTGCATCATGAGATGGATGACGCCCTAGAACGCCTCGCAGTCGACGCCGACACCAAATTGGTCATTTTGACCGGGGCAGGAAAAGCTTTTTGTGCTGGTCAGGATTTGAAAACCTATTTCCGGGGTTTATCAAATGACCCCGTCTCCCGAAGCAGGGCAGCAGCAGCATCCGAAAGCTGGCGTTCTTATCGTCTAACCGGCTTTCCAAAACCGACAATAGCCATGGTTAACGGCTTTGTTTTCGGCGGAGGGCTAACCCCAATTGTATCGTGTGATGTTGCCATTGCCGCAAACGACGCTGTTTTTGGTATTTCCGAAATTAACTGGGGCCATATCCCAGGGGGACTTGTTGGTTGGAACGTCAATCAAGTTATGAGTTTCCGTGACGCGATGTGGTATTCTATTTCAGGGGATACATTTAATGGAAAAGAAGCTGCGCAAATGAAATTTGTAAATTTCTCAGTTCCACGTACCAGATTAAAATCTGAAACCCTAAAAATTGCGCGAAAGCTTTTGAAAAAAAATCCTTGGGCTATCCGTTATACCAAAGAAGCGATACGTTCGGTTCGGGATATGAATATGGAACAGGCGGCTGATTATCTACGTTGCAAAAGCGATGCACTGCAAAGAGTTGATAAAGAGCAGGGTCGTCAGGAGGGTATGAAACAATTCCTAGACGAAAAGACCTTTAGACCGGGCGTGGGCACCTACAAAAGAAAATAGTAAAAGGGGAACAGATAAATGGCTAAGGGGCTTACAGAACTAGAGGTCAAAAAATTTCAAGAAGATGGCTTTCTTTTTCCATATGAAGTGTACACTCCAGAAGAAGCAGGGAACCTCTGGAAAAAGTTCAATTCTTTAGAAAAAGAGCTGGGTGAAGAACCGCAAAACCGCTTTCGCATTAAAGCACAATTGCCTTTCCCCTGGCTCTGCGACGTCGTAAGTCACCCCAAGCTTTTGGATGCACTTGAAGATTTGATTGGCCCTAATATTTTATGTTGGGGAGCCTCTTTTTTTACGAAAAAAGCCAATGACCCACGATTTATATCTTGGCATACGGACAGTTTCGTATACGGCTTCGAACCTTCAGAAACCGTGACAGCCTGGCTTGGCTTTAACGATTCTACGAAAGAATCTGGGTGCCTTCGTTACATTCCTGGATCTCACAAAGAAACTGCAATTCACGAGATCAAGCCCGATCCAGATAACCTGGCAACACTTGGACAGAACGTAATCAATGTTCAAGAAAAAAAAGCAGTATACGCCGAATTAAAAGCGGGCCAGGTGGTATTTCATCATGAGAGCGTGGTTCATAGTTCAGGGCCAAATACCGCAAATCATCCACGTATAGGTTTCTCAATCCACTATGTCGCGCCCCACGTTAAAGAAACAAGATTTGAGGGTGCAACTGCGATGTTATTAAGAGGGGAAGACAAATACGGGTTTTGGGGTGCCGACCCGGCGCCCAAGAAAGACTTTGACCCTAATTGCATCAACGCTATGCTAGAAACTCGCAAGAAGTTTATGTCGATTACTGAGAAAAAAATTGAATCTGGAGGACGATCTTAAATTGAGATTCTGATCCATTATTCTCTATAGGAGGGATCCAGCCGGTCCATTTTTCGCATTAAGGCCGGCCAAGCGGGGTGCTCCTCAGGATTATTGTTATTAGGCCTCCAACTTTGTTCTGCAGACTTCTTCAGAATGTGCTCAGGCGGTATCTCGAGTTCTGGTCCACCAGCCATTGCGGCGACCTGCGCTCTGCAGGCCTTTTCCAAATTATACATTAGATAAAACGCTTCACCCAAATTGCGGCCCAAAGTCAAAAGTCCGTGGTTACGCAGGATCATTGCAAAATGATCGCCAAGGTGCTGAACGATATTTTTTCGCTCCTCTACGTCAATAGTTACCCCCTCATAGTCGTGATAGGCTATTTTTTCGTAAAAGCGTATGGCACTCATATTTAAAGGAAGTAAACCTTCTTTATGAGCTGAAACTGCCATGCCAGCTTCTGTGTGGGTATGAATTGCGCAAGTGATATCACGCCTCGCACCGTGGATGGCACTATGAATTACATAGCCAGCCTGATTTATGCCAAACTCACTATCCATTACCTTGTTGCCATCAAGATCAATTTTCACCAGGCTGGAAGCAGTGACCTCATCAAATAACAATCCGAATGGGTTAAGAAGGAAATGCTCCTCATCTCCGGGCACCCGCAAAGAAATATGATTAGCAGTGACGTGTGTCCAGCCATAATGAGCGACTAGTCTATATGCGCAAGCAAGATTGACTCTTGCCTTCCATTCATCAGCACTGACCTTTCCCTGAAGAGAAGGAATATTAATCGAATGCATGCCATCTGGCGCCATCGTGACCTCCCTGGCCATCATTTTAGCCTAAGTCTAATTGAGATGAGGCTTATGCCTTTCTTAACTTTGTTATTTCACCAAGCTTCTGGCAATCAAACAACCCATTTATTTTTTTATCTTCTCAACTTAATGTTTGGCCGGCTCCACATCATCCTGTTTTATGTTTTTCGTTAACGCACTGAAGCCGTGATCTCCTGATTTAGAAACATGATTAACCACCACCTCAATAATCTCACATATTAGGCCAGTTGTTGTTACCCCACCATCTTTCTTGATAAAGTTTTTCAAATACAATTTTGGCAAAGAAACAACGGAATTAGAATTAAGGGGCCCGTCCGAGCTAAATTTAATCTTTCCTTCGCTTACTAAAAGACTCATAGCGTTGAATTTAAAGGATCCAAAAGGTTCCTTTATGTTTTCTAAGGGTTTCCATTTCTTGTAGCGATTGCAATAATTTTTAACCCGAGCCCGAATAGAGCCAAAATTGCTCTGCCCCCCCATATATTCATAAGCAATGTCAAGATCTGTGATAATAATTTCTTTAATTAAAACCACATTATTAGTTAAGGAATTAGGGTTTACCTTAAGGCTTATTCTGCCAATTGTAACGGCCGTGTTACTTTTAAAAGACTTAACATTTTGTATTTGGGTGCCGGCCATCAATAGCTTTCCCTCATGGAATGAAAGGTCAACCAATCCCACCTTTACTTTTGTTTCAGTGGCTCTGGATCCAACGTCTGTAACGACCGCCCTAATCATATCGTCGGCTTTTATATAGAGGTGAATTCCTCCAACCAATACTATCAGAACGAGTATTAAGAATAAGGTTACTAGAGACTTCTTTAATACCATGTTCCAATTTATATTAAAAATCACATACCCACCCTTGAAACGTAATTATTAGTTGGTATTGCCCATTTTGTTATAAACTCGTCAATATAATTCGTCATGCTGCTTTCTAAGTTTTTATATCACACTCTCATTAAAAAACGCTGTAAACACCAGTTTGACTATTTGGGCTACGAGGTAAATGGTAGCCCATGGGATGATGAAAGGAACTACATGTTTAAAAGGATAGATCACGTCGCATTAGATGTTGCAGATATTGAACGGTCTATTGCCTTCTACGAAGAATATTTCGATTGCGAACTCTACTACCAACATTTGACCGGAGACGGAAAAAAAATTGCGTATCTCCGATCCGGAGACACAGTGCTAGAGCTCGTTAATCGAGATGCCCGCGGAATGAATGGATTCCATTTTTGTTTTGAGACAGATCAGTTTGATGTCGAGGTGGAACGATTGAAGAAAGCAGGTCTTAAAGTTTTGACAGAGCCTCATAGTACCGACGCGCGTGAAGAGCGGGAGAAAGGGTGGCGACGCGTCGTCTTTTCCGGACCAGATGGCGAAGCAATAGAATTCAGGGGATAAACAATAAATAATTCTAACCTCAGAGGGAGAAAAATTTGATGGGAATGCTTGATGACAGAGTTGCCCTAGTAACAGCAGCCGGCGGCGGTATAGCAGGGGCAATTGCCAGAAGATTTGCAGCCGAGGGTGCGAACGTATGCTGTGTCGATATTAATAAAGAGACGGTTAACAAGACAGTCACTGATATTAAAGAAAATGGCGGGAAGGCAATCGCAAAAATTTGTAATGTTGCCAATGATTCAGAAGTTAAAATTTGCGTAGACGAAACTGCCGACGTCTTGGGTAGATTGGAAATCGTTGTAAATGCAGCCGCGGCTTCGGAGCCTCTCCATACTGTAAAAACTATGCCATTAGAAATTTGGCAAGAAGTGTTGGATGTCAACCTTACTGGCATGTTTCTTGTGGCTAAATATGCGATACCACATATGCAAGCCGCTGGCGGAGGTCAATTCATAAATATTTCCTCCACTTTTGGTTATATTGCATGGCATCAACGTCCCGCCTATATGGCAACAAAGGGGGCGGTTAGACAACTTTCCAAATCTATTGCGCTTGATTTCGCTTCAGATAATATTCGAGCAAACAGCATACTTCCAGGAGCCATTGAGACAGACCGTCTCCTAGCTAGGACCCCCACGATGGAACAAGTACGGGAACGAATGGTCCCGTTGCACCCTATCGGTAGACTAGGAAAACCGGAAGACATCGCAAATACAGCGGTTTTTCTCGCTAGTGAACAATCAAGCTTTATGACAGGATCAGATGTCTTTGTAGACGGTGGATTTACCGCCATTTAATTTTATCAACAAATTAATAACGGAGGTTTTAATGGGAAGGCTTGATGGAAGGGTTGCATTCGTTACTGCATCTGGCGGCGCAATTGCAGGGGCCACGGCTCGCCTTTTTGGTGCTGAGGGGGCCGCTGTATGTTGTGTGGATATTGTTGAAAAAAATGTAAACCAAACGGCTAAAGATATAAAAGCGGGCGGTGGAAAGGCTCTAGCCTTAACCTGTGATGTGACAAATGATGACGCAGTCAAAAATGCTGTAGAAAAGTGTGTTACCGAATTCGGCAAGCTAAATGTGTGCTTTAATGCAGCCGCTTATTCTGAGAAACGGCACCGACTAGCCGAGATGCCGCTGGAAATGTGGAAATCCGTTATTGATGTAAATCTTACGGGCATGTTTATTGTTGCAAGACACGTGATTCCAAAAATGCAGGCTGCAAAAGGTGGATCAATTATAAATGTTTCCTCAATATACGGCGTCGTAAGTGCTAAAGAACGTCCCGCATATTGTGCTGCCAAGGGTGGCGTTCGTATGCTATCTAAGTCTATCGCCGTCGACTATGCGGTTGATAATATTAGAGCCAACTCGATAATGCCTGGACCTATCGAAACCCCGCGTCTGCTGGCCAGAAACCCATCTATTGAAGCAGTTGTGGAACGGCACGGAACGCGCTTACATCAGAAACGTCTCGGAAAGCCAGAAGAAATAGCGCAAACCGCTTTATTTTTAGCGAGTGATGATTCGAGTTTTACCTCCGGTGCTGATATGGTTGTCGATGCCGCCTATACAGCTTTTTAAACAGGAGACGTCTTCATGTTACGTTTAAAAGGTAAAGTAGCATTTGTGACTGCCGCTGGCGGAGCTATCGCGGGCTCTACAGCAAGGTTGTTTGGTAAAGAGGGTGCCGCGGTTGCCTGCGTTGACATCAATCGAGAAAGTGTCAGTAAAACTGCCGCCGATATAGTAGCTGCCGGTGGACAAGCCATTCCCATTGTTTGCGATGTAACCGATGAATCAGCTGTAAAAGCAGCTATTGATAAAACAGTAGAGACATTCCTTAAACTAAACGTTGTATTTAACGCAGCGGCCTTTGCAGACCCCTTACTTCCGCTGCACCAGTTGGATTTAAACCTTTGGCGTAAAACCTTTGATGTCAACATCACCGGTATGTTCATAGTCACCAAATTTTCGATCCCTCCTATGCTGGATGCCGGTGGAGGCTCTTTTATCAACATTTCTTCTATATACGGGGCACGCGCAGCAAGGAACCGGCCAGCCTATTGTTCATCAAAGGGTGCCGTGAGGATGCTATCAAAGTCTGTGGCCGTGGATTATGCGAAAAATAATATACGTGCAAATTCTATTTTGCCTGGGCCTGTTGAAACACCAAGACTGCTGGTCGCAAATAAAAACATGGGGGACGTAGTGGAAAGACATAGGCCCCATTTACCTGCCGCAAGGTTGGGACAACCGGAGGAAATTGCTAAAACTGCAGTATTTCTGGCGAGCGACGAATCAAGCTATATGTCTGGTAATGATTGCTTTGTTGACGGTGCCTATAATGCTATTTAAAGGGCTTCTCCATTTTCCTATTCTTTTAAAAATTTGAATTGATAGGCGTCGCCTTTACTAATGATCCGACCCGCAGTAGGGCCAGGGAAATGTGCGGGCATAACTAGAGTGTCTGTATCGGTAACAGTTGCTAGCAACTTTCGTCTAGTCAAGGCAGATTGGTGAGCATCCCAGCAAAAACATGACGACCAATCCGGTTCGACACATTGTAAGGCGTGATGCATAACATCTCCAGAAAATATTGCACGCTGATGACCAGATTTTAGGTTAATACAAACATGCCCCGGAGAATGGCCCGGGGTTGAGGTAATCCAAACTATGTCATCAAGTTGAAAATCATCTTCTACCAGTATTGCCTGTCCGGCTTCCACGATGGGTTGACAATTTTGGAGCCACACATTGCCGGGAGGTTTGGACCCTTTTTTTGTTTCCGCCTCCCACGTTTCATATTCCCGTTTACTAAATATATATTTCGCGTTTGGAAAAGTAGGCACCCAGCGACCATCGATAAGACGCGTATTCCAACCACAATGATCTATGTGAAGGTGCGTACAAAAAACGTAATCTATGTCTGTGAACCGTAATCCATTTCTTTTGAACCCATCAAGCCAAGGCTGTTTCGGAAAATCGTGTGGAGGACCATAACCCTTATCCTTACCAAGACACGTATCGATCAATATCGTGTGATAGGGGGTCTTTAGTATAAAGGTCTGGTAGGTTATGACCAACATGTTGTGATCAGCATCGTAAACAAATGGCTCCATTTTTTTCAAATGAGAAATAGCTATTTCTTTATCGCAGGTTGGATACATAAGCTCCGGAGCACGCCAAGGACCTTCGCGTTCGACAATACTATTTACGGTTACTTCACCAAGAGTTAACGGTTTCATAAATTTGACAATCCCTTGAGTTTCTGAGCCAATATTACCCTGTATTTTTCTAAACAGCTTCGCACTATCGCAAGCTGGTATCACGATATCTTTCTATTTTGTTCTCATCTACCTCAATACCAAAACCTTTGCCCTCGGGCACTTCTATACAACCCTCGACTAACTTAAAGGGATCCTTGATCAAGTCATCAATGTAATAGATACCACCTACGTTACCATTTTGTGATTCCGCTGGCATCGAGACAGGCACAACGCAAGATAATTTCACGGGACTTGCTGCTGCAGCGAGATGAATATTTGCTAAATTACCAACTCCCGTCTCAACTGACCCGTTTACGTTACATAAAAACTTTGCCGCACTCGCCACAGAAGCCACTTCCATCGCCCCATATAAACCACCTGGCTTGGTGGTATAAATCGAGACAATATCAGCCGCCTTTTTCTCGAATATTTCCAGTACGTCTCTTGGAAACCAGGCACTTTCATCAGCCATTACCGGCGTCTCTAGAACGCGGGTTACTTCGCTTATCCTATCAATTCCTTCAACAGGCTGTTCCGCATATTTTAGACCAAATGGTTCCATTTTTCTAATAACCCTAACGGCATCACGGGGTGTTGCATAACCACAGTTGGCATCAACACATAAATCAATATTGTCACCGACTGCCATCCTTACACGCTCGACGATTTCGACGTCTCTGTTTGAGTCAACTCCAACCTTTATTTTGATAGTCTTTATCCCTTCATCAACAACCTGCTTACACTCTTCAACAGCCTCCTCTATA
The DNA here is from genome assembly GCA_002712335.1 of Rhodospirillaceae bacterium. The sequence continues at coordinate 32,039 of PATI01000069.1, read as the reverse complement.
TCAAGAAGTCCTATTGAGTGCGTTACTGGGATCCTGTCACGAACTCTACCACCAAGCAGCTTCCAAACCGGTGTTTCTAAGGTTCGACCAGCTAAATCGTAAGCTGCTATATCTACTGCAGCTTTGGCATAGGGATAACCTTTTACAATTGTATCCATTCTTTGGTGCAGATCCGCAATATTACCAACTTCGCATCCAACTACGGTTGGAGCTAGATAATTCTCTACTATAAATTTAGTTGTCCCCGGGGACTCTCCGAAATATCGCCCGTAATCTCCGCCCCAGTCCTTCAATGCTGGAGCCTCGCCCCAACCGACAATTCCATTATCACCTGTCAACCGCACCAAAATATAACCACCTATCGGCTCGGTGAGGCCCGTCCACTTATGCTCACGCCTAGTGGGCAAAGATACATGGACTACTTCAATTTCTTTAATAGCAGGCATCTCAATATCCTATTCATTTGATATTCCTGAGGTTTGACCATTCCCTGACAAGTGTCAAACCTCTATACAAAATATCACCTTTGAGGGTTTTTTTTATGTTTAAAGAGATAGATTATAGGTAATTATGAATTTGTACATAAAACCCACGACCGTTCAGGAAGCATTAAATGCTCTTGCTGAAAATTCACTGTTGGTTTTAGCCGGTGGGACCGACTACTATCCTTCTCGTGTTGGAAGGCCGCTCGATGACGACATTCTGGACATCAGTCATATTCAGGGGCTAAGGGGAATTTCTGAAAAAGAAGATTATTTTCGCATTGGAGCCCTTACACGATGGTCTGATTTAATTGAGAAAGACCTTCCCTCTTATTTTGATGGATTAAAACTTAGTGCAATGGAGGTGGGTGGAAAACAGATACAAAATATCGGGACTATAACCGGTAATATTTGTAATGCCTCACCTGCTGCTGATGGAATACCTCCTCTTCTGTGCTTAAACGCTGAAGTAGAGCTCAAATCTTTGCGTGGTAAGCACTCGATGCCGCTTGCAAAATTCCTTATGGGCAATCGAAAAACCCGCCGTGCTATCGATGAAATAGTAACCGGCCTTCGTATTCCAAAGCTAAAATATCCCGCTGATGCGACTTTTCTCAAGCTTGGCTCAAGAAAGTATCTAGTTATTTCTATTGCAATGGTTTCTGTGATTATCGAAAAACACAATGGAACCATTGCCAGCGCACGTATTGCTGTCGGATCATGTTCAGCTGTTGCCAAACGTCTGCACTTACTTGAAAGAACTTTGTTGGGACAACTCATTTTACCCGGCATTTCCAAACAAATAACAGCCCAACACTTAAATCAATTGTCACCCATCGACGATGTTCGTGGCACTGCTGAATACCGAAAAGATGTCGCACTCATACTTATCCGTCGAGCTTTAGAACAATTAGTTTCCTAAAATGCCGAAATTTAAATTAAACGTTAATGGTAAGGAAAAGGTAGTTGAAGCACTGCCCGTCAAACGATTGGCAGACGTTTTACGCAACGACCTAAATATGACTGGGACAAAAGTAGGGTGCGACGCAGGAGACTGTGGAGCGTGTACCGTGATCCTTGATGGTAAACAGGTCTGCTCCTGCCTCGTGCCTTTGGCCCAAGCAGATGGCCGCAATGTCCTTACTATAGAGGGTCTATCTAACGATGGTGACCTTAACGCCCTGCAAAAGGCCTTTCACCGTCATGGGGCCGCTCAATGTGGGATTTGTACTCCAGCAATGCTGATGGCAGCCACCGAACTTTTAAAGAAATACAGTTCTCCAACCGAACAACAAATCTGTGATGCCCTCGGCGGTGTCCTTTGCCGCTGCACAGGATATAAAAAGATCATAGACGCTATTTTGCAAGTAAATGCTTCCTCTTCAATGACCATAACCCATCCCGAGGCTGGTGAAGCCGTCGGGGCCAGGGTCGTTAAACTCGATGGTAAAGAAAAAGTTAACGGTTCAGAATTGTATGGGGCAGATCAGGCGCCCATGGATGCCTTATGGTTGCGCGTCATCAGATCGCCATACTGGAATGCAACCTTTTCATTTGGTGATCTCTCCTCATTTAAAAATAAATTCTCCGGACTTGTTGATATTTTAACCGCCTCGGATGTACCCGGATTAAATGGCTTTGGAATTTATCCAGATGTGAAAGACCAGCCGGTCTTGGCACCCGGCTTCGTCCGGTATCGCGGTGAGGCAATCATGGCACTTGTCGGTGATTTGGAAACAATAGAGTTAATAAAAGATGAAGACGTACCAATTAAGTGGCAAGAGCAAGAGGCCTTACAAGGTTTCCAAGCCCCACTTTCTGACGATGCGCAACAAATACACGACGATCGCCCTGGTAATATTCTAGCGAACGGCGAAGTTCTAAAAGGGAATATTGAGTCAGGTTTCAGAGAGAGCGATGTCATTTGTGAGGGATCTTTTGAGACGGGTTTTGTGGAACACGCTTATATTGAGCCTGAAGCCGGATGGGCCCAACGCGTTGGTAACCGGATGGAAGTAACAGTGACCACCCAAAGTCCATACATGGATAGAGATGAAGTCGCAATCATACTGGGAATTCCGCCTGAAGATGTAAGAATTATCCCGACCGCTTGCGGTGGCGGCTTCGGTGGCAAGCTTGACCAGACCGTACAACCCCTTGTGGCCATAGCCGCTTGGAAGCTCAACCAACCCGTGAGATGCACCTATAACCGTCTGGAATCAATGGCGTCCACAACAAAACGGCACCCATCAAAAATTAATGCGCGATATGGCTGTGATAAAGAGGGAAAACTAAAAGCCTTTGAATTCAATGGTGATTTTAATACCGGAGCCTACATATCATGGGGTTTAACAGTTAAGGATCGTGTGCCAATACATGCCTCAGGCCCTTACTTTGTTCCAAACATAAATACCAAGTCCCGAGCTTTTTTTTCTAATGAAACACCAGCAGGAGCTTTTAGAGGGTTTGGTGTTCCACAAGCAGCCATTGCACATGATGCACTTATGGACATGATGGCCGAGAAAATTTTCATGGACCCATTAGAATTTCGATATCTTAATGCCATTCGGAAAGGACAAGAAACATCAACCGGTCAAAAACTCAAAAGTGCGGGATTGGATCAGTGCTTAGAAGCACTCCGCAAAGACTGGCGATCTTGGCGTTTAGAAGTGGAGGACCACAACTCTAAACAACCCGTTGTCCGACGTGGTGTCGGCATTGGATGTATGTGGTATGGTTGCGGCAATACTTCTATCGCAAATCCCTCCACGATGCATATAGCCGTTAAAGTTGATGGGACGGTTACTCTTTACTCAGGTGCTCAGGATATTGGACAGGGGACAAACACAACTATGATGCAAGCCGCCGCTGACGGCCTTGGTATTGCATTAAATCAACTGAAACTAATTACAGGCGATACCGATTTAACAGCCGACGCCGGAAAAAGTTCAGCATCGCGTCAGGCCTATGTTTCTGGCAACGCAGCTAAACTCGCCGGTGAAGACCTTCGCGGGCAAATATTACGGATGGCCAATGTCGGTAAGAAAGCTTCTATAAAATTTGATAGTGGTAAGATTACCGTTCAGGAAAAGACTAGTACCCATGTGATCGAATTGTCCTCCTTAGAACAAAACTCTCAGGGAGAGGTTTTTCGCGGAGAAGGTCAATTTGATCCTCCTACCGAACCCCTAGATAGCTATGGGCAGGGGAAACCCTATGGGACCTACGGTTTTGCAGCCCAAATAGCTGATGTTGCAGTCGACACTCAACTCGGCACTGTTAAAGTTCTCCGTATTGCTGCCGCTCACGATGTCGGCAAATCCCTAAACCCCCAACAGGTTGAAGGCCAAATCCATGGAGGCATAGCTCAGGGCCTAGGACTTGCACTCATGGAGGAATTTATTCCTGGCAAAACAGAGAACCTTCATGATTATTTAATACCGACAATTGGAGATATTCCTGATATGAAAACATTCATCATAGAAGATCCAGAACCCACGGGACCTTGGGGTGCGAAAGGTATTGGAGAACCGGCCCTTTGTGCAACGGCTCCGGCCATTTTTGGAGGAATTTATCAAGCTACAGGCGTCAGAGTAAACAAAGCACCTTGCACGCCAGACCGTTTACTAAAAGCAATAAAACTCAAATTACAACATTTGGAGTAAGAATTATGCTTAGGCTTTTTGCAGTTATTATAATCTTTGGACTGAATGCGAGTAATTTGTTAGCGCAACACCACAAAATAGAGGGTCACAAACATGATCACCATAAAGGCTCGCATCATATAAAAGTAAACGATCCATGGTCTCGTGCATCAGTTAGCAAAAATGGAGTTGTTTATTTAACAATATATAACCATGGAAATTATAGCGAAAATCTATTAGGCGCCTCCGCCTCTGTTGCTAAAAAGGTACAGTTACACACTCATAAATCGGAAAATGGCATTTTAAGAATGCGGCAACTAAAATCGATATCGATCCCACCTAAAAGTTTTCTACACCTGAAACCTGGCGGTCATCATATCATGCTTATAGGTCTTATCAAAAAACTCAAGAATGGTAATTCTTTTCCTCTTCAACTAAGGTTTGAAAAAGCAGGAACAATTCTTGTAAATGTTAACATTCTACATGCAGGTGCGCTGGGTAATCATTCCCACCACCACAGCCTGCCAACAACCAAAAAACATCACAAACATTAAAATCTTAGGTTTTTAGTATTAATTCAACTAGCTTGGCCCCAAATAGACTTGTTGTGCAATGTCCCCCAAGATCTGGGGTGCGAGTAGTTTCCGCCGCTAAGAGAGCGTCAGTTTTTTCCGACAGTGATTGAGCCGCTGCTAAATAATTCTTTTTACCAAATTTAGATCCAAGGTGCTCAAACAACATCGCAGTGGAATAAATTATAGCAGCCGGATTTGCATAATTCTTACCCGCAATATCGGGTGCAGAACCATGTGCAGCCTGTGCTATTGCATGATCAACCCCAACATTGATAGATGCCGCAAGTCCAAGTCCACCGGCTAATTCTGCAGCCTCGTCAGATAAAATGTCACCAAACATATTTGTTGTAACTACCACATCAAATCTTTCAGGAGTTCGTACAAGAAGCGCTGCCATAGCATCAACAATTACTTTATCAAACTGTACATCACGAAAATCTTTTGAAACGGCCTCAACTTGCTCAAGAAACAAGCCACTATAATGGCGTAAAACATTTGCCTTATGAACGGCGGTTAGACGTTTACTACGCCTTTGCGCTAATTCAAACGCGGTAACCGCTATTCGTCTGCAGCCTTCCTTTGTCGCCTTTCCCACCGCGAGAGCTAAATCAGGCGTGGGCATGAATTCTCCGGTACCAACCACCATATTGCGGTCGGCATAGAACCCTTCTGTATTTTCACGAACGATAATTAAATCCATTTTTTTAACATGCCCGCAAACACCTTCACGGACTTTACTAGGTCGAATATTTGCGTACAGATCAAAATTTTTTCGGAACCAGGAAGAAATATTGATGCCGCCCTCTGCTTCGGATGGATAGTCCTCTGTAGAAGCGGGTCCGAGAACGACGCCATCGGCACTATTAGCCATTTTTGCTACTTCCTCAGTAATGGTTACGCCCGATGATTTAAGACTGGAAAGTCCTATATTTTGTCGGTTTAAACTGAGACCAAGAGAAAATTTTTTATCCAAGGCCTGAAGTGCCGCTTCCGCAACTGATACTATTTCCGGCCCAATTCCATCACCAGGTAAAATGAGAATTTTCATTATCTGATCTTCACTAAATTAATCATATCCGAATCTGCTAATATCTTGTGTGTAAAATTAACTGATAAAATTGGTAAATGTTTCCTTTAGCTATCATTTAACTAGCAAAAATGGATTTTCTTACCTTTTTACGCTTACGCCTTTTTGATGAGGAACCACCCTTGCCTTTATCCATACGAGAAAGGATAGCATACCGTTCCTTATGCTCTGCTGCATTGCCGTATTGAGCAGCCAATGTCATAGCCCGGCGCAAATATAGGCCAGCATCATACTCATCGGTAAAACCGATAGCACCATGCATCTGAATGACGGATTTGGTTACTGAAACAACAGCCTCTGATGCCCTCGTTTTCACCGCGGCCACCATTGCCCTATTACCATTTCCTGAGTCAAACGCTTCGCAGGCCTGATATAGAAGTGACCGTGTTAACTCAATTTCTATGTGATCATTCACCGCACGATGCTGCAGAGCTTGGAAACTCCCAATCGGACGACCAAATTGTTCACGGGTTTTCATGTAACTTGTAGCGAGCTCCAGAGCTTGCTCCATAACTCCGAGCATCTCAGCGGAAACCCCCAACAGAATTCGATCATGAATATTTGCCGCAAGGGCCTCACCGTGCTTGACTCCAGCAATCAGTAATTCATCAGCCATGAGCGTTGCTTCGGTAAATTCCAGTGTACCATGAGCTGTACCATCAACCGAACGCGATATTTTTATATTGAGGCCACGGGTATCTTGAGGAACAATTATCAATATAATTCCGTCAGAAGTATTAGCATCAACTATAAAGCCATGAGCGGCATCTGAAAACGGAACACCCCGACGTACTCCAGTCAGTTGGTATCCATAATGATAATGTTCCGCAAAAATTCGTTCACGCTTCTCATCGGGTACCAGTGGATCCTGCAGGACCGGTATTAAAATATTTTCACCTGCAACCACCTTATTTAGAGCCTCTTCTGTACCCGCTCCGGTAGCGGCCTGACCGACTCCGACCGCGCGTGCCGCAGCGGCCAAAGCAGCAACGGGTTCGGTTAACAGGCCCCTTCCAGCTTGCTCTAAGACTAGAGCGAGTTCTGTAACACCGAGGCCTAGCCCACCTGACTTTTCTGGGACCATTAAAGATAACCATCCCGCTTTGGATATAGTTTTTAGGCGGCTGTCATCAAACCCTGGTTCTGTGTTGCGTAAATTACGGTGTTTATCTGCACCGCCACAGCGTTCCACGAGTTTTTCAGCACTTTCTCTTAATAATTTCTGATCGTCGTTTAAAACAAGTTCCATTTAATTAGTCTATCTTTTTTGCATTCAATACAACAAGAGCGTCCAGAGCAAAAGCTCCCTCACCGACGGGCATTGCCACGAACGGATTAATATCGACGGACTCTATTGTATCAGAGTTATCAGCGGCTAACCGACCTACCGCAACAATGGCGTCAATTATGGCTTCACGATCACAAGGATTACTCCCTCGGTAACCATCGACCATCTGCCCGGCACGGGTGTCATAAATCAACTTTTGTGCGCGCGCACGGCTCATACCGGGGCTACAAAATGAAACATCTTTAATTATTTCTAACCACACACCTCCTAAGCCAAACATAATAACTGGGCCCATCTCGGGGTCATTCTGAATACCCAAAACTAACTGCAAACCCTTTGGTATAGCTTGAGCAATAAGCCAGCCCTCAAGCTTTAATGCCGGGTCAAACTTTTCAACGTTTAACGCAATCATTTCACATGCTCTCTTTACCCCAGTCGCATCTTCAATGTTAAGAATAACTGCTCCGGCATCAGACTTATGGGTCATAGCGGCAGAAACACCCTTCACTACTACTGGAAAGCCAATTTCATTCGCAAAATTTTCTGCTTCGCTGGTAGTCTTTGCAAACTTTTCAATCGGAATTTGGAGCCCGTAAGACGATATAATTTCTTTAGACTTTAATTCGTTAAGTGCAAACGGTTCATTATTGGATACATTCTTAAGTGATTCTAAAATTATTTTACTACTTTTACGCTTAATCAATTTCGGATTTTTATTAGAATCTCGAATTCGATCTCTGTAGTTGAATGCGGACCGAAGAGCCCTGAAGGCCCTATCTGGCTCGTTTAGAACTGGAATGTTAGGAAATTTTTTTCGTTCCTCCCTACTAAATGTCGTTAAATCACTAGATGTCGGGGATATCAGCCCTATAGGCTTTCCACCTTTGCTGAGAAAATTTTTCTGAAAACCAATCATCGTATCCAGCACACGCTTGGTTCTCCTTTTATTAGCATCATTGATGCCCTCGCTCGGCGGCAAGTCTTCCTGAAATAAAATCATTCCAACATTTGAATCGTTCTGTATTGCCGTAACCATATCGATGATCGTTTCAAGCTTTTGGTTCATAAAACCTGGAGCGTCTAGAGGATTTGTTACCCGTAAATCATCTCCTAAAATTTCCTTGAACTTTGAAGTTGCTTGAAAAGAATACTCTGGCAATGGAACCCCATAACGATCCGCAGCATCGAGTGATAGACCCCGAACACCTCCCGAATAAACTAAAACTCCGACATTATCTTTCTCCGGCACGCCGGCATGAACCAGTAATTCGATTAAATCGATTGCCGCATCACCACTTTCTACCCGTATGACGCCGGCATCACCCGCGACTGCATCGAACGCTTCAATTGAGCCTGCCATTGATCCAGTATGTGCCAATGCTGCGGCACGACCTCCTTCTGAAACACCCATTTTTAAAGCAACCACAGGCTTACCCGCGTCTCGCGCGCGCCGGCAAGCTGATAAAAACTGCTGTGAATTACGAACGGCCTCTATCAAACAAAACACGAGCTTAACTTCAGGATCTTCAACAAAATAATTTATATAATCCGCCGTTGTTAAACCCACTTCGTTTCCGCTGGTAATAATATAACCAACGTCAATGCCACGATCTATCAAAGTGCGCCCGATCCCTGGTGTGGTGGTTCCACTTTGTCCAACCATGGCGACTGGACCAGAAACTAACTCCCGGATCCGATCGTCAGGGAGAGACAACGATTTCCCCTTTGCAGATAGACTGCCGAGGCAATTAGGTCCACACACCGCCAAGCCAGTTTCTTTAACAACTAAACGAAGCTCTTCTTCAAGTTCTCGCCCCTTATCTGTTCCAAGTTCAGAAAATCCTGAGGCGTATATTGTAGCGCTGCGAGTGCCGAGACCGGCCGCCTCACGCAAAATTTCGGTGACAGAGGCAGCAGCACGCATGACTACAAGATGATCTGGTGTTTCTGGAAGATCAGTGAGATTTGAATAACATTTTACTCCCCAAATTTCTTCAAACCGCGGATTCACTGGCCAAACCGGACCAGTGAATTTAAAGCGCTTATAATTGGCAAAAATTCGTGCCGTCCAGTCCATAGGGTTTTCGCGTGCGCCAAGTATGGCAACGCTTTTCTGGTTTAGCAGAGCATTAACCTTGCTCGTCGAATCTCCGCCCATATTGCTTCTTTCTTGTTTCTTAAAAAAAATAAATTTGCTTTTCGATTTTCGCGCAGCCGTAACCCGTTTGCAACGGGCCACTGGCCATTGACAGAATTGTATCTGAGCTTACTTTAGCATTGTAGGGATTAATAATCCGGAAAAAAAATGCTAAACCCTCTTGCTAACAAAGACATAGCCATAATTGGTTATGGTGAAGTAAAAAATGTTCGTCGTTCCGGACGATCAACTTATGACCTTGCGTCCGAGGCGACTGCAAGAGTTTTAGAATACGTGGGCCTTAGCACCAAAGATATCGATGGTATCGCAACTGTCCTTCCCTCGAGCGAGGCTGGTAATAATTTTTGGTCGAATTACCTTGGCGATCATTTAGGCCTTCAAACCTCATGGACCCAGACAACTGACATTGGCGGCGCTTCAATGCCTGGCAATGTAGCCCGTGCTGCCGCAGCTATCCAGTCAGGTTATTGTGAAACAGTCCTATCAATTGCCGCCGCCGCGCCGACAACCCGACGAGTTGATGACCAACGATCATATCGTTCAGAATTCCGCAACCCAACCGGGATCCAAGGCCCACCTGGGGCGTTTGGCCTGATAATGCATCGTTACATGTATCAGTATGATCTAAAATTCGAAGCCTTAGGTAAACTCGCTGTAACCCAAAGAAATGGTGCGATTGTTAATGATTTTGCAGTCGAAGGGCTTCGAAAACCAATGACTATTGACGATTACCTAAATGCTCGCATGGTGTCTACTCCTTTAAGATTACTAGATTCCGTCATGCCCTGTGACGGTGCAAATGCAATCATTATCACTTCAACCGAGAGAGCTAAAAAATTAGGAATTAAAAATTTTGTCCATCCCATTTCTTATTCCGAGCTCACAAACTTTAATATTCATGAACAATTACCAGACATAACCGAAACTGGTTTTGGTATTGCGGGACCAGAAGCACTTCAAAAAGCTGGAATGTCGACGGACGATATTGATATGTTCCACCCCTATGATGATTTCTTAATTGCAGAAATGTTGCAACTCGAGCAGATTGGATTTTGTCATCGCGGCGAAGGATCTGATTTTTTACTTTCGACGGATATATCACCGAAGGGAAATTTTCCTATTAACACCGGCGGTGGACAAATTTCAGCAGGCCAACCAGGCTTGGCGGGAGGGCAGTTGAACCTTATAGAAGCGATACGCCAGCTGCTTGGTGAAGCGGGTGATCGTCAGGTGAATGCCCCCTCTACTGCCATGTGCACCGGGATCGGGGTTATTCCATATGTCCGCAACTGGGGCACCAGCGCCGTGTTAATTCTAGAGAGAGGATAATGGCTAAAAGCGATAAAAAGCCTCGACCGGCTCCTACTCCCACTAATATAACAAACCCGTTCTGGGATGCGATAAATGAGCACAAGTTTCTTCTTCAGTACGATCCTGTAGCCAAAAAATATCAGTTTTATCCGCGAGGTCTAAGTGTTCATACCGGAAAACAAAATCTGATTTGGCAGGAGATCTCTGGGAAAGGAACCATTTATTCATTTACTGAAACGGTAATCCCAGCCAGAGGCTTTGAAGGAAAAGAACCCTATTTAATCGCAGCAGTAGAATTGGAGGAAGGCGTAAGGTTGATGAGCCTGCTTCACAATTGCTCTAGCGAGGATGTGAAAATTGGTATGCCTGTACGTCTTTGCTGGGATAAAATAAATGAAGATTTTGAATATTTCGCTTTTGAACCGGATGAATAATCACTGATGACTTCTTTTAGTTTTCTTGTAGACAGTCCAGAGGACGCCCAGTTTAGATCTGAAGTTAGGAGCTGGTTAGCCCAAAACCTCCCTGACAATCTTCGCGGCTGGTCGACACGCCCACCCCGAGATCTGATCCAACCATGGCATTTTAAACTTTATAAGCAAGGATGGATCGCGCCTCACTGGCCCAAAGAATATGGTGGTATGGAGGCAAGTATCTCTGAACAGCTTATCCTCCAAGAAGAGTTAGGACATGCAGGGGCCCCAATTCTCTCCCGTCAGGCGTTGGGGCATATTGGACCTATTTTAATGCGTCACGGCACGGAGAAACAAAAATCTGACCACCTACCTGGAATGCTATCTGGCGACGTTATGTGGTGTCAGGGCTATTCAGAGCCAGGATCCGGCTCTGACCTTGCAAGCCTCAAAACCCGCGGTGATGTTGATGGTAATGAGATCGTTATTAATGGACAGAAAATTTGGACTACCGGGGGTCATTTTGCTGATTGGATGTACGCCCTCATACGGACGGACCCCAATGCGCCAAAAAAACAAGCGGGAATTTCAATGGTACTAATTAACCTGAAAACCGCCGGTATTACTATCCGCCCAATCAAGACAATAGCAGATGATGAGGAATTCGCGGAGGTTTTTTTTGATGATGTTAGAATTCCGATTGGAAATCTCGTTGGAGAACTGAATGATGGTTGGTCTGTAGCTAAAGCTTTGCTGGCATCTGAGCGCATTGGAAATGCCAACCCCCAAATGGCACTGCAATGCCTGAATAAATTAGAGCGTGTCGCAAATGCAACAGGAGCTATCAATAATCCCATTTTTCAGGATAAAATTGTAAGCTTAGAGCTAGACGTTCTTGCCCAATCGGCAGTTTTCTCGCATGCAGTTCAACAGGCCAAAGCTGGAATGGATATCGGAGCGGGCTCTTCTTTCATGAAAATTGTTGCTACAGAAAATATCCAACGCATTTCGGATTTAATGTTTGAAGCCGCGAGGGAACATGCCGCTGACTTAGATCCAATCGAGACAGAAGAAGGCCCCGTAGACGTATCTGTTTTGTGGCGTGAAGTTCGTCGTATAACCATTTATGCTGGATCGAGCGAAATTCAGCGCAATATTACTGCGAAAAGAGTTCTGGGATTACCCTAAGAAACTCTATGTATCAGTTGATGCTGTTTGTTGTTCCACGAAAACTGGCTCTTCCCGAGCACCTTCTGCGGCGTCATCTGGCATCAGATCCGGATCCCATAATTTTCCAACGTAACGACAACCGTTCGCTGAATCGGACTGGTTTGAAGCAAGCCAGACTGCTAATGGATCCATAACATCAACAGGCAAAAGTATCTTATCGGGGCTCTTTGGTCTGTTAGGGTCAGCATCCGCCGACCCTCCTGGCAACAACGAATTAACAGTAATTCCCGAACCATCAAGGTCTCTAGCCCAAATCAAAGTCTCTGATTCAATTGCCGCCTTGGTAACACCATACGGGGAGTTTCGTGGCCCTGAAAAATTTCGCCTTGACGTTGAAACATTGATTATTTTTCCTGACCCCTTAGTACGAAAATGCTCGACGGCGGCCCGCGCCATAAAGAAAGTTCCAATTACATTGACCTGAACGGTTTGTTTATAGATATCCGGGTTTGTTTCGTAAAAGGGCAACGAGTTACCCTGCGGAGGTAAACCTGGTCCACGCATAAAACGTCGGGCATTATTAAACAGAACATCACACTGGCCAAATACTTCGACAGCCCGTTGGACCGCGTGACGACATTGATCTAAACACAAAATATCGGTCGTAACCGCAAGAGAACACTGGGCGCCTGCGAGTTTATCAAGTTCTCTAGATGCCTGAGTGCATGCATCTGAATCATTTGAAGCAATGACTAGGCGCGCGCCACATCTCATTAGTGCCGTCGCCATTGAAAAGCCCAACCCCCTGTCACCGCCAGTCATGATGACAACACGACCATCGAGAGAGATTTTAGGAATTGGAAATGTTGACAAATCAGCTAGCCCCATAATTCATGTTAAGGGCGTCATTTTCACGCCTTTCTTCATCAACGATCAAACCGTGCCCAAGGGTTATGCGATTCATCATTGCAAAACGTGCACATACAATTATTGCCTCGTGAAATGATTGTTCATCCCAGCCGGCATCCAAGACAGCATCAGCATCTTTCTTGGTAATTTTTGAGGGGGTAAGTGTCAAAATTTTCACAAATTTCAGAAGAGGCTTCAGCTCTTCGCGTATTGGAGTTCCATCGATACTTTTCGATAAGGGTTCAAAAATCGTCGGATCTGATCCAAGATTTATTGCAACGCGAGAATGTCCCGCAAAACAATACTCGGAGTCATTAAGCTGCGACACATAGGCTGCAATCAGTTCTTTTTCTGCAACAGATAGCATCCCTTCGCGTCTCATAAATGCGCGGGAAAATTTTTGCAACCCTTTATGAGCCTCTGGATTAAAAATTTCCCATAATTTTCTCACGCCAGCATTCTCTGGCAGCGATGGAAAAAATGGCATCCCACACCTCCAATATAATATTTATTTAAGGGTATTAGGTTAGCACACTGAAAAGTCCCAATCTATTTGTTTCTATATTCTCCAATAGTTACAAGTGCAATCCCACCCAAAATAAGAACCAAGCCACCGCTTAGGGTTAATGTCATTATCTCACCCAGAAATAAAACACTTGTTGTAATTGCTATCAGGGGGCCTCCCAGAAGTCCCACCGATGTAGTCAAAGCTCCCAGCCTCTGGATGGCGGACGCTATACACCACATTCCTAGTGCCGTTCCTATCGCACCCCCGTAAAGAAGTAATCCGTAAAGTTCTATGGACCACAATGGAGAGCGATAATCCTCAACCCAGATAGAAAACGGAAGAGTCACGGCGGTTGCCAGAAGTAGCTGCCATGGACCTAATTGTAGGGGAGTAAGATGCCATTCATGATTACGCATTTGGAGTATTGCTACTGACCAAGAAATAGCGGCAAGAATGCACATACCGCTACCCATCCAAGCATTTTTATCCGACCAGTTTAGTTCAACCGGGTTAAACAACACCGTCAAACCGCTGAGACCGAGAATTACTCCGCTTGCCCTCATGAGATTCATTTTCTCTCGAAATAGCAGAACCGCAGCTGGAGCAACCCACAATGGAGTCGAGTATCCTAGTAGTGCACCGCGCCCAGCAGGAATAAATATCATTGCAGTGTGAACAAGTGACACGTAGAGCCCCATCATGCAAATACCAACACTTAAAATAGCCGGCAAATCCGCCCTCGTGGGCATTTTCAACTCTCCACGCACCGCTAGAATTGTCATAAGTACAAGAGCGCCAAAAAATACTCTGGTCGTCGCAAACCAAAGCGGGGGTATAAAATTGACCCCCAGAGACATGACAGGCCACAACCAACCATAAGAAAAGATGCCAACAACAAGGAAACACAAACCGGCTTTTTTACTATTGCTAAAATACATAAGGATTCTTCAAAACAGAAATTTATAGGTTAATAGTTTGAGTTCTATTTTTGCCCAATTTGATAAGAACTAGACTTACGCTATGCCCTTTCTTTAGAGATAAAGCTACTAAATATTGGAAAATTGAACAAAATCTCACTTAATACTCATTCTTTTGCAGACAGATGGTCATTCCACCGGTATAAGATGATAAATTTTTCAGCTGCGAATCAATTACCACTCTTTAAAAGTAGATAGATGCCCCTAAGAACCTGGCAACAAGAAATTATCGATCAGTTTCCATCAATAATTACAGAACATCGGCGATTTATTTTAAAAGCGCCAACTGGCGCTGGTAAGACTGTACTCGCCAGTGAGCTAATCAAGCGATTTTACGAAAATAAAAAGGTAATTGTTTTATGCCACAGACTTGTGTTGCTCGAACAACTAGAGGAAGCATTGCGCGATGAGCATAATGTTAGAAAACTTACCGTATCAGATACCGGCCCTGCCTTTAAAAATTACAATATTCTTCTTTCTACCAGCATGCGCGCCAAAGATGTTTTAGCCGACGCTATTCCTAAAGCCGACTTGATAATTGTTGATGAAGCGCATCGTGTATCTCCTAACGGCAAGGGGTATAAACGCATTCTTGATAATTTTAAAGAATATGGAAAAGACCAAGCTCAGCTGATTGGTCTTACCGCCTCACCCGAAAGACGAACCGGCGATCAGAGGGACCAGTTGAATTTAGCTTTCGATGCTATCATTGATTGCGCCAACATTGAGAATTTAATTTCGGAGGGTGTCTTAGTGCCACCGGTCTATCGACCCCATTTTGTCCACGACCTTGATTTAACCGGAATCGACATAAGTTCCGGGGATTTTCCAGTCTCTAAATTAGCTCCCGCTATCGTTAAATCTTCTATGATTGATTACGCGATGACGAGTTACATCGAAGAGCGTGAAAATGTAAGCCCTAGACCTATCTCCGCCTGGTTCTGTGCTGACATCAGCGTAGCTGAAGAAACATTATTCCGCATTCGTCAAGCAGATATTACAGCTGAAATTGTCACGGCCAAAACACCAATAAAAGAACGTATGAAACTATTGAAGGGACATGCAAATGGTGAAGTAGAGGCTATGGTCTCGGTTGGTGTATTAGCTGAAGGGTGGGACAATCCCCACTGTAATATAATAGTTCACCTTCGGCCAACTTTATCAAAGGTACTCTGGGGACAATCGGTAGGCCGTGGACTTCGGTCCGCACCAGAGAAAGAAAAATGTATTATTATTGATGTTAGCTCAAATTGGACAACCTTTGGTCCAGTTGAAAAACTTGAGTGGAGCCTCTGGAGCCATAGAAAATCTTATATGCAGTATACCAATCGGTTTAACTGGGTTGGGCAGCAACAAGACGGTGAGTCAGGAAGAGACAGTTACTTGCTCTGTGAAAATAAAATCTCACAAAAAACCCGATGTTCACATATATATAAGAAAGGTTTATACGAAAACGATACATGTCCAGTATGTGGCGCCTACGCTGCCATTGACATTTATAAGGAACAAACACAAGACGGATCACTGACAGAAAACCGCCTGCACACACTTTTCTTCGACCGCGTGCCAAGGGTTTTCGAAGAAATGGACCTCATGATATGGAAAAATTTAGGAGGGACGGCTTGGCGAACTGCAACACCCAAGGAACAGGTATTTTTAGCATTTTGTATGGCATTCGAGGTTGTTTCGGGTGAGACCACCCGGTCAGAATCAGATTATTGGGACGCCGCCTTAAAAGGCGAAACCAAAATCCGTGAATATCTAGTAGAAAATGATATTCAAATAATTAAACAGGACGAGTTCGATTTATCAATTATTTCAGATGGGATGTTAACAGGCCGCGAAATCAGAACGGTGCAGGCCCATTACGGAATTCTAGTTTGCGGCACAGCTTTTCAGGATCATAATTTGGACGAAAGCGAACGAAAATATCAAAAAGCAATCAGAATTACCGAACGACTAGCTATCATGGGATGCTCAACACAAGACAATCTGCCTTATTTTAATGCTTCAAAACATCTAGCGTCAAAAAGCTAAATATTGCCAAAGAAAAGGTTAATCACTCTTCTTTGAGATAAAATCAAAATGAAGGGCCGCCGACCCTAGGGTCGGCGGCCTTGCTAATTGCTACGGTGCCTACTCTAGAAAACTACTCTGAGCAATCAGCTATTCCATACCTCATCCCAGCTTCCGAGAGTGGCTGCCTTAGAATACTCTGTCGCACGATTTTCAAAGAAATTTGCGTGCTCAACACCATTAAGGATTTCATCAAGCCAAGGCAAAGGGTTCTTTTCAATACGAAACATTGGTTGCAGACCGAGCTGTGACAAACGCCTATCGGCAATATAACGAATATATTCTTTTACCTCTGCTGCCGTTAATCCCTCCGCAGGCCCTAGTTCAAATGCCAAGTTGATAAAAGCATCTTCATGATCTACCACAGTGTTACAGGCGAGATATATTTCGCGTTGTAAGTCGGCGGTCCAGATTTCCGGATTTTCTGATACAAAAGTACGAAATAATTTGATCATTGATTCACAATGAAGACTCTCATCACGCACTGACCAAGAAACGATTTGGCCCATCCCTTTCATTTTATTATGACGAGGAAAATTAAGAAGGATCGCAAATGATGCGAAGAGCTGCAGACCTTCGGTAAACGCTGCAAATACTGCCAAGGTCATGGCAATATCTTTCTTACTCTCACAGTTAAAGCCTTGCATATAATCGTATTTATCTTTCATCTCCTTATATCGGAGAAACGCCTCATACTCCGTCTCCGGCATACCGATAGTATCCAATAAATAGGAATAGGCCGCGATATGCACGGTCTCAATATTTGAAAATGCAGCCAACATCATTTGCACTTCGGTCGGTTTAAAGACCTGGGTGTAATGCTTCATATAACAATTATTTACCTCGATATCAGCTTGGGTAAAAAAACGAAAAATTTGGGTCAACGTATGACGTTCTTCCGCATTTAACTTATTATGCCAGTCCTTAACGTCATCCGCCAAAGGTACTTCCTCTGGAATCCAGTGAACGCGTTGTTGGGTTAACCACGCGTCATAACACCAAGGATAACGAAACGGTTTGTATACGATTTTTTCTTCTAACAGCGACATATTACCTTTTCCTATTGAAGCTGATATTTACTGACAAGAGAGGCATTCCTCATAATCATTTTCATTTTCTGACGCATTTTGGCTTGTGGGTTCAGCGATTGTAACGTTGATGGCGTCAGGTGAAGGCAAGGGCATGATCCCCTCACCAGTTATTTCATTTGTATCCTGTTTCTGGGACACTGCTTCAGCCCGTTGAATTGATTTTGAACGACAGTAATACAGGCTTTTCACACCCTTCTTCCATGCTTGCCAATGTATCTGATGCAATAATTTCTTTTCCACATCAGCCGGCAAAAATATATTTACTGATTGGGACTGACATATGTGCTCCGCCCTGTCCCCCGCTAAATCTATAATCCAACGTTGATCGAGTTCGAATGCCGTCTTAAAAACGTCCTTTTCATCTTCCGATAGAAAATCCAGATGCTGGACAGACCCCTCATTGGTCGTGATTGAAGACCAGATCTCATTGGTGTCTTTACCTTTTTCTTTCAACATGGCTTTTAAATATTTATTTTTAACACTAAACGATCCAGACAATGTTTTATGTGTAAAAGAGTTGGCTGCTATTGGCTCTATGCCTGGCGAGGACCCACCACAAATAATGGATATAGATGCTGTTGGTGCAATTGCCATCTTACTCGAAAACCGTTCCATAATTCCATAATCAGCAGCATCAGGACAGGCACCTCGCTCTTCAGCTAATTTTACTGAAGAAATATCCACTTGCTCGCGAATATGTTTAAAGATTTTTTTATTCCAAACCTTAGCCATAACGGATTCAAAGGGGATATTTTGCGACTGAAAAAATGAATGCAGACCCATAACACCAAGTCCCACAGAACGCTCACGCATAGCCGAGTAACGAGCCCGAGACATTTGATCCGGCGCATTATCAATAAAATCCTGCAATACATTATCAAGAAACCTCATTACGTCCGGAATAAATTGTGAATTATCTTTCCAACTAGACCAAGTTTCTAAGTTTAAGGAACAAAGACAACAAACTGCAGTACGTTCCTGACCGTCTTTATCCGTACCGGTCGGAAGAGTAATTTCACTACATAGATTTGACATTTTAACTTGTAAATTTGCAAGTTTATGATGTTCCGGTATCGCCTTGTTAACATGATCAATATAAATGAAATAAGGTTCACCTGTTTCTACGCGAGCCGTTAGTAAACGGATCCATAGAGAACGGGCAGAAACTGTGCGAACAACATGACGATCTTTGGGGCTTCTTAATGGCATTTCACCATCTTCTTCGACCAACCGCATGAATTCATCCGTCAAAAGAATACCGTGATGCAGGTTAAGCGCCTTCCGATTAGGATCCCCGCCTGTAGGGCGACGCAACTCTATAAATTCTTCAATCTCTGGATGATCGATGGGCAAATAAATAGCTGCAGAACCTCGCCTAAGTGAACCCTGACTAATGGCGAGTGTCAAAGAGTCCATAACACGAATAAAGGGGATTATACCTGAGGTTTTTCCATTTGCACCAACCTTCTCCCCTATAGAACGTAAATTGCCCCAATAACTACCAATACCTCCGCCCTTTGCAGCTAACCAAACATTTTCATTCCAGAGGCCAACAATACCCTGAAGGCTGTCATCTGCTTCATTGAGAAAGCAAGAGATAGGTAATCCGCGCTTGGTACCGCCATTAGAAAGCACCGGTGTGGAAGGCATAAACCATAAATTACTTATGTATTCATAAAGACGCTGGGCGTGCTCCGTATCATCTGCATAATGGGCAGCAACACGCGCGAATAGGTCCTGATAACCTTCATCTGGCATCAAATACCTATCTGACAACGTTTCTTTCCCAAACTCAGTTAGAAATACATCGCGATTTTTATCTATTAAGACGCGAATACCACGTTCGGTCTGAAAGACTTCAGGTGTCACATCCCCATTTACAATATCAAGCACACCTAGACCTCCCTATACACTACTAACACAACGTCTCCCGATCCCATTTTTGACTTGTCAGGGCGACGACACTCCTCAATTCCGTTAAATGTTCTAGTTGCTTAGAAGACTCAAATCGAATTATGCGACCAAACTCTCTATTCTAAATGAAAAGCCGATGGAACGTTAAGCCTTCTTTACCTTTACATGACGGAACATTAATAAGTTTGCCCTAAGGAAAGTCATCACGTCAACAATAATTAGTAGTTTTAACCCACACACCTACTATATTTTGTGCATAAATAAGTGGATCTTAGCCAACCAAATCATTTATAGCCTGTGGAAAACTGCCACTTTCCCTGTGGAAAACTTGTGGAAAAGAAATTTAAAAAATAAAATAGTAATTAAGAATATAAGGCTTAAAAGGGTCCTTCTTTTAAATAAAGATAATTTTAATAAACTTTTTTATTTTCTTAATTTCCGCTAGCCATTGATGCTTCTAGTCTTGAAAATACATTGAATGCGTTTTCTGAAAAAATTTGAGTTTTCTCGGCTTCTGTAATATCCGCTGCATCAATATATCTTTTTGTATCGTCATAATTGAAACCTGTTTCGGGATCAATTCCACGAACAGCCCCTACCATTTCTGAAGCAAACAGAATATTCTTGATGGGCACCACCTTAAGCAAGCAATCAATTCCTGCCTGATGATATACACAGGTATCAAAAAACACATTTTTTAGCAGTAATTCGTCCAATACGGGGCGCCCCATATCCTGTGCCAAACCGCGGAAGCGACCCCAATGATAAGGTACAGCACCGCCTCCATGAGGGATTATAAACTTTAAAGTTGGAAATTCCTTGAACAAGTCAGACATTAACAGCTGCATAAAAACTGTTGTATCACCACACAAATAATGGGATCCCGTATGATGAAAATTAGGGTTGCATGACCCACTAACGTGCAACATTGCGGGGACATCTAGCTCTACCATTGCTTCGTATATCGGGTACCACCACTTATCGGTGATTGGAGGATCTGTCCACATCGCTCCTGATGGATCAGGATTTAGATTAAGTCCAATAAAACCCATCTCATTAACACAACGCTTCAATTCTGGAACGCTTTTCTTAGGTTCAATTCCTGGAAATTGGGGTAATTGGCATACAGGTACAAAATTTTCAGGGTAAAGATCGCAAGCCCTTCTAACCATATTGTTACAAATTGTGGCCCAGTACTCACTAGTTTTTTCTGTTCCCAAATGATGGCCCATACCTACAGCACGAGGTGAAAAAATTGTCACGTCAGAACCGCGTTCACGCTGAAGCCTAATTTGTGCAGGTTCAAGTCGTTCACGCATTTCATCATCACTACATGTAAAGTCTGCCTCGGACGGAACAAAATTTGGATCTTTATCAACCCCAGCAAGTTGGCCCTTACGATAATCTGTAAGAACATCAGGCTCTGTGGTGTAGTGGCCGTGACAATCAATGATCATTATTTTATCTCCTGTCTTTGTTACCAAAAAACTGTGCCAAAGCGAACTTCGGCAGCAATTTCAACCTAGTAGGAAGGTGCGGGATCAGTTGGCTTATTATCGCCACTCCCAGAGCGCCCAGACAGTTCTAAACCCTTATCAAGTCCAGGCGTAGAACGAACCGGCGCCGCCATTAAAAAGGTATATCCTTCTTCTATAATTCTCCCTACATTTCCAGCGTTAACGTGGGGATGACCTACCGCCACATTATTTTCCTTGCATGTATTAACTATCTCGGCCATTGCTTCGAGTACTACTGGATGTTCGTACTGTCGGGGGTAGCCAAGTTCCTGACTCAAATCTCCCTCACCAATGAGGACCGCTCCTACGCCTGGGACATTTTTTAAAATATCTGATAAGGCTGCCATACCTTTCGTATCCTCAATCATAAGCACAACTAATAATTCTCCGTCTTTTGCCAACGGCCATACATCCGCTTTTTTATAATATTCTTGCTGGCTCAATCCCCAATAACGAGTTGCTGTCGTCGGGCCATCTCCCCTAATTCCAGCTGGCTCATATAACGGTGTGTCACTCATTCGAGGATAGCGACAGGCAGCTACTGCATTGTAGGCTTCTTCAACGGAGCTTATATGGGGCCAAACAACCCCGTATACGCCAAGATCTAGTGCCTGTTTAGCTTGCCACTGAGCCATCTCATTGCCATTGGGTGGCACTCTGACCAGGGGTGTTACTTCAGGTGCTAAGGAACCCGACTTGGCTATTTGGGATCGGTTCAACATATATTGTAAACAATCACGTAAGACAGGACCATCCCACGGATTATGTTCCATTTCGAAGACTATACCGTCATAACCAGTATTTGTGCTATAAGCGATTGCTGAAGGAACATCAGGAGTAGAAAACGCCGTAAAGGCGGGCTTGCCTGCAGCCAGAGCGCCAATTACTCCATTGAGTCTCAATTCGTCTGCCATCTGTATCACCTAGAAATATATTTATCGTTCCCTTATTCTAATGACACAAAAGCAGTCAAGCAATCCGGCCTCTACCCATGCCCCAAAATTAATTTACTTTCAAAGATGAGTGAGTTTAATTAGTCATGAAACCCGTATAAATGCGCTGGATTATCAACTAAGATTTTGTGGCGAGTTTTTTCATTAGGCGCATGCGAAGCCAACAAATCCAAAAGGTCGCCGTCGTTAGGCATAAAACCTTCAATATTTGGATGAGGCCAATCTGTCCCCCATAAAACCCTATCCGGTGCTGCAGCAATGCAAGCCTGCGCAAAAGGTATCGCATCTTTAAAGGGCGGTCCCTGTGACGATATTCTCTCTGCCCCACAAATTTTTACCCAGAAATCCTCTTTTTCCTTTAACAGGTTCAAGAGTAGTTGAAATGGCTCCTGGCCAATACCGTCTTTCGTTTTTACACGACCCATATGGTCAATAACTACAGGTAGCGGCAAGTCCCCTAACGTTTTGGAATATTCAACAATATCCGCGGCTTCCATATAAATAACGATATGCCAACCAAGCGGTGCGATACGGTTTGCAATTTTTCGAACGGCTCCAAAGTCTGGAGCATTACCAATATGCCGGGCAAAGGAAAACCTTACTCCCCTTATACCACCTTCATGGAGTTTGATAAAATCGTGATCACTAAAACCTTCATCCACGATTGCTACACCGCGATAACGTCCTTTAGAACGTTTAATTGCGTCCAATGCAGCCGAATTGTCAGTCCCGTGACAAGTTGCCTGAACGATTACCGCTCTCTCTATACCTAAAATATTTTGGAGAACCTGCATGGATTCGTATGAAGCATCAGGCGGGGTGTAGGTTCTACCCGTAAAGAATGGGAATTGATTTGCAGGGCCGAAAACATGGCAGTGCGCATCACAGGCCTTACGAGGCACGGCAAAGTTAGGAATTTTAGTTTTGGGATCCGGGCCTTGACAATATTTCATAACGGTAAATTAAACCACAATATATTGATTAAATTTTCTACATTTTTTGCTTTTTGACAAATTCAGAAAACGCTTCAAGGGTCTCGGGACTACAGCGGTGCTCCATGCCTTCGGCATCAGCCCAAGCAGTAGCCTCATCCACCCCCACCGCCCGCAGAAAGGCAACAACTACATGATGGCGGGCGCGGGAAGCCTCCGCCACCGTGCGACCCTCTTTTGTAAGAAAAATTGAGCGATATGGTTCAGCATTAACAAGACCCATTTGTTTGAGACGAGAAATCATCTTATTAACGGTTGCGCCCGTAACACCGAGTCTTTTGGCAATATCCACTGCCCGTGCTTCACCCTGTTCATCGATTAAGTCAGCAACTAGTTCAACGTAATCCTCAACAATCTCAATTTCCCTCGCCTGTCTAGCCCGTTTAAAATGGCTGGCTTGCCGGTCAGGCGTCATGTGAGCCGATATAGCGCCCGTCCCCTCAGGTGGAGGTCCTAACTTACTCTTAACACTGTCCGAATCCGTCATTTAAATACCATAGTTCAGAGATTAGAGAGTTGACAATGACTTAGTGGCCTCTACTATTCTTAGCCTTGGCTAACTTTGACGTTTAATAAACCGATGTACAGGGAAAACGACTAAACGTCATAAATGCGCGGTATAGGATCAAGGAATGACATCGCTCAGCATGGTCGCAAGGCGAGGATTTGAAGAAACTACCAAATGGGCCTCTGAATTCGGGCCTGTTCGATTAGCAATACTAGTTATACTTGCTTTATTGGCCACAACTTCTACTGAGGCTGCCAAGATTATGGTTCAGAGCCTTTCAGATGCCTTTCTGCAAGTGACTGTATTTGTCGCTGCAACACTGGCAATATTCTATTTTCTTGAGGCTTGGTACAAAATCGACGTTACCTCCCTACTTTCAAAATACAGACTTTATCAGGTCCCGATTGCTGCCGCACTGGGCGTTCTTCCCGGTTGTGGAGGGGCCATTATTGTTATCACACAATATATTCGTGGCGGGATAAGTTTTGGATCCGTAGTTTCTGTCCTGACTGCTACAATGGGCGACGCAGCCTTTTTACTTTTAGCGCAAGCTCCGAGTGCAGGGTTGGCAATCTTTGGTATTGGCTTTGTTGCCGGAATAATTTCTGGTTACTCCGTTGACGCAATTCATAGAAGTGGATCACTAGATCTTCAAGCCGGTCCACATCAACCCATTTCTAAGCTATCTATAAGACGCGTACCCTCGCGCGGTTGGCGTTTCATTTGGATTATATTCTTAATCCCAGGTTTATTTTTAGGAATATTTATTGCATTAAATACAGATACATCGTCACTTTTTGGCACCTTCATGGGATTCGAAACCACCGCATGGTTGGGCCTTGGGGGAGCCATCACTTCACTTTTACTCTGGGGCACCATTACACCAACCAAGGATAAATTGCACATAAACCCGGAAAAACCAATAGGCTGGGCATCAGCAAGTTCTAGGCGCTTAGGTGATGCTCCAGCCCGTGTGGCAGGAGACACATGCTTCGTAACAGTATGGGTCATTTTTGCGTATCTAATTTATGAACTGGGTATCTATTTTGCTGATATTGACCTTAGGCTACTGTTTGAGGTTTGGGCACCGTTAGTTCCTCTTATTGCGATACTCGTAGGATTTATCCCTGGCTGCGGGCCACAAATAGTAATTACGACGATGTATCTTAACGGATTAGTGCCATTTTCTGCTGAATTAGGAAACGCCATCAGTAACGATGGAGACGCCTTATTTCCAGCCATAGCCATGGCCCCAAGGATAGCCATTATCGCCACTCTCTATAGTGCAGCTCCTGCTTTAATCTCTGCCTACGCGTGCTATTGGCTGCTCGAATAGTTAGCATCTAACCGGTATATTGCCGAGTTCGGAGCGCAATTGATCATCAACCCATTTCGCATTCGCTAATGTATCATCATCGGTGTCACGTCGACCAACTACCTGAAAACAAAGTGGCATCTCATTCGGCCCTTCGAACAATGGAAAATTAATTGAAGGCGTGTACATTTGTGTCCAGAGTCTGGCAAAGGTGGCCGTTCGTACCTCGGTCAACCCTAGGGGCGCCTCTCCTGGTAAACTTGGCGATAGTATTAGGTCCCAATTGGAGAAAAGCTGGTCCATCTCAGATCTGGCAATATCCAATTTTTTTCCTGCCCTTAAGTAATCTTCCACCTCGAGGCCCTTTACCCATTCAATTCTTTCACGGTTATGTTGATTGAAACTCTCGTAGTGATCCCGAATTTCATCCTTCAGCATTACTGAGGCTTCCCAAGCATTTATTACCGCGGCATCCGGTATTATATCCGTAAATAAAGGAGGTAAATCAAAGTCAGTAATAATGGCGCCAGCCTCGCGTAAAATATTATTAATTATTTCTATCATTTTTTGCATTGCCGGCTCTGCTTCATCCCATAAGGGGGCACGTAAAACCCCCACTCGGAGCCTACCAGCCTTTTGTCCAGGATTGCATCCGGTCTGAGCACGTCGGAGTAAAATTAAATCATCTATCGAACGTGCAAATAGACCAATCGTATCAATAGACTTCTTGCAATGACGAAACCCGCCGCGATCGATACCTTCTAGGCTCGCCTTATACCCGTATACGCCGCAGTTCGCCGCTGGCCCTATTACCGACCCCCCGGTCTGCGTGCCGTTAGCAACCGGTACCATATAGTCTGCTACCGAAGCAGCAGAACCGCTAGAAGACACGCCCGGTGTCCGCGCCGGGTCATGAGGATTCAATGTTTGGCGAGGCTTGGGACAGGCAAATTCGGTAGTTACAGTTTTACCTAATAAGACCATTCCGGCATCCCGCAACTGTGCAACACAGACCGAATCAACTCCAAATTCATGGCCTTGATAAGGCGGAAAACCATGGCCGGTTGGCATATCTTTTGTGTCAAAAATATCTTTAATACCGATAGGTATTCCATGCAACAAACCTCGACGAGGTAATTTGTCCAGAGCCCGCGCCTGCTCCAAAGCGTATTCCGGATTCAAATAATCCCATGCTAAAACATCGCCCTCGCGAGCTTGTATGCGGTCAAGACAATCTCGGGTAAGTTCTTCAGAACTTATTTCACCCGTCTTGAGTTTTAACGAAGCTTCTGAAGCCGTAAGTTGATTTAAACCTAAGGGCCCCCTGTTCTTTAATGAAACCATTAATCCCCCAATCTATCTAGTTACCATAATTTTAATTCAGCAAAACTAAAGGGAAAGCAGAATAGACATCAGCTTCGCAGACGGAAGCGTTGAATTTTTCCAGTGGCTGTTTTGGGCAGCTGATCGACAAAATTAAACCACCTTGGATACTTATAGCGTGCCAACCCGCCTTTACAGTGCTCGAGAAGTTGCTTTGCCAATTCGTCACCACCAGTGACACCCTCTGCAACGATTATAAAGGCTTCTGGCTTAATCAATTGATCGCCATCCGCACGCGCAACCACTGCAGCCTCAAGAACATCTGGATGTTCTATTAATTTCGATTCGATCTCAAAAGGCGAGCACCATATTCCTCCAACTTTCATCATATCATCATTACGGCCGCAATAGACAAAATAGCCACTGTCATTTTGGTAGTAAGTATCACCGGTGTTAATCCAACCATTTTGCATGGTTTTGGCGGTTTTTTCTGGATTTTTCCAATAATATTTAGCAACTGAATCTCCTTTTATCCATAATGCGCCACTTACACCTTGATCCACAATTTCTCCTTTTTCGTCCAATATCTTCGCTTGATATCCCGGGACCAACCTCCCACTTACCCCTGGTTCTACATCATCTGGAAAATTGGAAATAAAGATATGTAGAATTTCAGTGGATCCGATCCCATCGAGAATCACCGTGCCCGTTTTTTCGTTCCAGCGACGAAATATATCACCAGGGAGAGCTTCGCCTGCTGAAACGCAGATTTTAATCGACGTCAGATCAGGATCTGAATATTCGAGGGCCTGCAACTGTGCGGCATAAAGTGTGGGAACACCAAAATAAATTGAAGGCTTAAATTTTTCAATTATTGAAAATGTCATTTCTGGATTCGGAGGCGCTGCAGAGAGTATCGCTGTGGCACCTACCCATAGGGGGAATGTCATAGCATTTCCGAGACCATATGCAAAAAATAGCTTAGCTGCTGAAAAACAAATGTCTTCCTTGGTAAGACCTAACACTCCCTCAGCATAATAAACACAGGTAACAGGAATATCTTTATGAGAATGCACAGTACCTTTCGGTCGACCGGTGGAACCAGAAGAATAAAGCCAGAAGCAGTCTTCCTCTGCTGAAGCTGGAACTACTTCCAAATGATCACTAGCTTTCCTCGCAAGCGCACCAAGCGACTTTTCGCCTTCGATCAGATAGGAAGAGATTGATTTCCCCTCTGTAGCCTCAAGCGCGAACCGAACTTCTTTTCTAAAATCTTGGCTATAAATTACAAGAGAACAACCCGAATCTTCCATCATGAACTGGTAGTCAGCACTGCGCAATAAGGTGTTAATTGGCACAGGCACCAACCCAGCCTTTATGGCTCCCCAAAATAAATAAAAGAAATCGGGGCAGTCCTGCACCATCATTAAGATTCTATTACCCCTTGAGAGGCCAAGATCGAGAAGGGCATTACCATATTTATTGACGTTTTCTTGAAGTGTATTGTAACTGATAGAACCAAATTCACCGAGAATTGCAATACGTTCTCCCCTTCCTTCTTCAACATGTCGGTCTATAAATGAACTAGCCACATTGAAGTTCTCCGGAAAGGTAATTTTTGCCGGCATTTGGCTATAATCTACACTGATATTATCATCTACCATCTTTAAGATCCTTTTAGAGTGATTAAATTCTATAATGCTAAGAAGAAAGACAAAAGAGAGAAGCATGAACGAAAGTAAACCTATTATAATTGCAGGTGGGGGAATTGGTGGATTAGCAGCTGCACGTATGTTGGCAATAAAGGGGCGTAAGAGCATTGTATTAGAGCAAGCGCCAGAATTTGGAGAAATTGGGGCTGGTATCCAACTAGGACCCAACACCCACCGGATGTTTGATAGATTACAAGTAACGAAAGATATGCACAAAATCGCTCATTTTCCTGAGAATATTGTAATGATGGACAGCCTTTCCGGTGAAGAAATATTGAAAATGCCCTTAGGTGCAAAACTTGAGACCTATTTTGGCAAACCATATGCTGTCATCCATCGGGCAGACCTGCATACCGTACTCCTGAAGGCTTGTATGAAAATGAATGAAATAGACCTACGAACCGGTGTCGCTGTTTCTAATTTTACTCCTACAAAATCCGGTATCGCGGTAGATACAGAAGACGGACAAACTTTTGAAGGCTCAGGACTAATAGGTGCGGATGGCCTTTGGTCCAAAATTCGCGCCGAGATTATTGGGGATGGCGACCCAATTGTTTCTGGGCACATAGCCTATCGCGCCGTTCTACCTATAAATGAGGTCCCCGCAGCTCTCGATAAATGGATGGAAGATGTCGTTCTTTGGGCTGGCCCTCGCAATCATCTAGTTCACTATAAACTCCGGCGCGGCGAACTATTTAATATTGTAGCGGTATTTCATAGTAAAAAATATGTCGAAGGATGGGATGAATTTGGCGACCCGGCTGAATTGTATGAGCATTTCAAAGGTGTCCAACCAGAAGTACAAGCTCTTCTTAAAAAAATTAATGTATGGAAAATGTGGGTATTATGTGACCGTATTCCTGCCAAGGAATGGACTGATGGTCGCGTCACGCTCATCGGCGACGCGGCCCACCCAATGCTGCAATACCTTGCCGCTGGCGCTGGGATGGCTATGGAAGATGCCGTATGTCTTGTAGACTTATTAGAAAAACATGATGGAAATATAGAGACTGCTTTCGCCGAGTACCCAAGGAGACGTTACTTAAGGACGGGTCGCGTGCAACTAACCGCTAGATACTACGGTGATATATATCATGCTGAAGGTGTCAAACGTGAGCTACGTAACCTAATTATCGGAGGGAAACAAAACGGCAACCCCTATGCCGGTATTGAATGGCTTTATGGCAAAAATAGCGATCAGATTGGCGGAATTTAATAGTTTTGTTTGCTATTTTCTCTCAAGCTCAAAAACATTTTTTATTAAAATGTTTAATTAAACCTCACGTACTGATAATCGAAAGAGTGACCATCTATCCCGCGCCCTGGCGGAGCTACCCAGCTAGCAATTTTGCCGGGTTCTATGCAAGATCTTTGAAGAGAAATGACAAAGTCTCTATCTCTTTTTGAGGGCAACCATTTATCTTTTTGTTTATTCCATTGCTCTTTTGTAATGACAGCGCCATCAGGAGCAATACTTGAGCCCGCAAAAGTACCGATTGCTCTATGAAATCCACGATGCGGCAATGTTAGCTGAAAATTTATTTTATGCCTTTTAATTGTCTTGTTCCAACGAGAAACCCCGATTTGGCAATCAGTAACGTAATCGTCTCGTAATCGCTCGTTGACCGCCAACAGGGCGTTGGTCTCAACTTCTTTTATGACTCCGTTCTCAAACATCGTCACTTTTTCTAAACCATCCTTCAATACATGATCATCGTCAATATTTGACTCTTCAAATCTAGCTTTCAGCCCTGCTGTATAATAATTTGCGGCGTTGGTTGATATTTCTTGACCGAAAAGATCTAATGATACGCTGTAATGAAAATTGAGATATTTTTGCAGTGTCGGTAAGTCTATAGCACCTGCAGCCCTGATTTTTTCGGGGTCATCAGTCTTAAGCTCGTTCATCACTTCACAGGTTCGTGTCACAACTCGCATAACACCAGTTGTACCGATAAACATGTGATGAGCCTCCTCTGTCAACATAAACTGACACGTTCGGGCTAAAGGATCAAAACCTGATTCTGCTAGCGAGGACAGCTGAAATTTACCATCTCTGTCGGTGAAAAATGTAAACATAAAATAAGATAACCAGTCAGGAGTTTCTTCGTTGAATGCTCCAAGAATGCGGGGCTTGTCAATATCGCCGGAGTGTCGCTGCAGCATCATTTCAGCTTCTTCACGACCGTCGCGGCCAAAATATGCATGTAACAAGTAGACCATAGCCCAAAGATGACGACCCTCTTCGCAATTGACTTGGAACAAGTTGCGCAGATCATAAAGAGACGGGGCAGTCAAACCTAAAAGCCTTTGCTGTTCCACCGAAGCGGGCTCTGTATCTCCTTGTGTGACAATCAACCTACGGAGCGCCGCTCTATACTCACCCGGGACATCATTCCAAACAGGTTGTCCTTTATGCTCTCCGAATGGAATGGTGCGACCTTCTACCGGTGGTGCTAAAAAAATTCCCCAACGGTACTCCGGCATTTTCACATAACCAAAATTGGCCCAGCCTTCCGCCTCCACACTCACGGCAGTACGCAGGTAGACATCATAATTTTGGGTACCTTCCGGGCCAAGTTCTTTCCACCAGTTAATGAAGCTAGGTTGCCAACTTTCAAGAGCTCGCTGTAATCGACGGTCTTCGGCAAGACCTACATTATTCGGTATTTTGGCATTAAGATCGACGGACATTTCTACACTCTCTTTTTGTCAAATTCACTACGTTGCCCTGTACCATAAAGTTTAAGTGCTCCCTCAGGACCAGCCGCATTCGGCCTTTGAAAAATCCAGTTTTGCCAAGCACTAAGTCTCCCAAAGATTTTTGTTTCAATCGTCTCCGGCCCGGCAAAACGAAGATTTGCTTCAAGCCCGGTTAAACCATCCGGCGAGAAACTAGCTCTTTCTTCTATTGCCAAGCGTATTTCATCTTCCCAGTCTATATCGTCCGGAGTAAAAGTCACTAGACCTGCTTCATCTGCATCTACGGCTTCAAGTAACTTACCTTTCAGATTTCTCGCATTTCTAACTTTGTCTGGTTCACCAATCAAACGGGTCTCCAAACGGGTCATGTTATTTGACATTGGATATGCCCCTAAATTCAGACCAGTAAGACGGATTGTCGGAGCAGACAAGTTACTATTCTCCATTTGTCCTTCCAACATATAAGACCGATCTGCAATCAACGCCAATTCTAAAAGAGTACCAGTAAAACAACTTCCGGGCTCGATTAATGCAATTAAGCTTCTTGCTGAAACGTCAACACGTTTCAACGTTCGTTTCAGATAAAGTATAATCTCCCTAATCAACCAGTCATCTTGATTAAGTTCTAAAAAATTATCGTAGGCCTCTACACGGTCGCTAACACCCTCTGTACGAAAGACCCAAGTTCCGATTTCGTTTTCGTTAAGGCGAAGATGAAGTATCGCCGCATCTAATTCACGAGTTAGCGCCAGTGGCCAAAAATCGTCCCCTAATTCTTCAACTTCAACTAAGTCAGCAGGTGGATCAGATGATGGACCCTTTATAAGAATTGAAACAACACCCTGCTCCCTGTCAAATTGCAGAGATATATTGTTATAAGTGACCGTATTACCGTCATCTTGCCGAGCAAGGGGTTTAAATTCAACGCCCTTCCGATCTTTTGGACGACCCGAGTCATCAGCGAATTTAGACGCCCTCTCTTCCACTGTTTCCTGGAACTTAGACCGAGGCACAATTTCATCGATGAGGTTCCAATCTACTGCACGCTGTCCTCTCATACCTTCTGTGGTTGTGCAAAATACATCAGAACGATCATGTCTAACTTTTCGTTTGTCAACTAATCTGGTGAGTCCCCCAGTACCAGGGAGCACCGCTAGTAGGGGCAACTCTGGCAATGAAACAGTAGAGGTGCCATCATCAATCAACATGATGTAGTCTGTTGAAAGTGCAAGTTCATAACCTCCACCGGCTGCAGTTCCATTTATTGCACAGATATATTTTTGCCCGGAAAATTCTGTAGCATCTTCAATTCCATTCCTAGTCTCATTTGTGAATTTACAAAAGTTAACTTTATGATCATGAGAGGACAGTCCCAGCATCTTTATATTGGCTCCTGCACAGAATACGGCTGGG
>PATI01000068.1 GCA_002712335.1 Rhodospirillaceae bacterium | reverse complement strand
AGGGGCGTCGCCTTGAGTAGGGGCACCTTGGATGTTTTGTTAGAGCTTGAGTGGATAAGACCTGTAGGGAAAAGAAAAACCCCAGGTCGTCCTGTAACTTGGGGTACTTCACAAAAATTTTTAGAAAATTTCAATTTAAATGATATCAAGGATCTTCCTGGGACTGATGAATTAAAGGCCGCCGGCCTTTTAGATAAAAGGCCCACGAGTAGTATCTTCGGCGAAGTTGCCTTAAAGATGGATGAAGAAAATACAGAGAGAGTTTCAGACTGCCTTTAGGGTATTAATTCATTTGCTACAGTAGGTCACTTTTTTAGTTTTAATTACATAAGAAGCTTGATCGTTTGTTGGAAAAGGCTAAAACTAAACTTTTAATTTTATCTTAAGTAGACAAAAATAATTGTCGTTTATTAATTAAATTATTGATTTTTCAAAATCGAAATTAAATTACTAATTGGTTGTTTTTCGGAGGGGATTGGTATGGGAACATTTAGCATTTGGCATTGGATAATCGTGTTGGTTGTCGTACTGGTTTTATTTGGTGGTAGAGGCAAATTATCCAGTTTAATGGGAGATGCCGCAAGAGGTATCACTGCCTTTAAAAAAGGACTCAAGGATGAACCTGAAGATGAAAATAATAGTGGTAAGACAATAGACTCGGAGCCAAAAGAGAATTCTAATAATTCTAAAAGTAAAGATGAATCCCCAAAGAGTTAATTGTTTCGACAGTGTTTATAAATGACGGTGCAAAGGCGTCATGTTTGATATAGGGGGGTGGGAATTCCTTATAATAATTGTGGTTGCGATTATTATCGTTGGGCCAAAAGACTTGCCTGGTGCTCTTAGAACAGTGACGTCTTGGGTAAAAAAAGTGCGCTCCATGTCCCATGAGTTTAGGAATACTATAGATGATCTGGCCGATGAAGTTGAGTTGGAGACTATTAACAAAGGCATCCAGAAGGATTTAGGAATAGATAACTCCGATGATCTCTTCGATGTTACCGATACGAAATTAGAAGAATTAATTGATCCAAAAATAGAAGATCAAAAGTTAGTAAATCAAAAAGATTTGGACCTGAATCAATTAGAGTCTGAACATCGATACTCAAATAAAAATTCAGTTTCTGCGAATGACCAACGGGATAAGGCGAAAAAAACCCCGGGAGTTTCTAAGCCTGACGAAGGTAAGGAAGACTAAATGGTTAATGAAGAAAAGGTTGATTCCAAAATGTCCCTTTTGGAACATTTAACTGAACTTCGAAGCCGTCTCATTTGGGGGTTTGTGGGTTTTATAATTTGTTTTTTCATAGCGTTCTATTTTGCCGAAAATGTTTTCGCTTTTTTGATGATGCCTTTGGCGGAACAAATGGAGAGCAGAACCGGAGCGCGGATGATTTTTACGGCTCTTCATGAAGCTTTTTTTACATATGTAAAGGTCGCTTTTTTTACTGCGGCATTTGTCTCATTTCCTCTCATCGCTTCTCAAATTTGGCTGTTTGTCGCACCCGGCCTCTATAAAAAGGAAAAAAAAGCATTTTTACCTTTTTTGATTGCTACTCCTATCCTTTTCTTTTTGGGGGGAGCATTGGTTTATTACTTTATTTTTC
Source organism: Rhodospirillaceae bacterium (assembly GCA_002712335.1). Next base: position 21,629 of record PATI01000068.1, on the reverse strand, counting down.
CACTAGCTTGGGAATTTTTCTTAAATTTTCAGACTTCTGGAGGTGAAGGTCTTTTACCGATTGAAGTGGAACCCAAAGTAAATGAATATTTATCTTTGGTAATGCAATTGATATTTGCCTTTGGTTTAGGTTTTGAACTACCAGTATTTTTGATGTTACTAGTGAAAGCTAATATTGTTTCTGCAGCCGGTCTTGCCGATAAACGTCGTTATGCGATAGTGGGTGTCTTTGTCTTTGCAGCGATTTTGACTCCTCCGGATGTTATCAGTCAGATAGGGCTAGCCGTTCCTATTATCCTTCTATACGAGCTATCAATTATTGGAGCTCGTTTTATCGAGAAAAAACGGGCAGCGGAGGATAATGATGGATGAGTTAAATTTTAGAAACTAGATTCAATAATATATTGAGTTTAAGATTCTAGACGATTGTGGATACAAGACCTATAAACTGAATAACAAAACAATTTTGGTTTGTATTATGCTCGACATTCGCTGGATCTGCGATAATCCAAAAATATTCGATGAACTTTTGTCTGAACGGGGAGTAAGTGCTGCATCCTCCGTATTAGTCGATCAAGACGCCAAACGGCGGACGATTCAGACTAAATTACAAAAATTACAAGAACGTCGTAATTTGGCTTCCAAAGAAATTGGCAAAGCAAAGGGACAAGGTTTAGATACGAAATTACTCATTCGTGAAGTCGGGGACCTAAAGGAAAAGATTCAAGCGTTAGAGGAGGAAGAAAAGAATGTTTCAGAAGCACTTTTGGAATTACTCCTAAGTTTGCCTAATAATGTGGATAAGGATACTCCGAAGGGGAAAGGTGAGGATGATAATTTAGAAGTAAGAAAAGTAGGGATGCCAACTCAATTTGATTTCCCTGTCAGGGATCATGTCGAAATTGGTGAATTACTATGTGAAATGGACTTTAAAAAAGCTAGCGGGTTATCTGGCTCACGGTTTGTAATCCTTAGCGGTGCTCTCGCTAGATTAGAACGAGCCCTCGGATCCTTCATGCTAGATGTTCATACTAGAGAATTTGACTTTATGGAAATTATTCCACCTGTCCTTGTTAAAAGTGATGCATTATTTGGTACGGGTCAGCTGCCGAAATTTGAAGAGGATCTTTTCAAAACCGAAGAAGATTTATGGTTGATACCAACAGCTGAGGTACCTTTAACAAATATGCATGCCGGACAAATATTATCAGAGGAGGAATTACCAGCCCGATTTACCGCGCTAACATCTTGTTTTCGCTCCGAAGCAGGAGCTGCTGGTAAAGATACAAGAGGTATGCTCAGACAACATCAATTTAATAAAGTCGAACTTGTTAGTATTTGTCACCCTGAAAAATCTGAAGAAGAACATGAAAGAATAATGGAAGCCGCTGAAGAAATTCTTAATAGATTAAATTTACCTTACAGAGTTATGCGTCTGTGCGCCGGAGATATAGGGTTTTCAGCTAAAAAAACATACGATCTGGAGGTTTGGCTGCCAGGACAAAATAAATATAGGGAAATATCCTCTGTCTCCAATTGTGGTGATTTTCAAGCTAGAAGAATGAGAACACGTTTCCGACCTAAAGAAAAAAAGCAGACTGAATTTGTACATACGTTAAATGGATCGGGACTAGCAGTCGGTAGATGTTTAATTGCCGTAATGGAAAATTATCAAAATGAAAACGGGTCTATTAGGATACCCGATGTATTAAAACCTTATATGGATGGCTTGAATGTCATTACTGTAGATTAAAAAATGCTCGATGCAAACAAAGTCCGTTTAGTTATGGAGTTGCGACAGCAGGGCATTACAGATCAAAGAGTTCTCTCTGCAATTGAAAGGGTTCCTCGCGAGGCTTTTGTACCAGAAGCCTTTCATGATCAAGCCTATGAAAACACTGCACTTCCAATTGGACACGGTCAGACAATTAGCCAACCTTCGGTTGTCGCTTTTATGACAGAAGCGCTTTCCATTGGTCCCCGAATGAAAGTTCTTGAAGTCGGTACCGGCTGTGGATATCAAGCGGCAGTATTATCCGGACTTTGCTTAAGGGTTTATTCAATAGAGCGGTTTCAGGAATTATTTCGTTCCACACAACAAAGGCTGTCGGAACTTCGTTTCAATAATGTGACAATAAAATGGGGAGATGGTTTACAAGGTTGGGTTGAGCAGGCGCCATTTGATCGGTTGATCCTCACAGCAGCTATAAAGGAAATACCAAAAATTTTATTTGATCAGATGGCCGATAACGGTATCGTTATTGCACCGTTAGGGAAAAGAGCTGATGATCAAAGGTTAGTTAAGTTTTTTCGGCGTAATAACGGTGAATGGGAGCAAGAAAGTTTATTGCCAGTAAGGTTTGTGCCTATGCTAGGTGGTACAGTTGATGAAAATATTGAATCTTAATTTCAAAATTAAATTACCAACTTTTGATTTAATGTGCTTGAAAATTATTTTCAAAAAATTTAACAAATATTTTTTAATAGCCTTTTCTTTGGTATTATCTGGGTGTGCTAGAATAGATTATTCGCCTTCTATTTTTGAATCCTCAAAAACTCAATTTTTATCAAAAGAAAATATCATAAGGTCCGGTTATATACGGATAAAGAGAGGGGATACTCTTTATGGAATTTCTAGAAATTATGGAATTCCGATAAGGGATTTAATAGAAACAAATAATTTATCTCCCCCTTATAAAATTTATCCCGGCAAACAACTTAAAATGCCAAAGCAGCGTTACCATATAGCTCGGAATGGAGAGACTGCATATGGGATCTCTAGAATTCATAATGTTGATATGGGTGTTTTAGTAAGAATAAATAAAATTAGTCCACCATATCGTGTAAAGCCGGGTCAAAAACTTCGGTTACCGGAACTATCAAAAAAATTTGTAATTCAAAAAGTTAATACCAACCAAAAATTTAGAAAAAGTCTTCCAAAAATGACTTTAAATCGAAGATTATCATCTAAATCTGTTAGTTATGGAGTAGTCAAAAAAAATAAACTCAATAAGAAGTTCACTCCGTTGAACGCACCGCCCAAGAGGAGCGGGAAGAAATTTCTTTGGCCGGTGAGAGGAAAAATAATTCTAGGCTTTGGTCCGAGGAAAGGAGGGTACCATAATGATGGTATTAATATTTCGGATCGGGCTGGAACGCCGGTGATGGCAGCAGAAAATGGGGTGGTCGCATATGTTGGAAATCAACTTCCAGGTTTTGGTAATTTAGTTCTGATCAAACATTCCGGGGGCTGGATGTCAGCTTATGCCCATGGATCAGTTGTGGTCGTCCGTAGAGGTGGATATGTCAAGCGTGGACAGATTATTGCCAAGGTAGGTAGTACCGGTAATGTAAATAGACCACAATTACATTTTGAACTGAGGAAAGGAGATAGGGCAGTTGATCCGAGACCTTATCTTATTCGTTTTGCTAGCTTTCGACGTTTTGTTAGGTTTGCTTACCTAAACGACCAGCAAGATCTTGAATGAATTGCCAAGCGACTCTGCCAGACCTAGAACCACGCGTGGCGGACCATTCAATTGCCTGTCTATAAAGTTCCTCTTTCTCGATATTTAAATTAAAGGCGTCAGCATACCCAAAAATTATTTCAAGGTATGTTTCCTGGTTGCAGTTATGAAACCCCAGCCACAATCCAAATCGATCGGATAAAGAAACTTTTTCATCAACAGTTTCCCCCGGGTTTATTGCAGACGATTGTTCATTTTCAATTAGATCACGTGGCATTAGATGTCTTCGATTTGATGTAGCATAAAACAATACGTTTTTTGGTCTACCTTCTATTCCACCCTCAAGGACCGATTTTAAAGATTTATATGATTCATTATGTCCGTCAAAAGAAAGATCATCACAAAATAAAATGAATTGAAATTTTGCTTGCGCTTTTAATATCTGAAGTAATTCTCCCAAAGTTGCGATATCTTCTCTTTGGATCTCGATTAAAATTAAATTTTTATTTTCTTCAGAAACTGCCCAATGAACTGATTTGACCAAAGAGCTTTTTCCTGTTCCTCGTGATCCCCAGAGTAGTGCGTTATTTGCCGGCAACCCTTGTGAAAAACGTTTTGTATTATCTAGAAGGATATCTCGAACTTGCTCTATGCCCCTTAATAAATCAATTGGAATTCTATTAATATCTTTTACCGGCGAAAGTAGAGCTTGATCTGCCTTCCACACAAATGCATTCTCATTTTCAAAAGTTGGGGTTTTGAGTTTTGGCGGTTGGAATTTCTCTAAAATTTCTGCTATCCGCTGCAATATGGGAATGAATTCTGGATTTTTCATTTAAGACTTCATTATTTATTAAACGAAAATGTAAGAGTATCATATCAAAGCATTGGTTTAAACCTATTTGGGATTATTAAATTTGTTTGGTTATACAACTGATTTGCAAGATTCTAGAACCTCTGTATAGTCCGGCAGCGCTCGATAAAATAAAAAGGAGATTTAGAGATGATTATTTCACCAGCCTTTGCGCAAAGTGGCGGTGGAGGTATGGGCGGTTTAGAATCGCTCCTGCCGTTGGTCCTAATTTTTGTTGTCTTTTATTTTTTGTTAATTCGGCCACAACAAAAAAAGCAGAAGCAGCATAGACAAATGCTTGAGGCGCTGCGACGCGGTGACAGGGTTGTAACTGCGGGTGGAATTATTGGCACAATCACTAAAGCCAGTGAAACTGAACTAACAGTCGAAATTACTGATGGTGTTAAGGTAAAGGTCATGAGAGGCCTCATTAGTGATGTTTTGGCAAAAACAGAATCTAGGGATACAGAGAATGTTAAGGACGAAGATAAAAAATCAACAAAGGATAAAAAATAGGCAATGAAAAGCTCATTAAATTGAGCCTAGTAAATATCAAATACTCAGGGAATCTTAATGGTCCAGATTAGTAAGTGGAAAATAGTTTTTGTTTTTCTAGTTTGTGCGCTTGGGGTTGTGCTTGCAGCCCCGAATGCTTTTTCGCCTGAAAAATTATTAAACATTCCATCTTGGCTTCCTAAAAAACAAATGAATTTAGGGCTCGACTTGAGAGGTGGTGCACATCTGTTGATCGAAGCAAAGGTAGAAGAGGCCCTAAAAGAAGGTTTAGAGAACTTACAACAAGGCGTAAGAAGTGCTCTCCGCAAGTCGCCTAACATTGGTTATAGAAACCTAGGTTTGATAAGAAACGGAATTACAGTAAATATTTTAAAAAATAAAGATATTCCAGACGCTAAGGAACGGCTCAAGGGTGTGGGAAATCAGATGGTTCTTGAAAAGGATGGAAATAATTTCAGACTAAAATACTCTGAGGAGCAGTTGAGAGAAAGGCGTTCTAATATCCTTGAGCAGGCCATCACAATATTAAATATAAGAGTGAACGAACTTGGTCTTACTGAGCCAAGTATCCAAAGGCAGGGGGTTGATCGAATCCTAGTTCAAGCGCCTGGAGCCGACCCCGAAAAATTAAAAAAGATCATTGGCAAAACAGCTAAAATGACATTTCACCTAGTGGATCCCGAAGTTTCTACTTTTAATCCTCGGCATCGGGTTCGACCCGGTACTATGTTGTTAAAAAGTGTTGACGAGAAAGATTCCACTGGTCGTCCAGTATTTTATCTAGTCAAGAAGCGCATTGAAGTTAGTGGTGAAAACCTTGTTGATTCACAACCGACGGTAGAGCAGGGACGTCCGGTAGTAAGTTTCAGGTTTGATCCGATCGGGGCGAGGCGTTTTGGAAACACAACCAAAAGAAACGTTGATAAACCATTTGCAATTGTCCTTGATAACGAGGTTATAAGTGCACCGGTAATTAGAGAGCCTATCCTTGGTGGGAATGGAATTATTAGTGGAAATTTTACTACTGAATCTGCGCAGGAACTCGCGCTGTTACTGCGTAGTGGAGCCTTACCTGTACCCCTTACAATTATAGAGGAGCGCTCTGTAGGGCCAAGTTTAGGAGCAGACTCAATACGGGCCGGTAAAACGGCGAGTATATTTGGATTAATTGCGGTTGCCGTATTTATGATACTGGCCTATGGAGGGTTTGGTGCGATGGCTGTTTTTGCACTTAGCCTTAACTTAATTCTGATAGCGGCGGCACTCTCACTGTTGCAAGCAACGCTTACTCTTCCGGGTATTGCTGGTATCGTTTTGACGATTGGTATGGCCGTGGATGCTAACGTTTTGGTATTTGAAAGAATAAGAGAAGAACAAAGGGCCGGAAGGACGCCGATATCGGCAATAGATGCGGGGTATTCAAGAGCTCTCACCACTATTATTGATGCCAATCTTACTACTTTTATTGCGGCGTTATTGCTATATATGTTTGGCTCTGGTCCTGTTAAAGGATTTGCGGTTACCCTTGCAATTGGTCTTTGCACCTCAATGTTTTCTGCCTTAATGGTAACCAGAATTATGGTAGTGACGTGGTTAAAACAACGCCGTCCTAAAAAATTACCTATATAAAAATCGGTAAATAGTATGAAGTTAATTAATTTAATTCCAACCGGCACAAAAATTAACTTTTTGTTAGTTCGAAAATTAGCCATTTTTACATCCTTGTTCCTATGTATTGCTTCCACAGTCCTCTTTCTGACTAAAGGGTTAAATTATGGAATTGATTTTCGAGGTGGAATTCTTTTGGAAATAAGAACTGTGGAAAAGGCAAATCTAGCAACGTTAAGATCTAACTTGGGTTCACTTGGGCTAGGTGAAGTGGAGCTCCAGAGATTCGGTAATGACAGGGATGTTTTAATTCGAATCGAGCGACAACCGGGTGGAGCCAACGGCCAGAAAAATGCCGTCGAAAAGGTTAAAAATACTCTCAGTTCCACAATAGATTACAGAAGAACTGAGTTTGTCGGGCCAAAGGTGTCGGGTGAACTAATAGAGGCCGGCGTAACAGCGGTACTATTAGCTTTGTTCGCTATGTTGATATATATTTGGTTTAGGTTTGAATGGCAATTTGGTATTGGAGCTGTGGCGGCTCTTGTACATGATGTTCTTTTAACAATAGGTGTATTTTCTTTACTGGGCCTAGAATTCAATTTGTCAACTGTTGCGGCCATACTTACAATTGCGGGTTATTCAATCAACGATACAGTTGTTGTTTATGATCGGGTTCGAGAGAATCTTCGAAAATACAAAGTTAGACCTTTAGAAGACGTTCTTAATATGAGCCTTAATGATACTTTGTCGCGTACTTTATTAACGTCTATTACAACCTTAATTGCACTTTTGATCTTATATTTTTATGGTGGTGAGGTTATCAAAGGTTTTAGTTTTGCGATGATTTGGGGTGTCCTAGTGGGGACCTATTCATCGATATATGTGGCGACACCGCTGCTGATACATATGGATTTAAGAGCATCCGCTGTTGCTTTACCTGATAAAGGCGATGACGCTACGGCGGCACCCTAAAATTTGTGAAATGGATCTTTCTTCCTCAGTTACCTTCAATAAGAACAAAATAGAAAGCTATGGTGATCGTAGTTTTAAGATCAATGGTAAATCTTTTTCTGGTTCTGTAATTATTTCTGATAAAGGAACGGTTAACTGGAATGTATCTTCTATTAGTGAAATTAAACTGCAAGACTTCTCCGATATTATTTCCAACTATGATAATCTACGAACCTTACTTATTGGTACCGGGAAATATAATCAGTTCCCAGATCGCGAATTAATTAAAAATATAAGGGAGAAGAATTTAGGGTTGGAATTTATGGATACAGGTTCAGCATGCAGAACATTTAATGTACTAATCGAAGAAAATAGAGACGTTGTAGCGGCTTTAATTGCTTTTTAATCCTAAAAAAAAGGAGGGCTTAAGCCCTCCCCATAACTATCGATAGTTTTTTTACCAAATATTTTGAGCCGCGACCATGCAGTAGAGCATTGGTATAGACAGCATTGTATTTGTTCTTGAAAATAACATAGCTGTTCGGCCAGCGGCAGCTTTTGCAGGAGCCTCAGCTTCTATAATTCCCAATGCNATTTTCTGATTTGGCCAAATTATGAACCAGACATTGTACCACATGATGGCTCCCAACCACATTCCAATTCCAATTGCTGATGCCTTGGCAGTNCCNGTAGATAATAAACCAATTGTTACTGCATCAAGTAAATAACCATTGAGCCAAGCTAGAATAAGACCAGTGACAATAGTAGACATGGCCCCCCATCGGAACCAAAACAAAGCCTCAGGAGCTATAACTTTGGTTACGGCTGGNTTTTGATCGTCTGGAATATTTGGCATATTAGGTATTTGTACAAAATTAAAATAGTACAATAGACCAATCCACATGACGCCGGAGAGTACGTGNAACCAACGGAAGAAAAATGCCCACCAAGCTTGGTCATTTGAAAACCCTCCGTCATGCCACTGCATCATTATCAAAACAAAAATGACTGACAGTACAAAGCCAGCAATAATCGTATTATTTAAACTCGTTAAAATTTTTGCCATTTCCTCCACTCCCATTAAATACAGAACTTAAGTATATCTGTTAATCTTATAACATAAGATATTTATTTATAACATTGTGCTTGAATCGTCGAAACCCTTATAAAAAAGAGTTATTTTTCAAAAGTTATAACATTAATTAAAAAATTTACTTAATTGTTTCGATAACCTCGTTCGCTGCAATGTTTCCAGATAAAATACTTCCTTCAATTGTCGCGGGTAAACCTGTGTTTGTCCAATCACCGGCGATAAATAAATTATCGATGAGTGTTTTGACCATCGGTCGACCGTCCAAGGCAATGGGTGTTTGAGCGATAGTTGCTTTTTTCTCTTTTATTACCCGCCATGGAGGTGGAGTTTTTTGATTTATGTTGCAAATAAATTGAATTTCATNCCAAATCATTTGAGCCAGTTCTTTATTAGGCATGCTAACGATTGATTTTGCTGAACTAATAGTTACCGANAGGAGTTTATCNCGAATAAAAATCCATTGCGATTTGGACCCAATCAATCCAAGAAATAAATTGTTGCCAGGTAATGTTATATTTTTATTTATCCGAAAATGAACATTTACAATTGGTAAGGTTTGAAGTTCTAAATTTAATTCGGGCAATAATTCACTGCAAGTATCTGGTGGAACCGCTACTACTACTGCGTCATTTGGTTGTATCGAAAAAATTTTATCTGAAAATTTAAGTCCTTTGACTTTTTTATCTTCATATACGATTTTTTTAATCCTCGTCTGAAANAGGATCTTGGCGCGGCCCTTTTGAAGATATTGTAATGTAGGATCTATCAGGGTTGGAGATAAACCGTTTTCAAATATCATCGGTCTGCANGCTTTTTCTCCTTTAAACAGAGTATTTTTTAAAAACNGCCAAAGTAAAAGAGCAGATGCGTCGGCTGCGGCAGTATTCAAAGCTGCTTTGCAAAGGGGATCCAATAAAATAGGGTATAAGCGATGATTTTCACAGAAAATATCCCTAACTGTATTGTTCCTTCCTGCGAGCCCTAATTTTAGTAACAGCATAAAATCTTTAAATTTAATTTTGGNCATATTAGAATTTTTTTTCTTCAACCAATTGGTTGAAAGTAAATNAGGNGGCGTAACTTCCCAATAATTGTTATCCTTTATATTTAAAAATGGAAATTTAGCTGGTCTAATTTCGGTAATTAAATCCCNAGATCCTATTTGGTTTAAATAAGACAATGTCTCGGAATTCCCTCCTAATAAGATATGACTACCATTGTCTATCAATAAATCTAATTCGGTATCGAAGTATGAACGGCAACGGCCTCCTGCCTGCGGGGATGCTTCATAAATTACAACCTTTTTATGCGCATTTTGACATTTTAACGCGCAAGATAACCCAGCTAATCCCGCGCCTATAATGTGAACAGTGGTCATTAGTTTTTATACATTTTAAATAAAAGACCTTTAATAACACACTGAATATATTGAAATTTATTTAACTTAATGTATTCCTCTAGCGGATCACGATATCTGAGTTTAGTTGATAATGTTTTTGCTATTACAATAATGATTGCGGTTTCTAGTCGGAGACCACGGACAGAGATCAAATTAGGGGCTTTATTGGCAATAAGGATTAGTTCGTCAACTTTATCTAGAAGGGAATTAAATACATTTCTTAATCTATTAGAAGTTCTTTCTTTTGATAAGTCTTCTATTGGTGCGCCTTTATCTTTAAAGATCGTTTTTGGAATATAAACCCTGTTTAATTCTAAGTAATCCTTTTTGCAATCCTGCAAGTGGTTAAGGATTTGTAATGCAATACAAAGGGCATCTGTAGATTTTTTTGCACTTTCATCGCAATTATGAAGGTCTATTAAATAACGCCCTACAGGGGCAGCTGAGAAACGGCAATAGTTAAGAAGCTCAGACCANTTTCGATACCGTGATTTTCTTACATCCATGGTGAAGGCTTGTACTAGGTGTCGTGCATGTTCTGTGCTTACGCCTGTTTCCATTGAACTTATAAAGTGTTCGACAGCGTATTTGTTATGATCATTAATATCTACTTTTTCTAGAAGGGCTTTATCTANTTCTTTTAAGTTATTAAGTTTTTCCTCAGGGTTTATATTAGAACTATCTGCAATGTCATCTGCGTACCTAGCAAAGAGATAAAACGTATTTATATGCTTCCTTAACGATGTCGCGATTAACAAGCTGGCAACGGGAAAGTTTTCATCCTGTTTTGTTTTCACGAGTTTTTCCAAANTANTTTTCTAATTTAAGGATAAAATAATTTCAAAAAAGATCTAAGAAATATAAAATTAGAATAGATTTCAGGTGTTAGAAAGGATCTTTAATTTTTTGATACAAATTTCTTCGGAGTCTGANCCCATTAATGTGATTAAAGAAGCACAAGAATACTGCGTTGGTCTGGTCAAAAATTTTGATCCAGATCGATACTTAATCACATTGGCAGCCCCAAAAAATACTCAGGGGGCGTTAATTGTGCTATTCGCATTTAATTTAGAAATAGAAAGGATACCCGACACAGTTTCTGAAGAAATTTTAGGGCGTATTAAACTCCAATGGTGGAGAGAGGGGTTGGAAAGTGTTTTTAACGGAAAACCAAGGAAACATATGGTCCTAATAGCGCTAAAAAGTATATTAGATGAATTTCCAATTTGTTATTCTACATTAGAGGAAATCATTGATGCCCGAGAACAGGCGCTTGAAAAAGAGGAGCTTAAAAGCTTTCATCAACTATATGATTATGGAAAGCGGACAGGAGGAAATTTATTTAAATTATCTGCGGGTTTTATAAAATGCGACGCGCAAATTGGATTAGAGTTGGGAACTAGTTTTGCTCTTGTTCAGTTAATGAAGAGTATAAAAGTGGATCAATTAAAGGGACGTTGTTATCTGCCTTCCATACAGTTAAATGAAATAGAATCGGCAAAGGCAGTTAATGTATATAAGACAACGTTAAACGAGATATTAAAGTGTTTGCCCATAATTCCTTCTGACAGTAGTTCGTTTAGCAAAATTTGTTACTGGATAATTTCTTATGATTTAAGGTCCCTAAATCAAAAACAATCAATTTTCGACGCGGATGACGAATGGCATTTGGGTTGGCGGAAATGCCTTATAGCAATGAGGATTTTTTTTCTACGTTAGTTTTGACGTCGAGTTGACCCATTCATTGATATTTGCCAGGGCCCGTTTTGTTTGAGCGGGTTTCCGTTCCTTTTTCGTTACCTTTTGTGGAAGTGGTGGAAATAAACCAAAGTTAATATTCATGGGTTGAAATGTCTGTTCAAAAGCTCCGCTGGTTATATGAAAAAGAAGTGATCCCATTGCGGTGCTTTTTGGAGGAAGAACAATTTTTTGGTCCTTGATCTCTGAGGCAGCGAACCTCCCTGCTAGCAAACCAATAGCGGCGCTCTCAACATAGCCTTCGCAGCCCGTTATCTGCCCAGCAAACCTAATTTGCTTAAAGTTTTTTAAACGTAGGGTCTCATCAAGAAGTCGAGGTGAATTAATAAATGTATTTCTGTGCAGACCGCCTAGCCTTTCGAAGGTTGCATCTTCAAGGCCAGGAATATTTCTAAAGATTCTAATTTGGTCCTTATGTTTAAGTTTAGTCTGGAAACCAACAAGATTAAATAGAGTGGCTAATTTGTTATCTTGTCTAAGTTGAACGACTGCGTATGGTTTCACATTTGGATTATGACGGTTTGTGAGCCCTACAGGCTTCATAGGCCCGTAACGAAGAGTTTGTGCTCCTCGAGAAGCCATTACTTCTATGGGCAGGCAACCCTCAAAATATGGAGTATCTTGTTCCCATGTTTTAAATTCGACGGTGTCAGCTTCCAGTAATTCCTCTATGAATTTTTCATATTGTTCGACACTGAGAGGGCAGTTTATATAATCAGAACCCTCTCCCTTATCATAACGTGACTGAAACCATGCCTTTTGCATGTTGATACTTTCACGATTAACTATTGGCGCAATAGCATCAAAGAATGATAAAGAATTTACTTCTGCTTTATTTTGTATTGATTGAGCCAAAGGTTCTGATGTTAAGGGTCCTGTGGCTACGATTGTTAATCCCCACGATTTTGGAGGAAGTGACGTTAATTCCTCGCGAATAATTGTCACAAGTGGATGATTTTGAAGCGAATTTTGAACACTCTGCGAAAAATGATCTCGATCAACTGCCAGAGCTCCGCCAGCGGGAACACGGTTTAAGTCGGCTGACTCAAGGATTAATGAACCAGCACGGCGCATTTCTTCATGAAGGAGGCCAATTGCACTCTTTTCAGCTTCATCCGATCGAAAAGAATTAGAGCATACCAATTCAGCAAACCGGTCGGTTTGGTGTGCCTGTGTGTTTTTTATTGGACGCATTTCATGAATTATTACGGGGATATTCCTGTTCACTAGTTGCCAAGCAGCTTCAGAGCCGGCTAGCCCACCACCAATTACATGAACAGGGTTATTTAACATATTCAAATCTACAAGTTATTTTAGTTATAGTTTTTTTATGTGATAATTTCCGTCCAAGTGTGGTGCCAAGTAATTACCGGTGAAACTCTGTTTCACCTTGATAACATCCTCCGGTAAACCACAAGTCAGAAGATTCCCACCCTTGTCTCCACCTTCTGGACCAAGATCAATGATCCAATCCGCAGTTTTAATTACTTCTAGGTTATGTTCAATAACTATTACGGTATTACCACGGTCTACTAGAGAGTGAAGAACCTCTAACAGGTTTTTTACATCTTCAAAATGAAGACCTGTTGTTGGCTCGTCCAGAATATATAATGTTTTACCGGTAGATCTTCGGGCCAGTTCTTTCGAGAGCTTAACTCTTTGCGCCTCGCCCCCAGATAGTGTTGTCGCTTGTTGGCCAATTTGGATATAGCCAAGGCCCACCTGTTTGAGCATTTCAAGTTTGTCACGGATTGATGGTACAGCCTTAAATAATTCGGCTCCTTCATCAACGGTTAAGTTAAGAACGTCAGATATGGAATGGTTTTTAAATAATATTTCTAGAGTTTCCCTATTATATCTGCTGCCTTTACACATGTCACATTGGACGTAGACATCCGGAAGAAAATGCATTTCTATCTTAATTACTCCATCCCCTTGGCAGGCTTCACACCTCCCACCTTTAACATTAAAAGAAAAACGTCCTGGTTTATAACCTCGCGCGCGAGCCTCAGGCAGCCCTGCAAACCATTCACGAATAGGGGTAAANNNTCCCGTATATGTTGCCGGATTAGAGCGAGGAGTTCGTCCAATAGGAGATTGATTAATTTCTACAATTTTATCAATAAATTCCAATCCATGTATTTCTTGAAATTTCCCAGGTATTACGCGTGATCCATGCAACTTTCTCGAAATTGCTCGGTATAGCGTATCTATAACTAGTGTGGATTTACCGCTGCCCGACACTCCTGTTACTGTTGTAAAGGTTCCTAAGGGAATTTCTACATCAATATTTTTTAGGTTGTTGGCGGAGGCGCCTCTTACTAAAATTTTTTGACCAGATTTTGGCTTGCGACGTAATTCTGGCAGGGCAATACATTTTGAACCACTCAAATATTGAGCCGTTAAACCTATTTTAGAACCAAGGACTTTCCTTGGAGTTCCTTGAGCGACAATTTTGCCACCATGTCGGCCGGCTTTTGGACCCAGATCCACNAAATAGTCTGCTGATCTTATTGCATCTTCATCATGTTCCACCACTAAAACAGTATTACCTAAATCGCGCAAACGTCTAAGCGTTTCCAACAGACGCGCGTTATCTCTTTGGTGTAATCCGATAGAAGGCTCATCCAAAACATACAAAACACCAGTCAGGCCAGAACCAATCTGAGATGCAAGCCTGATACGTTGACTTTCTCCACCCGATAAAGTGCCGGAAGAACGAGAAAGGCAAAGATATTCGAGTCCAACATCTACGAGGAAATTAAGTCTCTCATTAATTTCTTTTAAGATACGTTCAGAAATTTTTGTTTGTTTAGTATTTAGAAATTTGGGTAAATCCGAAAACCATTTTTTTGCTTCTTTGATAGAAAAGTCNGCGACCTCACTGATATTTAAACCATTTATTTTTATTGCTAAAGCTTCTTTTCTAAGGCGCNTACCTCCACAGGTATTACAATCACTTTCACTTTGAAAACGCTCCAAATCATCGCGCAGGCGTGAGTTTTCTGTTTGTTTAAAACGCCTTTCAATGTTGGGTATAACGCCTTCAAATGGTTTTTCTATTGTGTATTCTTTTTCACCGTCACTGTAGATTATTTTTACTGGATCTTCTCCGGAACCCCAGAAAATTGCTTTTTGGGCGCTCTTTTTTAATTTTTTAAAAGGCGTATCCATAGAAAAATCATAATGTAAGGCNAGAGATTCAAGTGTCTGTGAGTAGTAATGGGATCCAGAATTAGACCAAGGTAGGATAGCATCCTCTTTCAAACTTTTATTATCATCTGGCACTATAAGCTCCGGATCAAAATACCTTGATTTACCTAACCCATCACAAGCTGGGCATGCACCGGACGGNGAATTGAAAGAAAATAGTCGTGGCTCGATCTCATCTATTGTAAATCCCGAAACAGGACAAGAAAACTTGGCCGAGAAAATTATACGATCCTGATTATTATAATTTTCAGTAATTGCAATCCCATCGGCAAGTTCCAATGCTGTCTCCAGTGAATCAGCTAGGCGATTGCCGAGCTCGTTTCCGACAATCAAACGATCTACGACGACTTCTATATCATGTTTGTAGTTTTTTTTGAGATTGGGGACCTCATCTATTAAATAAAATTCGCCATCAACTTTAATTCGTTGGAAACCTTTTTTTTGCAGTTCCTGGAATTCTCTCCGATATTCACCTTTTCGTCCCCTGACAATGGGTGCCAATAAATATATGCGTGTACCTTCCTCCATCTCCAGAATGCGGTCTACCATCTGGGACACTGTTTGGCTTTCTATTGGTAAGCCCGTAGTCGGTGAATAAGGTACCCCGGTTCTTGCAAAAAGAAGCCTCATATAATCATAAATTTCGGTTACCGTTCCAACTGTAGAACGTGGGTTTTTCGATGTCGTTTTTTGTTCAATCGAAATGGCAGGAGATAGACCCTCGATAGTGTCAACATCTGGCTTTTGCATCATTTCCAGAAATTGTCGGGCATAAGCAGAAAGGCTTTCCACATACCTCCTTTGACCTTCCGCATAAATAGTATCGAAGGCCAGCGATGACTTGCCTGACCCCGATACCCCGGTTAATACCACAAGAGAATCTCTAGGGAGAGTGATATTGATATTTTTTAAATTATGTTCTCTNGCTCCGCGAACTACAATTTTGTCGCTCATTTTAAAAATATCCTGCTAACCCTATTTATCATTCAATTAACATATTGGCTGTTTTTTAGCTGTCTTCAAGCAGGATAAAGAAACAGATTTCTTGATAGTATTTTTCTGTATCACTATTCTTTATCATCATTTAATTTGAATAACCGGGCAGCATTGCGCCACAAAATATTCTCTCTTTCTTCAGAATTGCAATTAGCGTCTTCAAGAATTTGCAGTCGCATTTCGTATAGGGGAGCGGGGTCCCTAACACAACTCCATGTCGCAGACCAATCTGATCCAAACATTATTCTTTCCGAGCCTAACAAATCTAGAGCCTGTCTTAAGTGTTCTCCATTAGTACCAACAATATCGAAGTAAACATTTTCATTCCGCATACCAACAGCCATGCAAGGCTCAAAATAGGTTATAAGACTCCGACCCATCTTGGTAAGAATGATAGGTACGTCCGGATACCTTGCCGCAACTTCATCTGCCCATACGGGGTGGCCGTAGAAAAGTCCACCAGGAAATTGTGACCAAGCCGTAGGGAATTGAATGGGTACTTTGTATTGGTTTACAGCATCCATCATTGGAACCAGGTCTTTTGCTATTTTCTCAGGATCCACTTCGGCGGTCATCGCTCGAATGAAGATTTCTCCTAGTCCGATCATTCCTAATTCTTCGATACAATAGGCAATTTGCTCGGGTGCGCTGTCGCGTATAGGCGCTGGATCTTCTAAATATTCATAAGCCGCTTCTTGGTCATGCCCAATTCTCATTAATCCAAACAGTCGTTCGGGGTATTTTTTTACTGATAATGCTACTTGGTCATTGGTTACTGATCCGGGCCGTGCCTGAACAAATGCTTTATCTATATTAAATTCGTCCATGTCAGCAATTAATTGATCCGAATTATCTATAGGGTCCTCGTTTAAGGTCCTGTCATAAATATCTGGGCATCGACTTCTGAAACTAACCAAATCTTTTGTAGACCTAATATGTTTCTTGGCATCCGACAAAGCTGGATAGGACCAAACATGGATGTGTGTATCAATTATCATGAAATTCCTCCGTTTAGATTACGATGCCACCATTTGGACTTAAAACTTGTCCGGTCACGTATTTGCTTGCTTCGGATGCAAAATATGCCACTGCGTGCGATATATCCGCTGGCTCTCCCTCATGCCCTAGGGGTATCGAACGTTTTCTCTCTGACCTGATCTTCTCTTTACCCGGCCTGTTTGTCATCGGTGTAGGAATAAAACCTGGGGCTACGGCGTTTACGAGAATATTCCAAGGTGCGAGTTCTTTAGCCCACGCCTTGGTTAAACCTATCAATGCTGCCTTTGCCCCGCAATAATGAGATCCCGAATCTGTTCCAGCCATACCGAATATCGATGCTGTGTTGATTATTCTGCCAAACTTCTTAGCTTTCATTCCAGGGATGACCAAACGAGTGGCGACGTAAGCTCCTTTGATATTGACATCAAACATCTCTGATAAGATCTCGTCCGTTATTTCCTCTATTGCTCGTTGCTGGCTACTGATACCGGCGTTGTTTACTAGAACTTCAACGCTGCCAAAACTTTTCTCAATATCTTCAAAAAGATTTTGAAACTGTTTCGTTTTCCTAATATCACAAATCATAAGCCGATGAGTATGGCCAAATTTATGAAGTTTTTGAGAGGTTCCATTTGCACCCTCTTCATTTATATCTTGTATAATAACCTTAGCACCCTGCTGGGCGAGATAAATTGCATGGTTGCGTCCCAAACCCGAACCTGCTCCAGTTATCAGAACAACTTTATCTTTCATAGATTTCATAAAAATTCTCCCGGATTAACGTTCTTCATTGTCACGATTACAATAGGGTATCATCATGCCAGAAATTTTTAATGGAGACGAGTGATGCAATTAGCAATTCTGGACGATTATCAGGAAATTTCCGGTGAATACGCGGACTGGTCGCAAATTTCCCAACAGGTGCAAATTAAGGTATTTTCTGATCATATTAGTGAAGAAAATGAAATAGTAAAAAGACTGCAAGATTTTTCAATCATATGCGTTATGCGCGAACGAACACCTTTTCCCAGAACTTTGATAGAAAAACTGCCCAACTTGAAGTTGATTGTATCAAGTGGAATGCGAAACCTTGGGATTGATTTACAGGCTGCAAAAGACAATGACGTTATTGTTTGCGGGACAAAAAGTTTTGGGATGCCAACGGCTGAGCTCACTTGGGGTTTAATTCTTGGGCTGGCAAGACAAATACCGTCAGAAGATCAAAATATTCGTTTAGGCGGATGGCAGAATACCGTGGGTGTAGGACTTGAAGGAAAAACATTGGGAATTGCCGGTTTGGGTAAGCTCGGCTCGCGAGTAGCTGAAATTGGAAAAGTTTTTGGAATGAAGGTAATAGGGTGGAGTCAAAATTTGACCCAAGGTCGATGTGACGACCTTGGTGTATTGTTGGTCGGCAAGGATGAACTTATGAAGAATTCTGACTTTTTGTCGATACATCTCATCTTAAGTGAGAGAACCCGCGGATTATTCCAGCGAGAAGATTTGTTACTTATGAAACCGACTGCATACATCATTAATACAGCGCGGGGCCCAATTATTAATGAAGAGGCATTAATAGAGGTACTCCAAAATAAAATAATTGGGGGGGCAGGAATAGATGTTTACGGCGAGGAGCCGCTCCCTCATGACCACCCCTTGCGTGGATTAAACAATACCATTGTTACACCTCACTTAGGTTATGTGGAAAAAGTTAATTATGAATTCTATCATAAAGGTTATGTTGAGGCGGTATCTGCATTCTTGAATGGTGAGCCAAAAAATTTGATAAATGGTTATTAAACAGATCAAAACCACTATGTATTCTGAGTTAATGTTATTAATATTGCGGTTAAATGAGTATCAGGAGTGTGCCAAAAGTAATGTCAAATCATTCGGATATAGATATCGATATTGAATTAAATAAATTAGCAAGGGGATACCGCATTGTTGCCGCTAATGGGCATTTAGAGGCGACACTTGGTCATCTTTCTTGGAGGGATTCCGAGGGGCGTGGTCTCTGGATGAAATGCCAGGAACGAGGTCTTGATGAAGTTGAACCTGACGACCTCCATTTAATTAATTGGAATGGAAAGGTATTAGAGGGAAGCAAGGGGCATAGGCATTCAGAGTGGCCCATTCACGCTGCGGTGTATAAGGCTCGAAAGGATGTCCATTGTGTCGGACATACACACCCAATGCATTGTGTGCTTTTCTCGGCGACTAATGAGAATTTGGTAGGGATTGGCCATAATGGCTCATACTTTGGAGGAAAGGTTAAGGTATTTGAAAAGACACTGGCCCTAGTTCGTAATATGGAGGACGCATCGGCAATGGCGACCGCGCTAGGCGACGCGTGGGCGGTATTATTACGCAACCACGGGGTTACTTTTTGCGGTAATTCTATTCAACATTGTGTTGTCATGGGGATAGCAATAGAGCAGGCATGTAAGGAACAATTGATAATGAATGGGACAGGTATTGATTGGAAGTGGAAAGTTAATTCTGGCCTTAAGGATGAGGCTATTCTTTATCCGAGAATTGTTGAAAATTTATGGCTTTATCACAACCGTAAACTTGATAAAGTCGAAAGTCGTTCTTGAAATATCAGTCTTTTGTTTCCGGTTCCGCGGCCTCTAAAATGCCTGAACGCTCTAACACACGTCTGAAGCTATGCGGTACAAATGGATGCATTCCCAAGCCAATCATCTCGGACTGATTTAGATTTACTAGCGCACGACGCTCGATTTCCGATAGTCCATCAATTGAAGTTGCATAGGCTTCAGGGTCGGCCAGGTACCTGTCCCGTTCAACTTTATTACTAGCCAATATGTGGAGAGTATTCGACAAAATGACTCTGTCTGGATGAATTGGAGGATAATGAGGTTCAAACTTTTCGGTTTGTCGAGTGTTTGTCCACGCGACTGTACCGTAATTATGGTGCCAAGTAGGTTCAAAATTTACAAAATCTGGAGAACGTTGATCTATCAAACCGGCTGCTACACCCCAACACCTTAATTCAATATTGCCGGTTTCATCTAATGTTTGATCGTCCAGCGCTAAAAGGTAACGAAGTTGTCCTCTTTCCATCATATCCATAAAATTTCGGTCAAATTCTGTATCGGGGCCGGGGTCAATATATCTATCTGTGCCGGGATAGTGGGAAAGTCCTCCACTGCAAACAACGATAACCCTCAAGCCGAGGGCGGAGATTCCGTCACTTAGCATTTTTCCAAATGAATAGCAGCGCTCCATAGAAGGTTGGGGAGGGACATAGGCATTTACAAAAATCGGTAAAATGGGAATGTTTTTAATTCCAGTGAAGTCAAGAGGGATAGCAAAGGCATAATCAATTTTTGCATTACTCGTGAAGGCTGGGTCGAAATTATTTCGTTGAGCATATTTCACGAGGCGTAAGGCCTCTTGGCTAGCGACTGGGTATTTATAATCTCGGCCTGCAAATTTTCCTTCTGCAACACCTCCAATATGGAGGGTAAAACTAGCGTTACAATGAAGTAGAAATTGTTGGGCATGATCATTTGCGATGACAATGCAAATATCTGGTTGGAGGTCCATTAGTTTCGAGCCTATATTTGAGAGAAGTACTCGAAGTCTTTCGACAACCTTAGGATCCTCCGAATCGGGTAGCGTCCAAAGCTGCGGGGCGTGCGTCGTACAAACGCCTCCTAATACACCTGCTTCACTCATCTTATTGTCCTTTTTCTGGGCTCTTATTATACTCTGTATCATGAACTTTTAGAGTGCAAGAGATACAAATACGCAAGAGATTGAATACGTGCTCAATGATGAAGTTTGGGATACTATATACATTCGAATAAGTTTACGAGGGGTGGGACCATGGCCGGAAGTATTAATAAGGTTATATTAGTTGGAAATCTGGGACGAGATCCTGAAAGTCGGACGATGCAGGATGGTAACCCTGTTGTTAATTTATCGATTGCGACTTCTGAAAGTTGGAGGGATAGGAATTCGGGTGAAAGGCGAGAACGAACAGAGTGGCATCGTGTAGTCATTTTTAATGATAAATTAGCCGAAATAGCACAAAAATATTTGCGCAAGGGGTCAAAAATTTATCTAGAAGGTCAACTTCAGACACGGAAGTGGACAGATCAGTCCGGTATGGAGAAGTATACAACAGAAGTGGTGCTCCAACGCTATCGCGGTGAATTGACGATGCTCGATGGTCGTAATGAAACTGGAGGGGCATCAGACTTTTCTAATCCATCCGAAATAGACAATTCTAACGCAGCTGGAACTGAGGTTGGCAACAGTAAAAGTGCAGAATTAGATGATGAAATACCATTTTAAATAATTTTAATTTCAAGTTTTGAACAAATAACATTGTGTTATTATTTATATTTAAGAAAATAATATAAGTAATTGAAAAAAAAAAGGAAAATTTTTTCCCATTTAGTTTATGTGCTCATTGTCTGATTCTCTATTATCTGTTAATTTTATAAGTCTATGAACAGGGTTCTCAGATAACTAGTTTTGAGAAACAAATATAACAATTTGGCGTACTAATAATTGACATCTGAACCGGTAATTCCCGAATTTGACATCTCCTCTATTGCAATCGAAGAGGAGATGAAATCTTCATATCTTGATTATGCGATGAGTGTGATCGTGAGTCGTGCTTTACCGGATGTACGGGATGGATTGAAACCTGTGCACCGTCGAATTTTATACGGCATGAAAGAAGAAGGCTACGATTGGAACCGGGCTTATCGAAAATCTGCTAGGGTGGTCGGTGATG
>PATI01000067.1 GCA_002712335.1 Rhodospirillaceae bacterium | reverse complement strand
AGCTATTGATGAATTTAAAAGATTACCTAACTCACACGGCGCAAGGAAGCGACAGTTACAATATATTGGTCGACTCATTCGAGAGTGCGACGGAAAAATGCTCCAGACGAAGATTCACCGTCTTAACTCTGCATCGAAGCAGCAAGAACAACTGAAAAGCACAAATCAACAAAACATAAATCAACTTTTTGAAAGGATCATCTCTGAAGGAGATTCAGTAATTACTGAGATAGTCGCAAAGCAGCGACAACTTGAACGTCAAAAATTACGACAATTAAAAAACAATATACTAAAAGCAAAACCGGAAAAACGGGCGCTCGCAGAAAGCAAGTTACGAGCCTACATAAAATTTGCAAATAATTAATCAAGAAAGGAAAGATGTTTTTTTGCTAACGAGCACTGCCTTGTTGGCTATACCCGGTGTATATTAAATGCTAAGATTACTCGAAGGTTTTAGCCTAAGAGCATAGAGCGGCGAATCTTTCAAAATCGATTATATTGCTCATTAAGCAGAATAATTATAAAGAGGTTTATATGAGTGGTAATGCAGACACCTACTGGAAGTCGAATATAAAAATCGTTTCAGCTCTGTTATCTGTCTGGTTTTTTATCTCATTTGGCTGTGGAATACTTCTAGTTGATTTTTTGGATCAATTTCGCCTCGGCGGGTTTAAGTTAGGTTTCTGGATTGCACAACAAGGAGCTATTTTTGTCTTCGTTGGTCTTATCTATACTTACATCTACTTAATGGATAAGCTGGACGAAGAATATAACCTGCAATCTTCTAAAACAGAAAATACTAACGATGCAGTAAAAAAGGGGAGCAGGTAAATGAGTGTTCAGATCTGGACATTTATTTTTATATTTTTAACTTTTGGCCTCTACATTGGGATTGCGATTTGGTCTCGAGCAGGTTCAACTAGTGATTTTTACGTTGCTGGAAGTGGCGTTCCTCCTCTCGCTAATGGAATGGCGACCGCAGCTGACTGGATGTCCGCCGCATCATTTATTTCCATGGCCGGTCTAATTTCATTTCTGGGTAGAGACGGCACTTTTTATCTCATGGGGTGGACTGGAGGCTACGTTTTGCTGGCTTTGTTGTTAGCGCCCTACCTGAGAAAATTTGGAAAATTCACCGTCCCTGACTTCATAGGAGATCGTTACTACTCGAAAGTGGCGAGATTGATAGCGGTCTTCTGCGCAATAACGATTTCCTTCGTTTATGTATGCGGCCAAATGCAAGGTGCTGGAATAGTATTTTCACGATTCCTCGAGGTGGATATAACAACTGGAGTAATTATAGGAATGGCCATCGTTTTCTTCTACGCAGTTATGGGAGGGATGAAAGGCATTACTTACACACAGGTGGCGCAGTACTGTGTTTTAATATTTGCTTTTATGGTCCCTGCAATTTTTATTTCCATTCTGATGACAGGAATTGCAATACCGCAAATTGGTTTTGGCGCTGAATTGAACGATAGCTTCGGCGGAGGTTATTTGTTGGATCGGCTGGATGGAATGAGCCAAGAACTTGGCTTTGCAACATACACAGAGGGTCAACGATCAACTCAAGACGTGTTTTTTATCACAGCCGCGCTAATGTTCGGGACGGCTGGTTTGCCTCATGTAATCATAAGATTTTTTACTGTTCCTAATGTAAGAGACGCCCGCCGCTCCGCTGGTTATGCATTGATTTTTATTGCAATACTTTATACGACTGCACCGGCTGTAGCAGNATTTGCCAAAACAAATCTAATCAATACTGTCGACAACGTTGAGTATAGCGAAGTCCCCGAGTGGTTTACTAAGTGGGAAGCAACTAACCTAATCAGCTTTGANGATAAAAATGGGGACGGACGGATACAATATGTAGGCGATCCGGAAATCAACGAGTTAGAGGTAAACCGAGACATAATGGTTTTAGCAAATCCCGAAATTGCCGGACTTCCAAATTGGGTGGTAGCTCTTGTGGCCGCAGGAGCCCTTGCGGCAGCTCTTTCCACAGCAGCAGGATTGCTTTTGGTGATCTCCACAGCAGTCGCTCATGACCTCATGAAGCGAAGCTTCTTACCCTCCATAACAGAACGGCAAGAATTACTTTACGCGAGAATAGCCATTTTTGTTGCTGTGCTCATTGCTGGCTATGTAGGTATAAATCCTCCGGCTTATGTTGCGCAGGTCGTAGCATATGCCTTTGGTTTAGCCGCTGCATCATTTTTNCCGGCCATAGTNCTNGGCATTTTCCAAAAACGCATGAATAAGCAGGGTGCGNTAGCTGGAATGCTATCAGGCTTCCTTTTTACGGCAAGCTACATAGTCTTTTTCAAAACATTAAATCCATCACTGGACAACACTGAAGGATGGTGGCTAGGAATTTCACCAGAAGGTATTGGAACACTCGGCACTATTGTAAATCTGACCGTATCTTATCTGGTTTCAAGATTTACACCAGAACCTCCGATCGAAGTACAAGAAATTGTACAAAATATTAGACTGCCTGGAGAGGTTGAACTTAAATAAAAGTAATCGTAGAAATCACTATTATAAAAATCAAGAATTATGCTTGATCCAATAATTGTTGATAGTCTTCTTTACATCTTTATGCATACACAAAATACCGACAAGATTAGGAACAGTCATAAATACAATAGTGATTAATGAAATATTCCATATTAGCGTTGTGTCAGCTAATGCTGCGTAAAAAAAGGCGACTACATAAACCATCCGATAAGGAAGAACAGATCTAGAGCCAAATAAATAAGTCATCGCTCTATCGCCATAATAAGACCATGCAATTGCGGTAGAAAATGCGAAAAGCACCAGCCCAATAGAAACTATATATTGTCCATACTCCCCGAACAAACCCCTTTTAAAAGCCTGCGTCGTAAGAGGCACCGTATGTAGAAGTGAGTCACCTTTGACTAATATATTCAAGTCAACGAGAGCACCATCCTCTATTAAAACGGATCCAGTCAACGGGCCGTCCGAGTCAGAGAAAACTATGTTTTCTGCGACTGATCGAGAATTGATAAGTGTGAATGCGTTTTCTTCTTGGGCCTTTCCAGAAGTCACCTGAATCGATCCATTAAAGCTGTTTATATCTGACTCGTCTCCATTCAAAAAGCCAAATAATAACTGGTAATCATCTGAAGAAGATTCTACATAAGAACCTTCGATAAAAATCATATCTGCGCGCTGAAATTCATTCTCAAATTTCTCAGCCCAAACTCCCGATGAGAGAATGACTAATCCTGTAATAGTACAAACAATAATCGTATCAATGAACGGTTCTAGTATAGCAACCATACCTTCTTCTGCTGGCTCATCAGTTCTAGCTGCTGAATGAGCTATTGGTGCCGAGCCTTGTCCTGCCTCATTTGAGTATAAACCTCTGTTGACACCTCTATCAAAAGCATACGCAAAAGTCGCACCTAAAAAGCCTCCTGTAGCAGCTGATCCAGTAAACGCATCTACGAAAATAGACACAAAGGAAGGTATTACATTGTTCAAATTCGGAATAATAACAGCAAAAGCACCGATAACATAGATTATAGCCATAGTAGGGACGACGGCCGCGGCTACCTTTGCAATTCTTGTGATACCTCCAATTATCACAAATGCTAGTAAAACCGATAGCACACTGGCAGTTACTAGCGGCTCAAGATTAAACGTCGCTTCAAGACCGGAAGCAATGGCATTAATCTGCGGTAAACTCCCGGTTCCGAAAGAACTGAGAACAGTTGCTAACGCAAATATAACCGCAAGCCATTTGGCATTTAACCCTTTTTCCATATAATACATCGGTCCACCGGAAATGGTCCCATCGTCGGCTACGCTCCGATACTTGTGCGAGAGAGTTACCTCAACAAATTTGCTAGTCATTCCAAAAAATGCAGTCATCCACATCCAAAAAAGGGCAGCTGGCCCTCCTAGATGTAAGGCTAGAGCTACACCCCCTATATTGCCAGTGCCTATAGTGCCTGACAGTGCTGTAGAAAGTGCCTGAAAGTGAGTTGTTTCACCCTGCGCACCTTTCTTATCAAACTTTCCTGCCGTAGCTGAGATAGCGTGTCTAAAATAGCGAATCTGTGGAAAACGAAGATAGAACGAAAAAAACAAACCCGTTAACAAAAGTAATGCNGGAAACCAAATTGCAGANNCAAGGAATCCATCTAAATAAATCAGGAAATCATTTAATNCATCCAAAATTCTTCTCCTCTTTAGNGCACTTTATTCCGCAANNCAAGTAAGAAAACTNNCATAANCNNAGANAGACCAGTGTTTGCCGACTACTTTCTAGTCCTCAGTTACTGAAAATATCGGCTCGGCAAGACCCTCAGCTAAGTTTTGGGAGACCCTCTCATCCAAATTAGCAGACAATTGCATATAAGCTTGCGCAGCAGAGCCCGATGGTAATGAGTCAACAATTGGCTTACCAGCGTCGGTTCTTTCCCTCACACCGATGTCCAAGGGTAAACGACCTATAACCTCAGTTTTATACTGCGCTGCAAGTTTTTCTCCCCCACCAGAGCCAAATATCTCCTCCTCATGCCCACAATTTTTACAAACGTGCACGCTCATGTTCTCTACGATGCCAATTACGGGGACCTCAACTTTATTAAACATCTCAATGGCCCTTCTCGCGTCTAACAGAGCCACATCTTGAGGAGTAGTAACAATTAGGGCTCCGGTAATTTTTGCAGATTGGCTCAAGCTAAGCTGGATGTCTCCAGTACCTGGCGGCATATCTACAATTAGATAGTCTCTATCGCTCCAAACTGTATCATTTAAGATCTGATTGAACGCTGAAATTATCATAGGAGCACGCCATACCATGGCCGTCTTTTCATCCACAAGCAGACCCATTGAATTGACTTCAATACCGTGCGCTATGATGGGCAACATGAATTTCCTATCGCGAATTTCAGGTTTTCGACCAGACTCTATGCCCATCATTAAAGGTATGCTGGGGCCATAAATATCTGCGTCTAAAAGACCTACCCGCTTGCCAAGTTTAGCCAGGGATAACGCCAAATTAACCGCAGTCGTTGACTTTCCAACACCCCCTTTTCCAGAGGCAATACACACTAAGTTTCTGTAACCACTCATTTAATTATACAGATAGCATTCCAAAATAAAGTACAAGTATAGTTCTTACCCGATCAAGTGTATAACAATTATTATTAATCCGACGTTAAAAGAAAATAGAAATGGAACACCTCCACCAAGACCGTTAGAATTACATGATGAGTTCTATTATTAAACATNCAATAAAATTAACCTATCTTGGGTGCATATCGATANCCCTATCAGCANCAACTTTTGCTATAACTGAAGAGGATGANTACAAAAGTGGCATTAAATTCGCTTTTTATTCATCTGCTTGGACCGTCGACTCAGATGATGGCTTGAAGCTCGTCTTATTTAATGAAAACGACGTAGCCGTTAATTTAGGCTCTATTGTCTTTCAAAAAAATGACCAGAAGAATGAGAATGTTGAAATAAAAATNAATAAGGATATTNCCCCCTTTAGTTATGCCACAACTGAACTTGAATACATTGACTTACTGCAACATAGTGATTGTATCGAGNGAACGCTTAATGGTGGTTGGAAACTTACCGAAGTTTCAAACTACACACTCAACCCAGCTGTGAGGAATTTAATAATTGAAGACACTGATTCATTTAGAATCTATCAGTGTCTAGAAAATGTGCGAACGTCTTGGTCCATTAAAGGCTCGGACACAACCAAAGGGTCGGATGAATGGGTGATTTTCCACTTCGAAACAATTTGAATTAATCAGCCGAAGAAGTGTTTTAACACCCCTTAATACTGCCTCTACCTAGAGTAATATGCCGCCATATTGAACAAAAAACGGAGCGAATACTAAACTCAGGATCGCTGAGAGCTTAATCAATATATTTAAGGAAGGCCCTGAGGTGTCTTTCAAGGGATCTCCAACTGTATCTCCTACTACCGCTGCCTTNTGTTCCTCCGANCCCTTTCCCCCAAGGTTTCCTGCTTCTATGTATTTCTTGGCGTTATCCCATGCTCCTCCACTGTTGGACGAAGCTNTTGCAAGAACNCCCCCAGCAACCAACGATCCCGCCAATAAGCCAGCAACAGCCTCGACTCCAAACANAAAACCTGCTACCAANGGCGTGCCCATAATAAGAACGCCNGGTGCAATCATCTCCCGCAGGGCTGCTTGTGTAGAAATAGCAACACATTGCGCGTAGTCAGGCTCTCCAGTTCCTTCCATAATTCCAGGGATTTCCTTAAATTGTCTGCGCACTTCTTCAATCATATCAAATGCGGCCTTGCCGACTGACTTCATGGTCATGGCCGTAAATAGAAATGGAAGAACTGCACCGATAAAAACGCTCGTGTAAACAAGCGGGTCTAAAAGGCTCATCAAAATAGGCTCACCGGTTAATGTTGATGCCGCAGTAATAAATGCGGCAAACAGCGCCAACGAAGTAAGGATAGCGGCTCCTATCGCAAATCCTTTGCCTATNGCAGCAGTCGTATTGCCAGCTGAGTCGAGTATATCTGTTCTCCGCCTAACCTCTTTCTCTAAGCCNACCATTTCTGCAATTCCACCGGCATTATCAGCAACCGGACCATAAGCATCAATCATCAAAGCAATTACCAAGGTGCCAAGCATTCCGAGNGAGGCAATCGCAACTCCGTACATNCCNGCAAGGCCCCAAGATACAAAAATACTTACAGCAATCGCCAGATACGGAAGAACNGTAGATTTGTATCCAAGCGCTAGCCCGTAGATAATATTTGTTGCAACACCAGTTTCACATGATCTGGCAACCTCCTTTACAGGATCATAATTTTCCGAAGTGTAGTATCCAGTCAGAAGTCCGACTGCTAGACCCGCAATAAGACCNGACAGAAAGCACCAATAAACCCCCATGCTGGTGTACTGCTCTCCATTCAACTCAAAGAACTCGGGTATTAGCGCAGAAGTAAAGAAAAACATCACTACAGCCATCAAACCGCTCGAAATTATCAGCAATTTCATCAAAGCTGGAGCNACATCGTCTTCAGTTGAAACCCCAACAAGCAACTTAGTGATTAAACTAATCGGTATTCCAACAGCACTTATCAGAATCGGATAAAGCAAAGCGTTCGGNTCCGCGGCAAAAACCACCGCACTTATTACCATGGCCGCGCATGTACTNTCAGCGCACGAACCAAATAAATCGGCTCCCATACCGGCGACATCACCAACGTTATCTCCAACATTATCCGCAATCACAGCTGGATTTCTGGGGTCATCCTCAGGAATACCTTGTTCCACCTTACCAACCAAATCTGCACCAACGTCNGCNGCCTTAGTAAATATNCCCCCACCGACACGAGCAAATAGAGCAATTGTAGACCCACCTAGACCAAAGCCAGCTATTACCTCCATTAAGATATGATTATTTTCTTCCCCCAAATCTACCAGAAGAAATTTCATTGCAATGTAAACAAGAACCAAGCCAAGTGTAGCAAGCCCCACCAGCGCAAAACCCATCACCGCCCCGGAGTTGATCGCGACATCAAATGCTTGAGATATATCTTTTTTTGCAGAAACAGTCGTTCTCGCATTTCCTTGGGTTGCGACCTTCATACCAATGTAACCTGAAGCAATAGAAATCGCTCCACCGAATAAAAATGCTAAAGCTGTATAAATGCCTTCGCGAATATCTGTCGTGTGGGTATCATCTATNAGAATGGCTATGATAGCTGCAAANACGACCATAAAGATCGTCAAAAATTTATATTCTTGCTTAAGAAAAGCCATTGCGCCATTNGCTATAGCCCCATGAATGAACTTTAATCTTGCTCCATCTTTTTCTTCTAAGCCCATATCTAAAGGAATACTGGTCACCTTTTTCATATAAAAATAGGCAATACCTAGTCCAAGCAGTGACATTAATGTTGTTATTGAAATTGTCGCCGACATCTACCCATGTCTCCCAAAAGTGGTAAGTTGATTTCAAAGCGGCGCACTGTAACATACTGGTAC
Organism: Rhodospirillaceae bacterium; assembly: GCA_002712335.1. The sequence continues at coordinate 5,809 of PATI01000067.1, read as the reverse complement.
ATACAAACAAAGACTATCAATGGACTTAAACTTTTATGAACCAAAAATTCAGGATTTAGATCGCCTCACTAAACGTCAAACTATTATCAATGAAACTTAGACAGCAGCATAATTCGGACTTCCAAAGAAAAGGAGCATGAGCTAGCAAGGTTTTCACCTTTGCCGGTCCAGACTAGTTAATTCAAAAATTAATTTTATTGTTGCGAAACCGCTTGTCTTGCCAACTCGTCCCTTCGAGATTCAAGCTCTATAATCAATTCCTTTGCAAGAGGCTGACGAGTATAGCCAGATTCATTGATATCTTCATATTTAGCCTGTTCTGAGGTTAATGCTTGCAATAATTCTTCAGCCGCTTCAATTGCAGCTTGTAAAGCTGAAATTGAAGCTTCACTGTTGCTAACTTCTAGTTGAATATCGTTGAGCTGATTTTCCAGCTCCGAGATCCTAATTAATTTCCTGTCTCGTTCGGCAGTTGCTGCNGCCAAAAGCTCTAATTCTTCCTGACGTATCTGCTGCTGCAAAGCAGCAGCTCGTTGCTTTTCCTCAACCTCAATCCGCAGCCTCTCCGCTTCCGCAAGACGCTGCCTTTCAGCCTCTTGCTCCAAGATTCTCCTTCGCTCCTCTTCTTCTTGACGAGCCCTGGCAGCCGCAGCTTCTCGCCGAACTTGCTCTTCCTCCAGAGCGCGCTGTTGCTCTTTCTCTTGCGCAGCCCGTGCAAGAGCTTGCTGAGTGGATGTCCGTTCAGCCTCTTGAACAGCTAATTCAGTATTTCGGCTCAATGATGTATTGCAAGCACTCAGCATAGACGCAACAATCAACATTAAAACCATGCGTTTCATATACTTGAAGAGGATTTTAGCTGATCTGACTATAGTTATGCTGCTCATCTAGTTTACACCATCGACAATTTGTGTAATTTTGATGGACAACAGGCGGTACCGTCAAGAATTGATTCACTAAGGTTCAAAAAAATTTTTTTAAAATAAGAAGTTCTCGGGTTTTGGCGATTAAGATATAAATTTGACAGGAAAGTCCAGCGCTGCAGCTTTCACGCCAAAACCAAGTGTCTAATAAATCTAGGTACGAAAGCAAACATAACTTGTTGTTGTTCCGAGGGAAAGTAATTGAGAAAGTCTTTAGCAAGTTTCATACACTATTTTTTAAGGTCCTCGATGGTCCTCTTACTATCCAGTCCTTTCGTTATTTTATTAGCTACTCTTCAAACAAGGCCTACACTTCCCGAAAATAGGCCACTTACCGCAACAGAGGTGTCAATTATTGAGAACTTGATACTCAGTATAGCGCCTGAATCGCTGAGTGAATCAAGCCTTGAAGATGCTTCTTTGAACATTTCCGATGTAAATCTTCTGATTCGTCACTCACTAAGGTTGGCCGGTCAATCTAATAAGTGGAATGCCAGGATTTCAGCAGCCAAGCACAGAATAGACTCTATCTTAGACTGGAAGCCCTTGCCTGAATGGTTCCCACTGTACATAACAATTAAAGGTGGTTTTCTACACGAGGAGAACCAACTCCGCCTTGACCAACTTGCTATTGGTAAACTTCAGATTCCAACACGTTGGACCGCTCAGTTTATTAGTATCATTGAGCCTAATGCGCGAAAATTGTTTTCGTCCCTTCAGCCGATAGAGCAGCTTTTCAAGACAGTAATATTGCAGTCTGTCGATGCATCAAACGTTCAGATTCAACTGCGCTGGGAACCAGAATTAATATCTAAGTTAAGCGACCAAGCGCAACGCTTACTCATTTCACCAGAAGATCAAGAACGCATAGCCGAACACTATTTAGCAATAAATAATCTAGTGACAACAATTCCTACTGATACGCGTGCAATATCCATGAGCAGGCTTCTTTCCGCAACTTTTGAAGCTGCCTATGACAATTCTATGTCAGGAGCAAACCCACTAGCTGAAAATAGAACGCTATTCCAAACACTGGCCGTTTACGTAAATAATGAAGACATCTCAACACTGTTAGGAAAAGAGGCGGCCGCAGAATTGCCTCAGGCTAGATTTATAGAGGTTCGACTTCTCCGACGACAAGATTTAGCTCAACACGTCGCTTCAATTGCTGCCATAACTGCTTCCCTTGGCCCTGAGTTGGCCGTGCTTTTGTCAACAACAAAGGAGACTTATGATGCAAGATATAGGTCTGGATTTAGCTTCTCGGATTTAACCGCAAATTCAGTTGGTGTAACCTTGGCTACTTTAGCGATGAAAAGCGAAGCGTCTGCTATTGAAATGCAAAGACGGTTATCAGAGCTGGAATCTGAATCAGACTTTATGCCCGAGGTTGGAAACAATCGAGATGGGATATCAGAGTCAACTTTCAATTCAATGTATGCTGATAGTGGTAGCACCGAATACATCGAGAAACTAAATGAAATTAGAGAGGCTATTGAGGCTAAGCCGATTTTTCAAAAATTCTAACACTTGAATAAGACGTAACTGGACAAATTTTGATGTTCAAAATTAGCGACACAAGAGGATTAAAGAATCTAGGCGCCACACCCGAACTACCCGAGATAATGCTTAAGTCAAAAAGTATCATTTAAAACTTACTCGACTCTTTGCTTTCAGTGACAAGATAAAGCAGACCTAATATTTCAAACCGTATATAATCGTTTTATATTTTAAAACATGAGGTGGTTTTCTATAGTTTCTCAGCAAATTATAAAGAGTGGTCACGGGAAACCCTGCGCTATTTGACTAATTATGAAAGAAGAAATACTAACCGAAACGTCCCTATGAGCAAGAAAGGCTTTAACACAAGTAATTTGCATTCAGACCGCGCTGACGAACCGGAACATGGTGTGCTCCATAAACCAGTTCATACCTCCGTCGCTTATGGCTACAAGAAGGCGAAACACCTTGCAGAAGTGTTTCAGGGAAAACGTAAAGGCTACAACTATGGAAGACAATTAAATCCTACGGTGACAGCGCTACAAAAGAGAGTTACGGGAATGGAAAATGGCGTTTCAAGTGTTGGTTTTAGCACTGGAATGGCAGCCATTTCATCCACAATGTTATCGCTCCTAAAAAGTGGCGATCACGTAATTTCGTCCTCATTTTTATTCGGTAATACAAATAGTTTTTTTGGAACCTTGACCCGACTGGGAATAGAAGTTTCGTTTGTCGATGCCACAAAAGCGCAACTCGTTGAAGGTGCCATTAAAGAGAATACGAAGGTCGTATTTGTAGAGANGATTGCAAACCCAGCCACACAGGTTGCCGACTTGGCTAAGATAGGTCAAGNTTGTAAAAAGAAAAATCTTGTTTACATTGTCGACAATACAATGACCTCCCCGTTTTCNTTCCAACCTAAAAATGTNGAGGCGAGTTTAGTGATAAACTCNTTAACAAAATACATTGGNGGTCACGGTAATGCGCTNGGCGGNATGGTNACNGANACNGGAAANTACGATTGGAANANATTTGATAANATCATTGAAACTTACCGTTCAGAAGAGCCAGAACTTTGGGGTATCACTCAAATCAAAAAAAAGGGATTAAGGGATATGGGATCAAGCCTTGGGCCAGAGGCTGCTCATCATCTTGCCGTCGGATCCGAAACCCTATCCATGAGAATGGACAGGGCAAGTTCTAATGCGCTCGAGCTAGCGAGATTTTGTTCACAACACAACAACGTAAAGGCAACATATTATCCCGGGCTACCCAAGCACCCCCAACATAATAGAGCAAGAGATTTGTTTAAGAATTTTGGAGCCATATTTAGCATTGACCTAGTTGATGGGGTAGATTGTTTCGATGTCTTAGATCGAATGGAGCACATCGTTTCTTCAAGCAATCTAGGCGACACAAGGACCTTAGCAATCCCAGTTGCACACACTATTTACTTTGAAATGGGTGCAGAAAGAAGAAGTTCCATGGGAATTTCAGATTCCATGATTAGGTTCAGCGTGGGCATAGAAGAACTAGACGATTTACTTTCAGACTTGAAAGCTGCATTGTCGTGATAAGCTTAGTATCAGTCAGTGAATTAAAAGAAGGTAAGTCCAAAGGAATTGAATACGAAAATAAATATATATTTGCGGTCAGAAAAGACAATCTGTTCCACGTTTATTGGAATATTTGTCCTCACTTACGCACACCTCTAGAATGGCAAGAAGATCAGTTTTTAGATAATGATGGTGAGCTCATCCGATGTGCTACTCACGGGGCTTTATTTGATATAGGTAGTGGAAAGTGCCTAGTCGGACCATGCAAGGGCAAAAATTTACGAAAAATTCCTTTTGTAGTTCAAAACGAGACCATCATGGTAGAAGAAATTGATCTAAGTGCGCCTGGAAGTTTTTAAACTTTGACATGCAACTCTCTGTCTAATTCAATAGTGGATGTCGTCAGGTTGACCTTTGAGCGATAAGCGATTACCTCAACACCCGAGGCATATGCTTTTCTCAATAATTTTGAATATATAGGATCAATCTCTTGCGCCGGTGCTACACTTTTAACGGCACTGTGTTGAACACAAAAAAACAATACTGCGCGCGCGCCTGAGTTCTTGACTGACATTAGCTCATTCAAATGCTTTTGCCCTCTAATCGTCACAGAATCAGGAAAAAATCCTTCTCCACTCGAATTACCCAAACTGACATTTTTTACTTCAATATAACAAGAACTTTGCTTCTCATATTCCAATAGAATATCTATGCGGCTCTTTTCCTGACCGTAAGGCACTTCTGTTCGAATCTTTGAGTAACCTCGAAATTTATCAATGACTTCCTTCTGGATAGCTTCTAATACCAATCTATTTGAGAGCCCAGTATTGACTCCCACCAAGGCCCCATTTCTTATTTCAATTAGCTGCCAAGTACAAGGATACTTGCGAGTTTTATTGTGTGAGGTCGTAAACCAAATGGTGCTTCCAGGCTCTTGGCAGTTCTTCATGGAACCAGTGTTCGGACAATGAATAGTAATTTCCTCACCATTCAGAAGTCGGACGTCAGCCAGGAAACGTTTGTATCGTTTTATCAGAACCCCGGCTTTTAGTTTGCTCTCAAATTCCACTTTTGTCCCGATCAATAATGTTATTTTAAAGTGGCTTTTAGCCTTTCAACCCCTATCGAAAGATCTGCCATAGATGTGGTAAAAGCAAACCTTACGTGTTGTTTCGCCTTATGCTGCCCAAAATCTGTACCTGGAGTAATAGCAACTTTTTGCTTATTTAAAAGACTACTGCAAAAAAGTTCGGAGTCCTGCGAAAATTTGGATATATCCGCATAAACATAGAATGCTCCGTGAATCTCATTTGGTATGATAAAACCCAAAGACGCCAATTCGGATGTTAAAAAAGATTTGCGGTTTTCAAAAGCTTCTCTCCTTTCTTGAAAAACTTCCTCAGCCTCTTCGGTAAAAGCCGCGAGTGCCGCAAACTGAGAAATAGACGGCGCTGAAATAAAAAAATTCTGAGCGAGAATCCTTGCAGTTTCGATATAACCTTCTGGGACAATTATCCAGCCAAGTCTCCAACCTGTCATACCAAAATATTTCGAAAAGCTTCCTACAACAAAAGCGTTATCGTAAATTTCCAGAATCGAGGGTACATCCGAAACGTACTGCAAACCATGATAAATTTCGTCTACAAGCAAATGCATTCCATTAGTATTGGCCCACTGACTAATTGCCGCCATTTCTTCCCTGCCCAAGATAGTTCCAGTGGGATTACTTGGCGAGGCAAGCCAGATACCAACGGTGTTTTCTTCTCTTGTTTGAGCTATCTGTTGCAAAGTTGGCTGAAAATTTTGCTCTAGGCTAACAGGTATAAGTTG
>PATI01000066.1 GCA_002712335.1 Rhodospirillaceae bacterium | reverse complement strand
GCCATATGCTTTAGGACTCTCAATGGCACTACCAAACCGCAAGATAATTGCCTTCGACGGAGACGGAGGAATACTCTTTGATCTTTCAATTCTTGGAACCATTGCCCAAACGGCATCCTCCAATCTTTGCGTCGTTATCCTCGATAACGAAGGTTATATTTCGACAGGAAAAGGCAAGCATACGGCATCGCTCTCTTCTGGTGTTATTGATATTGCCGGCGTAGCAAGGTCTTCGGGTATTAAAAATGTCTACGAGGTAAAAAACGTTGATGAGTTCGAAATTGCAGTGCGGGGAGGAGTTGAAGATGAAACTGGTCCGACCGTTATCATTGCCAAAATTAATAATGAGCAAGCCTTTGTGGGCACTTCCCTTATGGATGGAAAGGAAAATAAGTACCGCTTTGTCCGGTACATAGAGGAGACAGAGAATAAAATCATACTGAAACCTTCCGCCCGGGAACACGGAGAACCACCGCAGCCAGATCCAGTTTTTTCAAGAATTAGTGAACACGACAGTTTTGGAGATACGCTCTTTGATGGCTTGCAGGAAAACATGGTTAACTTTGTTGTAGGGCTTCCCTGTAGTGGTTTTGCAAATACTATACGCCGGTGCATGGAAGCGCAGTCAATGCAATACGTACCAGTCGCAAACGAGGGTACCGGTGTTGGAATTTGTGCTGGTGCATGGCTTGGTGGGCTTACACCCGCCGCCATAATGGAAAATTTAGGCCTTTACGCATCTACATACCAGCTTATGCGTGGACATTACACGTTCGGTATCCCTCTACTGTTAGTCTCAGAATATCGCGGGGATGCCGGAGAAACGGAATTTTTTGGTGATTCAGGAGATATGACCGAGCCCTGGCTCAACGCCTCAAGAATAAACTATCGCTTGATCCGAGACCTTAATGATTTAAAGCCATCTATACGTGACGGGTTGCGGTGGATGAATTTTGGTTTAAGACCTTACAACATTCTTGTCAGCTTCGACCTGACGAGGCCGATGCCTGAATAGGTGAGTAAAAAATTCATCTTTATAAGATCAGTTTTTCTCACCCTGAAATACCGTGACACTTGGTACTTCACCAGGTAGTTCGAGATCTTTCCACTGTTCCGCAACTTTTTGGTAAACTTCTTTTCTAAGTACAGTTCGTTTTGGAAAACTTTCTCGGTACTTGTGGTTCTTGCACGCATTAATAAGAGCCTTGGAACCGTAAGGTCTCAAGGAGGGTTCACCCTGGCTAGGATCCAGTGGGGTACTCCAAGTATTGCGAAGCAAATCAACATCATCGATCGGGTTGCTTCTGCTTCCAATTGCCCAGAGCACTTCATCCATGTTACTGGGGTCGACGTCTTCGTCTACGGCAATGATCCATTTGGTAAAAAAAGCCCCGCCCGGTACTTGGGCTGCAAGAGCAAGCACCTGCGCAGCATGCCCGGCGTATCTTTGTTCGAGGCTGACAACAGTTAACCCATAGCCGCCTGCCGAAGCTGGATGTGCATACACTCCGGCAATTCCTGGTACTCCCAATTTATCTAGATCATCCCAAATCTTTGCTGACCTTATTATTGCAAAAAAGCCGCTTTGTTCACAGGATGGATAATCAGCCATCAACGCATTGGTCAGGATAGGATTATCTCGGTAATGGATAGCGGTAACCTTCACGAGTGGCGCTTCTCCTACTGGTGAACCATAGTAACCGGTAAACTCACCGAAAGGTCCTTCTGCTCGTGTCGCCTCAGGCTCGATAACCCCCTCTATGACAAGGTCGGCGTTTGCCGGTATTAGAAGATCGCTTTGTTGAGCTTTCACCACGGGCACCGCCTGCCCTTTGAGGCCTCCGATATATTCATATTCTGAAATATTTTTTGGAAAGCCCTGCGATCCCACGAGCATGAATAGTGGGTCTACACCCCAAGCGGCTGCAACCGGCACGGATTTTCCTTCTTCCCACGATCGCTCAATGTGGAGGCGGGCGTCCTTCCCGGGTGAAAGATGCAAACCGACTTCATTCTTGCTGTGTTGCATCATTCGGTATGTCCCGACATTAAGATAGCCATTGTCTGGGTCACGGGTAATAACACAGTCGCCAGTGCCGGCATATCTACCCCCATCAAGAGGCCAGTGCGTAGGAATGGGTAATAAATCAAGGTCAACATCTTCACCGGTGAGACTATTCGCAAACACCGGTGCCTCCTCCTTGGCGACTTCTTTTGGAGGAATTCGGTTGGCCATTTTTCCTTTTACACGAGTAATAAGTTCGATAGTCGGGGTGTCCGCCGGTTCCTCAAGCGTAATCGCAATTCGCTTTATACTTGGGCCAACTAAATTCCATAGTAGCCTTGCCCCAATTGGATTGTTGTCATCAAAGCCGTTTGGGTTTTCAAATAATACGGTAGGAGAGGGATGCTGTTTGCCAAGTAGATAGGCGATAGCTCCCATTTCCTCGTCTCGATCTACAGGTTTATTTACCCTTACTAGCTCACCGAGATCATCAACATCATCGATCCATTCCCTTAGGTCTTGTATAGGTTGATTTCTGCCTGCCATTTTTTATCTCTCAATAAATTTTGGATTGAGCTCTTTCCTTCGATATATTACTCGGACATGTCTCTGTCATCTATAACAGAAGTATTTTTTTATTGCAGGGCTAAACGACCCTTAATTATTTTTTTGCTCTTGTATATTTTAGAACAAAGGTAAAAGACAAAAAAAGGCAACCAAGTATTGGCCCTTGGTTGTTACCGTCCAAATTTTAAGAGAGGTCTCCAGATATGGAGAAAAGGGAGGAGCTCCAATTAGCAGCTCCTCCGAATTATATTTATTTTACAACAAGGTTTTCAGCAGAAGATTTGCCATTTTGACCTGGCACTAATTCATACTCTACTTCTTGTCCTTCGTTCAAAGTAGTTAAACCTGCACGTTCAACCGCAGAAATATGTACGAATGCATCACGTCCGCCATCACCTGGCTCGATAAATCCGTAACCCTTCGTAGGATTAAACCACTTCACTTTTCCAGTCGGCATCTTATAGTCCTTTCAATCATCTTATATCTTAATGCGGTAGCAAACAGCTACAACAACTGTGTTGGTTCCACAATTTCTCAGTGTAGCTCAGCTAGCCGGCCTTCAGGCAACCCAGGGGGTTACGCTAGGATCATGTGTTACCTCAGCGTACTTTTTCAGGGTTTTTAGAGTTATTGCAATCAAATTCGCCAAAAAAATTGAATTTTTTTTCTCAGGAATTTTAAGTTTTTTTTTATCTAACTTAAAAAGATCTTAAATAGGTATTTATTTTCAATGGGTTATCACCCGTTTTTAATTATTAATGAAGTACTTTTGGGCTTCTAGCTTTACGCGGTCGTATTGTCCATTTTTATCTAGAATTGGTTCATCTTCAGCAAAATTCGGCATTCCTTCATCTCTTCTCAGCTGCCCCCACTTCCGAACGTAGTCACGAATATCTTGTTTAGTGAGAATAAATCTAAGTAATGCGTTTTGAATTTCTAATGACGGTGCCTGTTCGCTACCTGAGGATATATCTCGGCATACAGCCCTCAAGTACTTAACCGAATCAAGTATCAATGCCGCTTCTTCTTTGCTCCAATTTTTATCCGGTGTAAAATCATTTTGGTGTAGTGCCTTGATCTGATCTAAGGTGATCGTTGAAGGATTCCCAAGGCGAGGCATTTCTGCTTGTTCTGGCTTTGGTTTGCCAACTAGCGCACCCGCAATATCACCCTGGATGGCTCGACGCTTGTGGATTCTGTATATAATCCAGACACCCCACAAAAGTCCAAAAATTATTACACCGGTATATAAATCCATTTAGAATCTATACCCATACCTTAAACCAATAGTTTCCAGTCCTTCATTTTTATCACAAAGTTTTGCGTTTGAAATATGATCAAAAAATGCTGATACACTATGCCTTTGTTTCAAAATATAACCAACTTCAATGGATTCCCGAAACAGAACCTTGCACCCGAGTTCTTTTCTGTCGACTAGGGTTGTTGTGGTTTTACCGTTATGCGCAGACCCCCCTAAGCTGAAATTAAGGAACCAGTTATCCGCCAGCATCCATTCCCAGGTTAATCCCGTGTAGAGTTGACTGGTGTCGCCAGATAAATTTAGTGAAAATCCAAGGTGAGGCCGCGGTGATCCTATTTTTTTGGACCAGTCTGGTGATTTAAATAAAATCTCAAAATTGGTGTCGATACCGTTTTCCTCACTTCTGGAAAATGGGGCAAGGTCATGATCGTGAGCCAGTAATCCCACTCTAATCTCTGAAATAATATTAAATTTTGACTTTTCCTCTATTCTCTCAGAAGTTGAATTAGGAATTCCAAGTAGTCTGCTTGGATGAATTGCAGGCCTTGATTTGGTCCTAGAACTATTCTTGATCTCTGGAATACGAGCCGGCATCCGTATTTGATTTGCTGGTATTGGTTTATTTTTTTCCAGTGTAAGATTTTTGTTTTGAATCAATTCAGAAAGTGGGTGTGGCTGATAAAGGAGGATGCTGATGTCGTAAGTCCGTGCACCTGCCAGTGCGTCAAAAGGGAAAGTAATATATATAAAGGCTACAAAAGTTACGAGATGCTGTAAAAATTTTTTCTTCATACCGACCATCAAATACAAGAATTTCCTGTTAATATTTAATAGGTTATTTATATTTAAATGTCTCTTTGTATTTTTTAAGGACACAATAGGTTTGAGCATGAGTGATCCTGATAATGACAGTTTCATAAAACAAAAGAAGCCTAAAGAGGGCAGGACTGAGTATATTGTTTTAGCAGTCCTGTTTTTTGCAGCCCTCATGGCATTTCCTGCTTTTCGAGACGTACAGCTTCTCCAAGAGTTTGTTATATCGATATGTTCCGGGCTTGGGTTGACTTGAGACTAGGCTCTGCTTCCCATTAAAAGTTAACAACACTCCTAATTGACTTTCCTTTATTCATTAAATCAAATCCATTATTAATCTCTTCCAGCGGCATCGTGTGGGTGATTAGATCATCGATATTAATTTTTCCATCCATATACCAGTCTACAATTTGAGGGACCTGAGTCCGGCTTTTGGCTCCTCCAAATGCAGTTCCTTTCCAGACCCTGCCGGTAACAAGCTGAAAGGGTCGAGTGGAAATCTCCTGTCCTGCCCCTGCCACACCAATGATCACGCTCATTCCCCAACCTCTATGACAGCACTCTAGGGCTGCGCGCATTGTATTAACATTTCCGATACACTCAAAACTGTAATCCGCTCCTCCGTCGGTAAGATCAACAAGGAACGAAACCAATTCGTCTTCCACTTCCTTTGGATTAACAAAGTGGGTCATTCCAAACTTTTCGGCGAGTGTTTTTTTATTTGTGTTTAGATCTACGCCAATAATTTTATTGGCTCCGGCAAGTCGGGCACCCTGAATTACATTAAGACCGATGCCTCCCAAACCAAAAACAACAACATTAGCACCAGGCTCTACTTTGGCAGTATTAATAACCGCTCCAATACCCGTGGTTACACCGCATCCGATATAACAAACCTTTTCGAATGGAGCGTCCTTCCGGATTTTTGCAGCCGCAATTTCAGGCATAACAGTAAAATTAGAAAAAGTCGAAGTTCCCATGTAATGAAAGAGTGGTTTCCCATCTAAAGAAAACCGGCTCGTGCCGTCAGGCATTACTCCTTGCCCCTGTGTATCTCTAATGGCAGTACAAAGATTCGTCTTTCCTGACAAGCAGGACTTACATTGCCGACATTCAGGAATGTAAAGTGGGATTACGTGGTCGCCTTTTTCTATCGATGCTACATTTTTTCCTGTTTCAACGACTACGCCTGCTCCCTCATGTCCTAATATCGCGGGAAATAATCCCTCTGGATCTTCACCAGACAACGTAAAGGCATCCGTATGACAAATTCCTGTAGATTTTATTTCAACGAGAATTTCATCATCCTTTGGACCATCAAGCTGAACAGTTTCAACTTTTAATGGTTCACCAGCGGCTTCAGCAACAGCGGCGCGAACGTCCATCAAATTACCCTCCCGATTATTTTTATTTACCCTATGTTTTCAATAGAATGGGTTTTGTGCAAGAACATTTGCGCGTTAATGAAGCATTCGGAGCAATTCAAAACAAATTAATTAAGAGCCCCATACAAAATGGAACAAGCTATTATTGCACCAATTATTCCTGCAACATCGGCAGTTAAGGCAGCTGCTAGAGCGTGTCTAACGCGTTTAATTTGTACGGCTCCAAAGTAAACCGCAAGGACATAAAATGTGGTCTCGGTGGACCCCTGAAGAGTACTAACCAAGTAACCAGTATAACTATCGGGCCCAATAGAAGGATCCTGAATGATCGAGGCTAGTATACCATATGCACCTGACCCAGAAAGTGGTCTCAGGAGCGCCATCGGCAATGCCTCACCGGGTAATCCAAAATTCGATGTAACGGGACCAACCCAGCCTACGAAAAGATCCAAAGCACCGCTAGCTCTCAACATGCCAACCGCTACTAGAATGGCGACCAAGTAAGGGATAATCCTAACGGCCACTGTAAAACCGTCTCGAGCTCCCTCTACAAATGATTCGTAAATTGCTACACCTCGCACAAGTCCGAAGGTAAGAAATCCAATCATCAAACCCGGAATAATCCAGGGAGCAATTTCCTTTCCATAAATTACAGTTAGAGGTATCAGGCCTGCAATTGAAAGGAGGGTTAAAGCAGAAATCCACCAGGGATAACCTTCTGCGCTCAAATCATCTTCTACAGCTGTTTCAATTTCTTCCTGTTCATCTTTTTCAACCTCGGTTTTTTCCGGAATACTAGAAAATCGACGATAAAATTTTACGGCGAGAAACGCTACTGTTGTCGATAAAATAGTGGCAAATAAGGTTGTAGGCAGGATGCCCGCGGGATCCGTTGAACCCGTTGCTGCCCTTAATGCTATTACTCCTGTGGGGAGGAGTGTTACGCTTGACGTATTTATAGCCAGGAAAAGGACCATTGCATCTGTCGCCGTACCCTTGTGGGGGTTTAATTTATCTAATTCCTGCATCGCCCTTATACCGAATGGCGTTGCCGCATTTCCAAGACCCAGAGCATTGGCAGACATATTCATTATCATGGCGCCCATTGCTGGATGTTGCGGTGGTACATCTGGGAATGCCCGTACCATCAACGGTCGCACGAGTTTCGCTATAATGGATAGTAGTCCTCCAGCTTCAGCGACTTTCATCAAACCTAAAAACAAGGCCATTACACCGACAAGGCCAAGCGCGAGGGTTACGGAGCTCGCCGCGGCATCTATCATACCAAGACCGAGTTCCTGCATGGGAGAAGACACAGTCTCTTTTTGTGGAACCCAATGAATTTGACGCCAGGCAGTTACCAAGAAAGCAATGGAGACAAGAATAAAAAAAACAATATTCATAACGTAAACTTTTATTCCTTCTGTCGAACGAGTCGCGCAGTAGTAAATATTATAAGGGCAGCCATGAACATTAGGATCCCAGAACTTAAAAATACCCAGTCCGGTTTATTCCAATCTACAAACGCGCCATAGATCACCGGTGTAATTGCGGCTCCGGTATCTAGTCCACCATAAACAAAACCAAAAACCCTCCCGCTGGCCTCCTTTGCCGTAAAGCGTCGAACAACCATATCCCGGTTTGGAAGGGCGAGACCAAAAAATAACCCAGCAATGAGAAATTGAGAGAAAAGAAATACTCCATCGAAGCGAAAAATGGGAATAATAAAAATCAGTCCACCAGCTACAGTTATGCAAATAAGAGCGACAAAATCCTGTTTTTTGATTTTATCAGCAATATAACCGCCTATAAAAATACCAATTGGAGCTCCGATAAGAAAACCGGTTAAGGCACCGTTGGCACTTAAAAGATCAAAACCACGGCCTGAAACCAACGCGATAGGCGTGAAATTTTGCATCCCGATCAACCCCATCGACAGAACAGTAAAAAAAATAAAGAAAGCAATAATTGAAGGTCTTACAAGGACCGAAATTGATAATGGATGATGTAAAATTTTTTCCTTGGAATTTTTTACACTGTCACCAGATAACTTAGATTGACTACCCTCAAATAACTTACTGCCACCGATTATGAGAGCAAAGGTTAAGATCAGCCCTATTACACCTACAATTCCCGTAGCATCCCTCCAGCCAAGATTTGCAGCCAGTATGGCCATTACCGCTGGCCCCAGCGCAAATCCAAGGTGTCCTCCATTGGTATGAAAACTAAAAGCTCGTCCCATCAATTTCGGACTTACTAAATTATTCATCAAGCTGTAGTCCGCAGGATGAAAAACACTATTACCGGCTCCTGCTAAAAATGTAAGAACAAGAAAAAACTGATAATTGGGGACTAGCGAATAGCAGGCTACCGCACTCGAAAGAAGTCCCAAACCAAAAATTAAAACTGGACGAGCGCCAAATCGATCAACGAGAAAACCGGCAGGTGTTTGGAATACTGCTGAAGCAATAAAAAAAACCGTAACTAATAATCCAAGCTCCACGTTACTGAGACCCATCTCAGCTTTGATAAGCGGAAATACAGGGGCAAGCGTCAGCTGATAAAAATGGCTGAAAAGGTGAACAACGCTTATGACACTGATCAGCCGGATATCCTTGCTTGAAACTATATCCACAGTACTCATTCAGCGATCGGTTTATTGTCGGACATAACCTTTGCGAGTAGGACGCTGGCAACTCCGATCATCATGAAAACACCAACTAGAATAAAAATTAATTTCGGCTCTCCGCCACCAAGAAGAAAACCAAATATTGCTACCGCAACAGACGAACCCACATCCATACCGGAATAGGTGAACCCGAATATTTTACCAGCCGCTCCGGATGGGGCCACTGACCTAACAACCATATCNCTTGATGGTTGCGCCATGCCATATGCAAACCCAAATACTACGAATATAAAAATTAAAAGTGGCATNTTACTTGGTTCAAAGCTAGGCACCGACCAGACAAGTAAAACGGCTAAGGAAACTATTGATGCTGTAGCGATATCATGCCTTTTAATTCTGTCAGCTATAATTCCTCCAATTAAAATTCCACATAGTGAGCCGGTGAGTTGAAGCGAGATCGTATAACTTGCCTTATCCCTGGAAAGATCCAGGAGGGCTGTTAAGGCATCCGGACCCAATGTCATAAGACCAACGGAACCCATAGCCATAAAACAAAAGAAGAGGAAAGAAAGAATGGTCGCCGGTTTAAAGAGTATTCCGATGCCTTCTCGTACCGACCCGGCGGTAATACCCTTATCCAGTCCGCTATCTTGCAGGTCTCTCCTTTGGGTCCACATCAAACCAGCAGTGCAAATCCCAACAATGCCAATGATTAGCATGGTTTCACGCCAACCAAAAAACGTCCCCATGACGTACATCAGGTAAGGAGTAACTGCGTATCCGATCAAGCCACCAAAACCGTGAACGCCGTAAGCCTTGCCCACATTTTGTTCAGAAATACTGCCATTAAGTATGCTGTAATCAGCTGGATGAAAAACGCTATTACCAAGGCCCGCAAGAAAAGATAAAACAATCATAAGCTGATATGAATTAGCGAATGCAAAGGCAGCCGTTGCAAAAGAAATCAGTAGAAACCCTAAAAATAAAATTGGTCGCGCGCCATATTTATCCACCAGAAAACCGGCAATTATTTGTCCAATTGCTGAGACTACAAAGAATACCGAGGTGAGTAGGGCCAACGATGTGATACTAAATCCTTCCTTGACCGTGATTAGAAAAAATAGGTTAGGAAGGGCTAGCTGATACATGTGACTGAGACAATGCCCTGTTGAAATCAGGCTGATTACTTTCAGATCACCTGGGCCCGCGCTCATTGCTAGCGACATTATTTTTTCTCTTCAAAGGAAATTATTAATAATTTTTTGACTATAACATACCAACACAATCGGAAGCACTAATAAAACATCAATAACCTGTATTACGGTCCACTAATTTCGGGGGTGATGCTCCTTTGCTGATCTGTCGTACCGTCTCTGACAGCACTTTTGCGGCACTTTCCTGGTTTGCTACTGCAGCAACATGAGGCGTGATTGTAATTTTTGAATTTGACCATAGCGGACTGGACAAACCCAAGGGCTCTGTATTGAATACATCAAGTGCGGCTCCTGCAATGTGGTTTGAATTAATCAATTCAAGTAAATCTTCTTCTACTAGATGGGCCCCTCGGGCCGCATTGATAATAAAAGCTCCCTGCGGCAATAAATTCATATTTTCCTTATTGAGTATGCCTTTCGTCTCCGGTGTCATCGGTAAAAGGCAAACTATTATATGACATTTTGACAGGAACGAATGAAGATGTTTGTTTCCAGACAGACAGCAAACCCCATCGATATCTTTCTCACTCCGGCTCCAGCCCAAGACATTAAAGCCGAGTTTGACGAGGTGTTCAGCACATGCAGAGCCAAGGGAGCCCAGACCAAGGATACCGATATTTCGATTATTAGGGNTAACCTGTGGTAATTCTATCCAGTCACAATTTCGTTGTTGATTTTCATATTCGTAAAATTGGCGATGAAATCTGATTACATTGTACAGTACATATTCGATCATTCCGGTTCTTAATGCGGGATCTGCCAAACGTACTATTGGAAGATTGTCTGGCAGGTGAGGAAGGGATAAAATGTGATCTACACCCGCACCAAGTGACAAAATGGCCTTAAGGTTAGGAAAATTTTCAAATTTGCCGGGCCATTTTCCCCAGAGTATNAGGAATTCAACCTCATTGGGATTACCGGTTTCTGGCCAGACGTATATTTTTATATCCGGCAATTCCTTTTTAATTGCCTGAACCCATCGTTTAGAGGGGATATCTTCGCACGAAAAAATTATGGTCACGGCTATGATACTCTGCTTCCTATAGAGTTGACTTGTGAAGTAGGGTGCGGCAAGTCTCAGAGGGGGTCAACTAGGTGTTTTTAATTCACGAGAGGAATTTGTATTGAAAGTCGGAATTGCGGGCTATGGTGCCATAGGTAAAGTTATTGGCGAAGCACTCGATCGAGGCATTGAAGGCCTTGAATTTGTAGGCATTTGTGTTCGGGATGTCGAGCGCGGTTATACACGGATGTCATCCTTAAAGACGCCCGTTCCGGTTTTATCATCTGAGGAACTGGCCCAAAATTCTGACATCGTTGTCGAATGTGTACCAAAAGAAGGGTTTAACTCAATTGCTGTGCCTGCCCTAAAAGAAAATAAAATTTTGGTTACTGTTAGTGCTGCGGGTATAATTGCCAATCCTGGAACGGTAAATCTAGCGGAAGCAGGCAACGGCAGAATTATACTAGCGACTGGTGCACTTCTAGGACTAGATGCGGTTCGAGCAGCAGCTGAGGGTGAAATTTTCGAAGTTGTTATGATTACGAAAAAACCCCCAAATGCACTGATTGGTGCGCCTNATCTGAATAAAAATGATATTTCTGTGGAAGGATTAAACGAACCAAAACTAGTTTTTAGCGGCTCAGCAGCCGAGGGTGCTGAAGGATTCCCGGCAAACGTCAATGTAGCTGCTGCCCTAGGTTTAGCGGGGATCGGTCCGGACAGAACCAAGCTNGAGATTTGGGCTGATCCCAGTCTTGATAGAAATACACATTCCATCCGTGTGACTGCCGATAGTGCAAGTTTCGAAATGAGTATCGAAAATGTTCAATCAGAGGAAAAACCAGGGACGGGAAAAATTACGGCGTTGAGCGTTATAGCCTGCCTTAGGGGGTTAGTGTCTTCCCTGAAGGTGGGTACCTAAATTAAGGAGAGGGAAGATGGAATACGAGGCTATACGTTGGGAAGTACTTGAAAATCCTGAACGTGCAGGAGAAAAGTCGATAGGTTTAATTACCCTTAATCGTCCAGCTGCATTAAATGCCATAGATGTTCGTATGCGGGTAGAACTGGATATCCTCTGTGATGAAATTTCTTCCAATAACCATATCAAGGCAATAATTTTAACTGGTGAAGGCCGAGGTTTTTCGGCGGGTGGAGATCTAAAGACAGAAGCTGGACCATTAGGCGCCGGCGATAAGGATTTCGATTTTGGGGATTTCGGGGCCTATAAAGAACTCGCTAGTTACTTTTTTAACGATTTACGACACGAAGTTTTACAAAGAGCATTTAAGAAATTTGAAGATCTAAAACCCGTGGTGATCGCCGCGATTAATGGACCAGCAGTGGGCATTGGATTGGAAATTTGTACATTGTGTGACATACGATATGCCTCCGAGAAAGCAAAACTTGGCGAAGTAGCGGTCCCGGCTGGCTTTTTACCAGAATCTGGGGGTGCTCGAAACCTTCCAAAGCTTGTTGGAGTAGGCCGAGCAATGGAAATGATTATGACCGGAGACATTATTGAAGCAGAAGAAGCCTGTAAAATTGGACTAGTGGACCGCGTTTTCAAACACGAAGATCTAATACCTTCAGCCATGAAACTTGCGGTTAAAATTTCCAACAATCCGTTTCATTCTGTTAGAAAGGCTAAAGAACTAGTTAAATATTACTGGAATCAAAATAGAACCGACGAGGGCTGGGAACGTGAATTGAGTGCAATAAAGGAAATTACTCGTACCAAGGATTGCCAGGAAGGTATAAAAGCTTTTCTTGAAAAGCGGGAGGCTAATTTCAAAGGCCCATACTACGATAACTGGCCATTTCCAAAGCAAATGAAAGAATGATGGAAACTGGGAATATCAATACCTGGCCCGAATATCGTAAAATCCCTGATAATTTAAACATTACAAGGGAAGTCCTTGACAAAAATATAGAAAGAGGCTTTGGAAAAAAAATTGCATTTAAATACGCAAATAAGTCTATTTCGTATGATGAACTATACGGAAAGGTAAATTCCTTCTCTCAGGGTTTAGAATCAATCGGCATAAGATACTCTGACCATGTTCTTGTTCGCCTACCTAATTCATTAGAGTTTATAATCACGTTTCTTGCCTTGGTAAGAATAGGAGCAGTCCCGGTCCTTCAGAATTCTCTGTTGGGAGCAGATGAAGTTTCGTATGTAAGAAAACATAGCGATGCCATAGCGGCGATAACATTCGAGAATATAAGTGCCCCAATTCGTTTGCTTCGAGATGAATTTCGATCAGGGCTCATTATTGCCCGAGGCATGGTCGAAAATGAGCACTCATTTGAAGCCTTATTAAGGGCAGGGGATGGCGTCACAAATTTAACGGCGAATACCAAATCCGACGAAAAAGCCTTCATTGTCTACACCTCGGGTACTACCGGTAATCCCAAAGGAATAGTCCATGCCCATAGATGGATAGTAGCTCAGGGTGATACAAATAAATTACGTGTACCCCCACTGGAAAATGATGTGGTAATGGCCACAGGTGAATGGAGCTTTATCAGTGCTTTAGGCCATAACGTACTTTATCCCCTTAGAAATGGTGTCACTGGTGCTATCCTCGAAGGGCGTATGCGGCCAAAAAGAATTTTAAAAACCATTGAAGATCTCGGTGTTTCTGTTCTTTATTCAGTAGCAACAGTGTATCGACGTATCTTGGCAATACCGGAAATTGAAAAGAACTATAAATTAGGATCATTAAGAGGCTGCAATGCCACTGGGGAAGCCTTGGAAGAGGCCACCTATACTGAATGGGTCAATAGGTTTCGCTGTCCCATATGGGAACATTACGGTATCTCAGAAATGCAGTTAGTGTTTGGTCAGTCGCCCCACTGGCCTATCAAACCAGGCTCCGTCGGAAAGCCGCTTCCTGGCACTGTAGTTAAGGTTATGGACAATGATTATGAGGAGTTAGGCCCCGAAGAAATCGGAAATTTATTGATTGGTTCAGATAACCCTGGTTTCTTTCTGGGCTACCATAAAGATAAGAAAAAAACAAAAGAAGTGGTTCATGATGGATGGTATCATACGGGAGATTTAGCCTATAAAGACGGTGACGGCTTTATATGGATTGCTGGAAGGAGTGACGACTGCTTTAAAAGTCGGGGAATCTTTATTTCCCCAATTGAAATAGAAAATGCCCTTCGTAAAATCCCTGATATTACTGAGGCATGTGTCTTGCCATTAAGTGATAAAGAAATTGGCAATAAAATTCGTGCAGTAGTAGTACTAAAGGACGCGAAAATGGGTGGCCAAGAATTTGCGAATTTTATAAAAAAATCACTTAAAGATAAAATTGCTCCTTATAAAATACCCCAGTCGATTGAATTTATAAATGAATTACCCAAGAGTCCGGTTGGAAAGGTTCTTCGACGCGAGTTAATTAGTTAAAAAACACCTTAACTGTCCAATGTTTTAGGACGAGACCGGACAAAATGCCTAGTTTCCATTTCCAAAACTGTTTCATCTTTTTGGTTACTCGTCACAAATAACAGAGATACCAAATTTCGGTCATTTTCATCTCTTGCCGGAGATGCTGCGGTTACCGTCGCTGAAACTTTTAAAACATCTTCAGGTTTGACCGGCTTCTTCCATCGTAATTTATTAAAACCCGGTGACCCCATGGCGCAGTCATCAAAGATGCCGGCTCTTATAAACAAACCAAAACTGATAGAGCACGTGTGAAAACCGGCAGCTACTAACTCACCGAACATATAATTTTTAGCTTCTTCCGGGTCTGTATGATAGGGTAAAGGAGCAAAATCGTTACCAAAATTAATAATATCTTCTTGAGTTATTTTCATACTATCAGTTTTAAATACACGACCGATTTTAAAATCTTCAAAATAAATATTCTGATATTTCATTTTCACCTCTTTTTTTTATTAATTGAAACTTTAGATATTTACTGATAGCGCGGATTTTAAATTAAATGTAAACATCTCAATAGAGTCGTAAAATAAAGTCGTCTATCTCTAAAGGCCAGCTAATCCGGCATTAGTATTGGAATGAAAAATGTCTAACAATGAACCATTTAAAATAAAAAAACCAAAGATAGGATTAATTCGGCATTTACGTGGTTATTTTCTGGCCGGAGTTCTAATTACGGCTCCGATAGGAATTACGTTTTATCTTGCCTGGTTATTCATAAACTGGGTTGACAACAAAATGACCCCGCTGCTGCCTCCCGCCTATAACCCCGAGACATATTTACCATTCGGTATCCCGGGTCTTGGCCTCTTAATGGCCTGCCTTTTGATGACCCTTATCGGGGCGTTAACCGCCGGTATCTTAGGGCGGTACTGGATACGAACCAGCGAAAAACTTCTGGCCAGGATGCCCGTTATACGGAGTGTCTATGGTGCTTTAAAACAAATTTTTGAAACCGTTCTTTCTCACCAGTCAAATGCTTTCCGCGAAGTGGTACTCTTTGAATATCCTAGGCGTGGTTCGTGGGCCCTTGGATTTATTACAGGAACAACTCAAGGTGAAATCCAGAACTCTACAAAGGACGACGTTGTAAATGTCTTCCTGCCAACAACACCAAATCCAACCTCGGGCTACCTCCTGTTTCTGCCTCGTCGGGAGCTCGTTGTTTTATCTATGACGGTAGAGGAGGGAATAAAAATGGTGATTTCTGGCGGGATAGTGACCCCCCCTGATCGAAGACCACAGAACGAAAGGGGTGTCCAGGTGAATGCGTCTAATGGGGATAACAGAACAATTCCAATTGAATAAAGATTTTTATCCAGATCTGAGTGTTTGAACGACGTTATCCTTTTGGAAAAGATAGAGGAGTATGCGAAGTGCCTCGCCTCGTTTACTTTTTAAATAAGGGTCACGTTCGATAATTAATTTTGCGTCATCTCTTGCCGCCACCATAAGGTCCTGGTGGCTCACTATATCTGCCATTCGAAATATAGGGAGGCCACTTTGACGAGTTCCTAGTAATTCTCCCGCGCCTCTTAACTTCAGATCTTCTTCTGCTATCCTAAAACCATCATCAGTTTCCCTTAATATATTTATTCTGGCACGGGCGTTTTCTGATAAAGGGTTTGAATACATTAAAATACAAGCAGAAGATTTTTTTCCACGACCTACGCGACCCCTGAGTTGATGTAACTGCGCTAAACCAAAGCGTTCAGCGTGTTCAACAATCATTATATTTGCATCAGGTATATCAACTCCCACCTCTATAACAGTCGTGGCGACTAGGATATTTAACTCACCCTCCATAAAGGATTTCATTACCTTTTCTTTTTCAGCAGGCTTCATTTTTCCATGTAAAAGGCCCACGCGTCCCTTAAAACGACTATCCAGAAACTTATGTCTGTCCGTTGCCGCTTCAAGATCCATTAGTTCTGACTCCTCAACTAGAGGACAAACCCAGAATGCTCGGGCTCCTTCATCTAGCGTGTGCTTAAGCCTATCAATTACCTCCTCAAGTCTTGTCGTAGGCACTGCTCGAGTTTCAATCGCCTGCCGTCCTGCTGGTTTTTCTGCTAAACGTGATGAATCCAGATCACTATAGGCACAAAGCATTAATGTTCTGGGTATTGGTGTAGCTGTCATGACTAGCATATCAGCTTTTTTTCCCTTTTCATTTAACATTAAACGCTGGTGTACACCAAACCGGTGTTGTTCATCTATTACTGCCAACCCAAGATCTTTGTAGTGGACGTCATCCTGCAATAGAGCATGCGTCCCAATGATAATGGAAATATCACCATTGATAAGTCCTTCTAAAACGTTTTGGCGATGGGCCTTACTATCTTTTCCTGTCAGAATTTCTATATTTACCCCGATATACTCCCCCCAGGGTTTAAGTGTTTTGTAATGTTGCAGCACTAATACTTCTGTCGGCGCCATCAACGCGGCTTGCAATTGACATTCTACAGCCCTAATCATCGCAAGAAATGCTACAACAGTTTTTCCGCTGCCTACATCTCCTTGTAACAATCGAAGCATACGATATGGTTGACCCATATCTGATAAAATTTCATTAAGTGCTCCGTTTTGTCCGGTAGTTAATTCGAAGGGCAACTTACTCATAATCTTTCTAATCAGAGCATTATCTGATTTTATAATTCGCCCGGACTTTTTACGATGCAGGGAGCGCACGATAGCTAATGCCAGTTGGTCTGCGAGTAATTCATCATATATTAGCCGTCTTCGGGCAGTGGAATTATTTCCAACATCCAATTCATTTTCCGGTGCATGGGCTTTGAGGAGAGCATCACGCCATGCCGGAAATTTCTGTTTCTTTAGCCATGCTAAATCCTGCCATTCCGGTAGAAATCCTGTTTTTGAGAGCGCCCCATTTATTGCCTTGAGAAGGGGTTTGGAGGTTAAACCTGCTGTCAGGCGGTAAACAGGTTCAATTGTTTGAATCACTGAAGCTTCTTCAGGTAGGCCTATCCTATCAGGGTGGGTCATTTGGACCTTCCCCTTAAATATATCGACCTTGCCACTGACTATTCGAGTTTCACCCACTGGCAACATGTTTACCAAATAATTTGCTCTTGAATGAAAAAATACTAATTCCATTTCGCCGGTGTCATCCCCACATATAACTTTGTAAGGTAGTTTCCTGGTCTTAGAAGGCTGATGGTTCAAAATTTTAAGCGTAATAGTAGCAATAGTGCCCGGCAAAACATTAGCGACGTTTGGTGAATAGCGTCTATCAATAAATCCAATAGGTAAATGCCAACAAAGGTCAATAATATTCGGTCCGCACATTTTCGATAAAAACCCAGATAATCTAGGACCTATACCGGATAAAGTTTGAACCGGCGTGAACAAAGGAAAAAGAATTTCAGGTCGCATTTAAATATTAAACTTTTTTCGATCTGTTGCTGACAAAAACTATCGAAGCTTCTATATCCTAATGCTCTATGAAGGAGTTGCAATGACTGATCCAGAGGAAATCCTTCGACAGCGCTTAATGTATCAGAGCAAACGTCGAGGCACCAAGGAAGCTGATATGATAATAGGGCAATTTGCCATCGAAAACATTCATTCAATGACTCGAGAGGAATTAAGACAGTTTGGATCTCTGCTTGAGGAAAGTGATCCAGATTTAATGAGTTGGATCTCGGGTTTGAAAACTCCTCCGGACTACCACATAAATGATATCTTTAAACGAATATGTCACTTTAAGAATATACTATTAAACCATTGAAAATAAATAAGTCCTTTTTTAATACTATATCCAAAATCCATTTTTGCGGATCCCCGGAGGGCGTCGATACTCTTGCCGTCTTAGAGATGTCATCAGTTCTACCTAGCCGTCCCATATTATATATAACAAGAGATGACAGACGTCTTTCGATTGCTTGGGATACATTAAAGGCATTTGCCCCGGATATAACGGTTTTAGATTTTCCTGCATGGGACTGCCTACCCTATGACCGTGTATCTCCCAATCCGGAATTAACGGGCAGAAGATTAAACACTCTCTTTAAACTTAACCATCGCTTAGAAAACAAAACGGGGAACCAGGTAATCATTCTGACTACGGTTAATGCTATACTACAAAAGGTACCCTCCAGAGGTCAGTTCAAAAATTCTATATTTGAACTAAAAGAGAAACAAAATATTAATTTAGAAAATCTATCTCGGTTCCTCTCAGATAACGGGTACCGACGGACTGGGACAGTTAGGGAGGCGGGTGAGTTTGCATACCGAGGCGGAATTATCGATATATTTCCATCTGGTGCGGCGATGCCGGTACGACTTGATTTATTCGGAAATGA
The DNA here is from genome assembly GCA_002712335.1 of Rhodospirillaceae bacterium. Next base: position 14,564 of record PATI01000066.1, on the reverse strand, counting down.
AATCGAAGAAATTAGAAGATTTGATCCATTAGATCAACGTAGCCTAGACGTACTAAATTCCATCTCACTGCAGCCAGTTAGAGAATATCTGCTGGATAAAAATTCCATTTCTCGTTTTCGTAAAGGCTACAGAGAAAAGTTTGGTAATGTAACAGATGACCCGCTCTATGAAGCCATTTCAGAGGGTAAAGTCATAGCAGGAATTGAACATTGGGTGCCTATCATTAATGAAGATATGGCATCATTATTAGATTATCTTCCTAATGCCATCTTAGCTTTCCAAAGTCAGTGCCAAGCTGCAATCAGTGCTCGTCATGAGTTAATCTACGATTTTTACGAAGCTCGTCAAAGTTTTCTTAATGTTTCCGGATCAAGTAAAAAAGGATTAGATAGATCCCAAATCTATCGACCACTGCCGCCAAATTATCTCTATTTCATGGAGTCAGCATGGGAGGAGATTTTGAAAGAATTTTCTAGCTGCTGGTTTACACCGTTCAAAGTGCCAGAGCAGATAAAATCCATAGAATATGACCATGTTATTGATTTGGGAGGAGCTCTTGGGTACGAATTTTCTTCAGTCCGACAAAGTCAAAATAATTCAAATAAAGATAACGAACACCCCGTTAGCCTGCTTGAGAGTGTTCTTAAATATGTAAAAGATGAACAGGTCAAAGGTCAAAAAATTGCAATTGCTTGTCACACGACGGGTTCACGCGAAAGAGTAGTTACACTTTTAAAAGAACAGCAAGGGTCGGAATTTGTTTATCTCGAAAATTGGTCTGAGTTTTTAGCTCTTTCATCTGCCTCTATTGGTGTTTTCGTACTTGGATTGGAAAGGGGTTTCAGGTCCGAAAACACTATTCTATTAAGTGAACAAGATATTTTCGGCGAAAGAATAGTTCAGACAAAAAAGAAGCGGCGATCTGATACCTTTTTAACTGATACCTCTGAACTCGTTGTAGGTGATTTTGTAGTTCATATCGAACATGGAATTGGTTCATACGAAGGGCTCGAAACAGTTAAAGCAGGCGGCGCTCCTCATGATTGTCTCCGTATAAGTTACGCGGATAGCGACAGATTATTTGTTCCTGTGGAGAATATCGAGATTCTATCTCGTTATGGGTCAACAGACTCTGGTGCAGTGAAAGATAAACTTGGAGGCAGTGGATGGCAGGCTAGAAAGGTAAGGGTCAAACAACGCCTAGAGAAGATGGCAGAAAAACTGATTAGTATTGCCGCAGAAAGGACACTACAACCTAGCAGAAAGTTAGTCGCCGAGGATACAATGTATGAGGAATTCTGTGCAAAATTCCCATATTCTGAAACTGAAGATCAAATGGGGGCTATTAATGATACTGTAGCGGACTTGGCGAGTGATAAGCCAATGGATCGGCTCATCTGCGGAGATGTGGGCTTTGGCAAAACTGAAATTGCATTAAGAGCTTCTTTTGCCGCTGTTATGTCTGGAGGACAGGTTGCGGTCGTTGCTCCAACAACGTTATTAGCCCGTCAACATTATCAAACCTTCTGTGAGAGGTTTCATGGTTATCCTGTTAAAATTGTTCAATTGTCTAGAATGGTGTCCGCTAAAGAGGCAAGAGATATAAAAGAAGGCTTAGAAAAAAATTCCGTTGATATTGTCATTGGTACTCACGCCCTTTTAGGAAAATCTATTAAATTCAAAGACCTAGCCTTGTTAGTAATAGATGAGGAACAACGCTTTGGGGTTAGCCACAAAGAGCGGCTCAAAGAAATTCGTTCGAACGTACATGTTTTGACACTTACTGCAACGCCCATACCAAGAACTTTGCAGTTAGCTTTGTCCGGTGTAAAAGAAATGTCGATTATTGCCAGCCCTCCTATAGATCGGCTAGCCGTGAGGACATTTATATTACCGTTTGATCCTCTGATAGTTCGTGAGGCGATCTTACGAGAGAGATTTCGAGGTGGTCAAATTTTCTACGTTTGTCCTCGTATCGTAGATATGGAAGAAGTTGAAAATCAATTACGCCAACTCGTTCCAGACCTTAAGATAGCAATTGCGCATGGGCAGATGAAATCAAGTGCTCTTGAATCGATAATGACAGATTTTTATGATGGTAAAAGCGATCTTTTAATCTCTACCCAGATAGTTGAATCCGGCTTAGATATTCCTTCAGCGAACACTCTGTTTGTGCATAGAGCAGACCGCTTTGGTTTGGCTCAACTTTATCAGCTTAGGGGCAGAATTGGACGCTCAAAACAAAGGGCCTATTGTTATCTGACTATACCAGCGGAGGGTGATTTAACAGAAACCGCGTCCAAAAGGTTGGAGGTTATGCAGTCTCTCGATTCATTAGGAGCGGGCTTCAAGCTGGCTAGCCATGACCTTGACATTCGAGGTGCTGGAAATCTTTTAGGTGATGAACAGTCTGGACATATTCGAGAGGTCGGCGTCGAACTATATCAAAAAATGTTGGAAGATGCGGTTGCCAACGCGAAGTTAGGAAAACCAAACAGCGAAGAAAAATCCTGGAGCCCTCAAATAAATATTGGTTCTCCAGTTTTAATACCCGAAAACTATGTAAAAGATCTTGACGCGAGACTTAACCTTTATCGGCGCTTGGCAAATTTAAATGACACAAAAGAAGTAGAAAGTTTTGCAGCGGAATTAATTGATCGGTTTGGTAAGTTACCAGAGGAAGTGGAAAATCTTTTGGAAGTCGTAAAAATTAAACAAATGTGCAAAAAATCGGGTATTTCCAAACTAGAGGCGGGCCCAAAGGGATTAGTTATTACTTTTTATCGAGATAATTTTTCTAATCCTGCAGGACTTATTAATCTTATTCAGGAAGAACCAGGTAGGATTGTATTAAGACCAGATCACAAACTCATTATGCGTAATGACTGGAAAAGGGAAAAGACCAAGCTCCGCGGTACAAAAAAATTTGTATATAAAATTCTAGAATTAGCAATTCAGGCCTGATAGTAGGTTTTGTGGAATAATTTTCCTAATTCACTTGTTGCGCTAGATCGAATACTTTGTGAAAAATCTCTGGCGGTTGAGCACCTGAGACAGTGTATTTACCGTCTATAATGAAACAGGGCACACTTTGTACACCAAGCCTTCTAAATCCTTCATCTTTTTTTAAGACCAATATATGATCTCCATCCGAACTAATATAATTTAAAAAGTCATCACCGTTAAGACCATGCTGAACGGCTATATTTTTTAAATTATTACCACTGCCAATATCCTCTCCATTTTTAAAAAAGGCTATAAAAAGGCTATCAATCAATTTACTCAAATTTATTTGACGCCGAGAGGCATATTGAATTAATCGATGGGACAAAACGGTATTGGGAGTAAACTTTATTTTTTCAAAATGAAAATCAATCCCAATATCACTGCCAACTAATTCAAGGTTACGGCTAACCTTGTTCGCGTGTTCGATACTGCCAAACTTTTCTTCTAGATATGTCCTCCTTTCCAATCCTTGAACGGGAATAGTCGGGTTTATCTGGTAGGGCTCCCAGGAAACACTATAACTTGTTTCTGGCATTACAGTTAATGCCTTTTCCAATCGGCGTTTACCAATAAAACTCCATGGGCAAACTGTATCTAAAATGACCTTAATTTCCAAAAGTTTTCCATAAAGAATGTTTCAAATAAAAATATAACTGGTTAGCTATTTTATATCATCTATCAAAGCCTTAGGTAGTGGACACTAAAATACTCTTTTAAATCACACCAATGTCTGGACGAATTAAAACCTGCTTCTCGCCACATTTTTTCAAACTGACTCAACGAATATTTATAGGAGTTTTCAGTGTGAATATACTCATTTTCAAAAAATTCAAATGAATTAGAACCTATTGAGACAATTTGGTTAATCCGACTAACCAAATGCATTTCAATTCTTCCTTTTTCGTGATTATAAATTGCTCTATGGAAAAACTTTGAAACATCAAAGTTTGCATTTAGTTCTCTATTAGCCCTTATTAATAAATTTAGGTTAAATTTAGCTGTAACTCCATCAGAATCATCGTACGCTGCTTCGAGGATTTCTCGATCTTTTTTAAGGTCTATACCAATTAAAAAACCACCTTCTGAACCTTTTAATAAATCGGCAACCCAACCTAAAAACTTTATTGCATTTTCCGTATCAAAGTTACCTAAAGAAGACCCAGGGAAAAACACCACGGTATTATTTGCCTCTGCGGACTTAAACGGGAACGCCAGAGACTTCGAGTAGTCGGTGCAAATCGCCCCTATAGGAATACCTGGATAAATAGAGGATAACTCGGCGCAAGATTTTATTAAATGTTCCTTTGAAATATCTAGAGCGGTATAACCAGCCGGACTTTCCAGCACGTCGAGGAGTATTTTTACTTTCCTGCTTGATCCACTCCCAAGTTCAAAAAGATTGCATCCGCTGCCAATAACCCGGCTAATTTCTTTAGCATTATCCGCTAAGATTCTATTTTCAGTGCGGGTAACGTAATATTCATCTAGCTCGCAAATTTGATTGAAAAGCTCAGAGCCTGTTTCATCATAAAAAAATTTACAAGGAAGAGATTTCTGGTTGGCAGATAAACCCCTAAGCAATGCCTCTTGGAAGTTTTCTTTTTCTGGTTCCAGATCTACGAATTCATCCAGAAGACTTATATCGTTCGGTTTCATTTTTTCTTCTAATTATTATTTTTTTGGCATGTAATTTATATACAGTAAGGCTATTTTTTGAGTTTAAAAAGATCCCTTCCTAAAAATTTTTTATCAAGCGGGGGTGATTCCTTTACAGGCATTCCCCAGCCGAATAATGTGATCCTAATTTTCGTATATGTTTGGAAATTATTAGATGTCGCCTGAATCAACGCCCGTCCAAGACCCAACCCCCGCTGGTCACAACAAAAAAGAGGTTGTCTGGGATCGATGGGTAAAGAAAAGGACCTTTGTCCGAGCCCTTGAAGGAACTTATGGTGAAATGCAGCAAGGTTTGTATGACAAAGATAGGGTTATCAGTACTTCCGACATGATGTGGAAGGGCGGTCCCCTAGCTTTTGGGAAACACGTTATAAACCCACAACATACTCAAATTGCTCAATCTATTGAAACTCATTTACACGTATACGCTCCTGGTAGTTTTGCACAAAATCATGGACACATGAATAGTGCTGCCTTCTATGTTTTGCGGGGAGAGGGTTACGATATACATGATGGTAAACGACACGAATACGAGGCCGGAGATATCCTCATGGTGGAAAATGGATGTGTTCATCAACATTTTAATAGTTCTGAGAAAGAAGACTTAATCGTTGTTGTGATGAAAGCAAAACCACTTTTTTTATTTATGCATATGCTTTTTCAAAAGACTGTAAAGCTACCACCTAGCGAACCCCTACCGGGACTAGAGGATTACACCCCTACAACCGATTATTAGAAAATAACGATCTCTACTTTGCGTAACTCAACCTTTGGCTTAAAATAGCAGAAGGTTTATGAGACTAAGATAAAGGAATGGTTTATGGCTGAAGGCGTTTCATCCCCAAAAGAAAGTGAAAATACAAAAGGAGAGGTAGGTCCGGGGCACAATCGGCCTGCAGCAGACTGGGCGCAATGGACAAAAAAGCGAACTTTTGTCAGGGCGTTGGAAGGTACGTACGGTGAATTATTGCAAAAAACTCATGATTTACCTCGGGTTTATTCTACAAAAGACTCCAAATGGCATGGAGGACCTCAGAGTTATGGTAAAGAAATTATAAATCCCGCCGATGTAGAAGTTTGTCAATCTATTGAAACACACCTTAAGGCCTTCGCTCCATTGGGTACTAATGTAAACCATGGACATATGAATAGTGCAGCCTTTTATGTATTAAAGGGCAGGGGTTACGATCATCATGACGGCGTCAAGTATGATTATGAGGCAGGCGATATGCTAATGGTACCTAACGGAGTGGTACATCAACATTTTAATTCTGATGAAAATGAAGAGATGGTCGTCTTAATTATGAAAGCAAAACCACTATTCCTATTCATGCACATGTTATTTCAAAAAACAGTAAAAATGCCCCCAAATGAAGCGACAAAGAAACAACTTGAGTATGAGCCGCCAACCGATATTTAATTTCCACAAAATATTAAATATTTAATTTACTCGACCGGGCGGAAGAAAAACAAAATAACGCACCGGCGACAAATATCGCACTTAACCAAAATACCCAGCGAGGTTCATTTATATCCATCAGCCATCCAAATATTGGCTGAACGACGGCGGCGGCCATCATCATGCCCATCGTCAGAAACCCTACAACTTTCCCCATTGACCCCGCCGGGGTAACGGCGCGGATTAAAAGATCACGACTGGGTAGTAGTATACCTTGCAAAAGACCGGATAATGTTATGGCGATAAGGATAACAAGAATTGGCAAATTGTAACTGCCTACAAAAACTAATATTACAGCTGCTCCAATGAGAGTTCCGATTGCGGTTGCTACCCTTGGTCCGTACTTGTCGGCTACAAAGCCTCCTATTAGAACCCCAAGAAAACTGCCCGCCATAAAACCTGTTAAGACTGTATTGCCAATTATATTGGTTATTCCATAGAGTTGATTAAGAGCGACAACCATAAAAGAACGAATTCCTGTAAAGCCAATTGTCAGCATTATAAAAAAGCTAAAACACATCATAATTGGAAAAGATATTAATAATTTTAAACCATCTCTAAAATCAGGTTTTTTTTCTGCTGAGGGATTATCAGAATTAGGTATTTTGGTAGTTTCCTCCGATAAGGTTTTGGAAAAAGCCCAAACAATGAAGCCAACAAGACACCCAAGGGTTCCAACTATTATAAATGCAATCCGCCAATCCCATATTTCTGAAAGACCGATCATTACACCCGGAACAAAAACCCACCCTAAATTTCCACTTGCAAGATGAAGACTAAACGCTCGACCTAATCTTTCCTTAGCAATAGAACCAGACAAAATGGCGTAGTCGGCCGGATGGAAAACCGTATTGGCAATGCCTGTAATGGTGTAAAATGCGACCAATTGCCAAAATGTAGATGAAAAACCTATCGCAGCCACCGATAGTCCTTGGATTATCAAACCTACAATTAAAAGTTTTCGCGCTCCAACACGGTCAACCCAAAAACCAACCGGCGTCTGTGTTATACCGGCCGCCACCGCATAAAAAGCCATTGGCAAAGCCAATACAGCATAGCTAACTTCAAATTCTGTTTTAAGAACCAAATACAGAGGAGGTAAAACAAAGAAAAAGAAATGACTTAACATATGGCCAAAACTTATCAGAGCAATGACACTGATTTCTTTAAAGGAAAAACCTCCCCATCCACGCATAAAATACTCCAGTTTTCAAAAAACGGACGGACAATAAACTCGTAACACAAAGAATCATAGCTCAAAAATTGTTAACCGTCTCAGCGCATAGATAGTCTATGAAGCCCAAAAAAGGCGTTAACAAGATAGGTCTCTATCCATCCTTGACCCAAAAAGCACTCTGAGAGAAAATCTAAAACAATTTTATTACTACAAAATGGATACGGTATGTTTGACGGTACGGCTGACGAAATTTCAAAACTGATAGAACCTGGACGAGTTCATCGTCGGGTCTATACAGATTCCGATATTTTTGAATTGGAGATGGATAGAATATTCGGGTGTGCCTGGATTTTTGCTGGACACACCAGCCAAATACCCAATATTGGTGATTACGTTACATCAGATATCGGACGTCAACCCATTATCTTCATTCGACATAAGGATGGAACGCCTCAAGTACTGCTCAATCGGTGCGCGCATCGTGGACCTAAGGTCTGTAACGAACCATGTGGAAATTTAAAATCTTTAACGTGTCTATATCATGGCTGGTCTTATGACACTGATGGCACCTTACTAGACGTATCGATGCCCGAGGGTGCTGCCGCACATTTTAAGAAAAGTGAATTTGGGTTGGCGAAAGCGCCTCGTATGGGCGAATACCGAGGTTTTGTATTTGTAAGCATGGCAAGAAAAGGAATCAGTTTTGAAGAATTCCTTGGTCCAATGAAAGCTAACATAGATGATCTTGTAGACCGTGCCCCAGATGGAGAAATTTCTTTGGATGCGGGCATGCACCGATATTTTTTTCGCGGAAATTGGAAGCTTCAGGTTGAAAATGTCCTAGATTCTTATCATGTCCCTTATTCACATGCATCGACCGTTAATAAAAAGGGAGAACAATTCTCGAGAAGAGAAGGGGACAAGGAAGGCGCTCAGGTCGTAGAAGAGAAGACTACTAAAACCGCAGATGCTTGGAAGGGTAGACGTTCATTTGTCGTGGACTTTGGACATGGATGGACAAGTAATACCGAACTTAATGAGAAAGGACGATCTAGTCCCGCTTACGATGCTTACAAAGTGGCTCTGGCCGAAAAAGTCGGAAAATCTAGGATGGAAGAGATCTTAACTCCGGAATTTCATAATTCTTTATTATATCCGAACTGTTCCATAATGGGACTGAATATTCATATTCGGCTCATTCGACCCATAGCACCCGACTTAACTGAAGTAACTGTTTACCCGGTAAAACTTAAGGGCGCACCTGATGAAATGAATTCTGCAAACATAAGGCTTTTAAATGTTACGCATTCAGCAACCTCCTTTGTGCAAACTGACGATTTAGAATCCTTCAGGCGGACTCAAGCTGGCCTAAGGAGCAATCAGTCCGACTGGATAGATTTTTCTAGAGGAATGGGTGAAGAAGAGGCTGATCCCTATTATAATGCAACCCGTGAATCAGCTATGCACGAAATGGCTATCCGAGCCCAATATCAAGCATGGCTTCATTATATGTGCGAGGCAGCCTAAATGGATTCATTGGTAATACCCTTGGCTACTAAACCGAAAAAAAAACAAAACTTTAACAAAGAGGAATTTGAATTATTCCTTATTTATGAGGGACGTCTTCTGGATGACAGAGAATTTGAAAAATGGATGGACCTTTTTACAGATGACGGTGTCTATTGGGTTCCGTCAACTGACGGACAACCGGACCCCTACAATGAGGCTTCGTTATTTTTCGACGACAAACAATTAATGAAGACCCGGATCGAACGCCTTAGGCACCCTCGAATTCATATTCAGACCCCGCCCTCAAGAACCAATCATGTCATTAGTAACGTCATTGTCGAAGAGGCCGACGATGACAAAGGAACATACCTGATTAGTTCATCGTTGCTGATGGGAGAATACCGTTTAGATGTCCAACGTTTCTTTATGGGGAGGCAATTTCATAGACTGAAACGGGACGGCAATAGTTTTAAAATTTCTCTAAAGAGAGTAAATCTTATAAATTGTGACACCGCGTTTGAAGCGATGGCTGTCCCTATATAATTTTATCGATTATCTATTTTTTGATTGCCCGTTCAATATGAAGACGGGCCATAAATGATAAAAATGGATGGACACCCATTTGAACCATTTCATCATCTTTCAAATTCAGCAGCGCTTTTTTTTCTTGGCCGTTTAGCTTCAAAGCCCCTACATATCTCTTGGGATCAGATATATAGAGGTCGCGTTCCCTGATATCATTAGCTAACTTGTGGAGGACAACTGTTAAATCGAGTCGATCAGGAGTAATTTCTGGATAATGAGGCCTGAAATCTGATTTCGTATTTTTTTCTTCCTTCCACCACGCAAGTGTTGCGTAGTTATGGTGCCAAGAAGGATCTAGGGAAACCAAATCTGGTTTTCTTTCACCGAGCATCCCCGCTGCTACGCCCCAGCAACGCAATTCAATATTTCCACTATCATCCATCGACTTTTCATCCAACGATAATAGATATCGCAAATTTCCAGTTTTAAGCTCGTCTAAAACCTTTCGGTCGAAATCCAAATCAGGATTAGCATATCTATCAGTGCCCGGAAAATGGGACATGCCACCACTAGCGATAACTACCGCGCTTAATCCTTGGGAGATAAGTCCTCTATTTATTGCTTCTCCTAAAGCATAACACCTCTCCATTCGTGGTTGAGGAGGAACATAAGCGTTAACAAAAAGAGGTATTAAAGGTCCCTGTATATCCAAAAATGAAAGTGGAATCCCGAGAGAGTATTCAATTTCAGCAGTTGAGGTATAAGAAACATCAAATCCTTCCTTATATAGGTAACGAATTAATTCGGTAGACTCATTAGTTGCAATTTGATGTTCGAAATTTTTACCAGCAAAACTACCACGGGCAATATTGCCCCGATGTAAAGCAAAAGGTGGAACACAGTGAAGGACAAATTGGTTCGCATGATCATTTGAAATTGAAATATAAACATCAGGGCGTAATTCTTTCAGACGTTTTCCATTATTTTTAGCCAATCTTTTTACTCTGTTAACAATTTTCCTGTCTTCGGACTCTGGAAGGGTAAAGAATTGAGGAGCATGGGCCATAAAAACCCCTCCGATAACTCCTAATTGTTTTTTTAGTGCCATTTTTTCAAGCCTCATTTTCATGGAAATACTGTTCAAAACACTATCAGCATTGTTAAGACAGACAAATAAATTAACTTTTAAATAAGAAAATAATATTGCTATTTCATAAACAAATTTCAGAACAGGTTGTTAAGTTCAATATGATTACTAGAATAGATTTTAAGGATAGACAAATCACAACTTTAAACGCTATACCCCCCCCATGAACCCCTTTACCCACATCTCACTGCCAGCCCGAATACTGTTTGGCCCGGGAACTATAAAATCGCTCGGAGCAGAAATTAACCGTCTCGGTTTAAAACATGTTTTATTTTGTTGCACACCTGGCCGAAAAGAAGAAGTGAGGCAGCTAGTCGCTTTCTTAAATGATATTAACGCTAAGATTTGCGATATTGCAGAGCAGTACATTCCTCTACCCATGGTTGAGAGAGGCCGTGTTATTGCTAAACAAAACGATATTGATGGTGTTGTATCTTATGGCGGCGGGACCGCGGTAGGACTTGCAAAATCAATTGCTTTGGATATGGAAATCCCAGTGATTTCAGCTGTGACAACCTTTTCCGGTTCTGAAACGACTGATCTACAAGCAATATTAACAGATGGGGTTCGAGTCGGCTATAAATCTGACTGGATGCTTCCAAAAACTATTATTTATGACCCTGAAACAGCTATGGGTGTCCCGTTAAAAATTATGATTCCGAGCGGCATTAACGCCATAGCACATGGTGTTGAGGCCTTTTATTCTCAAGGCGCAACTCCTGTTAACAGCCTTATTGCTGGTGAAGGAATTAAATCGCTGGCGTCTGCCTTGAGGAGAATGTCTTCCGGTAATGACGATGTGGTGGCTCGTGGCGATGGTCTTTACGGTGCTTGGCTTTGTGGGACGGCATTGGGGTCCGCGGGTGTAGCTCTGCATCATAAATTTGCCCATGTTTTAGGAAGCACTTTTGGACTCGAACATTCCAAAGCACATACCGTCGCCTTACCTCATAGTGTTGCGTATACTGCACCGGGTGTACCTGAAGCCATGCATCAAATTTCTAAAGCCCTAGGTGATGAAAACAAAGATGCNGCTACAGCCCTTTACGAACTCAACGTATCGATAGGAGCTCCAACCTCTTTAAAGGATCTTGGAATGCCCTTTGAAGGAATTGATCAAGCAGCTAAAATGATTTCCGACTCTCCATACCCCAACCCTGTGCCAATTGATTATAAACCCATTAAGGAAATGATTACTAAAGCCTGGAATGGCGGCCCACCTTTTACATATTAAGGTTTTTTTTAGTGGTTTTATAAAAATTAATTTGTAAAGTCCGGTATTATAATTCATTCCATTCGTTGTAATTGCGATTCCTAGCGGGAAGAATGCACGAGCTAATCCTTTGCGCTCCAGAGCCTTGCATACGGATTCGTTCGTTAAACCGGTTGAGTTTTTAGTTAATACAATTGAATCCCCACAATAGAATTGGCTTCCGCGGGGTTTAGATAAATTACTAATCATTACTTCACCAGTTTCAATGTTTTCGCTGGAGGTCTCTGGAAACCGCGCCAATTGCTGAAAAATAGTNAGTGTTCTGAGTTACAATCGATTAANTTTGAGTGGGTTTATTCTAACAGGCATTAATTTTAACGATTTGAATATAGATTGAAGTAAAAAGTGAAAATTACTATTTAAAATAGGTACTATAACCGTCAATATTTAAAGGGCAAACAACCGAAGTCTTAGTAAATGGAAAACCTGATTTACCACATATGCAAATTACAAGAATGGAAGAATGTTGATAAAAATTCCGATTACTCTGGTTCCTCTCAAGACCAGGATGATGGGTTCATCCACTTCTCAACAGCGGAACAANTGATCGAAAGTGCATACAAACACAGAAAGGGACAAAGCAACCTCATACTTTTGACTGTAAAAAGCCAATTACTAGGATCAAACTTGAAATGGGAGCAATCAAGAGGCGGACAACTTTTTCCACATTTATATGGCAACCTGCCGAAGAAAGCGGTTTTAAAAGTTGAAAAATTAAAATTAGGTAAAAATGGACGCCATATCTTCCCTAAAAGTTTTTTGAAATGAAATCTCGTGTAGTAACTCGTTTTGCTCCCAGTCCTACCGGCTTTCTNCACATCGGTCATGCGTATGCTGCACTGTGTGCCTACAATTATTCTAAAATACATGGTGGAAAATTTATTCTCAGGATCGAGGATATTGATGAAGATCGCTGCAGAGAAAAGTATGTAGAGGCAATATATGAAGACCTCGATTGGTTAGGCCTCAGTTGGGAACAACCAGTTCGAAAGCAATCAAATCATTTGGACGAATATAAATTTGCTTTAAAAAAATTAGATTCACTTGGTCTTCTATACCCTTGCTTCTGTACTCGAAGAGATATTAAAGATGAAATAAAAAGGGCAGGGGGTGCGCCCCACGGTCCTGAGGGCCCCATATATCCTGGAACTTGTAAATCCATCCCTATCAAAAACCGCGATTTGAAATTAACGGGCGGACAACCTCATGCATTTCGTCTTGATATTGAAAAGGCTTTAAAAATGGTTGGGAACCAAAACTGGCTGGAGNTTAATAAAGGCCATCAAGTCGCCACACCCGAGGCTTTTGGTGATATAGTTATTGCAAGAAAGGATATACCGACAAGCTATCATCTCTCTGTTACCGTTGATGACGCAATTCAGGGAGTTACGCTTGTAACTCGTGGGGAGGATCTTGCGCCCGCTACTAGCCTGCATTGTCTTCTTCAATCACTTCTTGGTCTGGATACACCAGTTTATTTACATCACCCATTAATAATGGAGGATAATGGAAAAAAATTTTCAAAAAGAGATAACTCAACCACCATAAGGGCCTTACGCCTTTCGGGTAAGACTCCAAAAGACATCAAAAAACTCATAGAAAAGAAAACTAAAGTTCACCTCTCTTGATAAGTTTACAAACTTCTGTGTGATCCAGTAGGACTGAATCAGGAACGCCACTTTCGTAGAGTTTAACCATTTTATCAGGATCAAATGTCGGGTCTCCCATGGCCNAAAACTCTTCCGACCATTGGTAATATCTTTTATATTCTTTGGTTTCAGAGGGTGTGAAATTATCAAGCATAGTCTCCACTTGGTTACCATCAGGATCATTGTAATAAAACGACGTTGAATTGCCATGGTTGACTGTCCAAATCGGTTTGTAGCCCCATTCTTTCATTCTTTTATATACATAAATCAATTCACCCAGACTTGAATAACAGTATGCCTGATGGGAGACACCAATAAAATTTTCAGGCTTTTTTATTGCACCCGGTCGCTTTATAATGACTACTCGGTGATCATGGTCATCATAGGTAATAAATGTCAGACCATTGGGGTTCACTCTTACAATTTCCGCATTGAATAAGCGTTGATAGAAATCAACCATATTGTCATAATTTTCATCGGAAAAAATATGTAGGTGGTGTAACTTTGTTGGTGATGGCATAGATGTTAATGATCCGGGTGGATCAATTCGAAGTGGCGCCACCTTTTCTGGTCTAAAATCCACGGGATCAATTTTATCCATGATTAGGCCCTCAAATGTTTTTAATAACCGGTTAATACTTTGAGCTTTATGTCACAATAAGTCTAACCTGTTTTTTATCTTTTCAAAAATAGCTGGGTAAAAGTTCAGCGAGATCAAAAATTTAATTCAAGAAAAAATCATTCTCGAGTTTAAATAGTGCCCAGAACAATATGATTATTTTGAGAATCACTACGAACAAATACTAGTTCTCCTGAGGATGCTAATATGCCGGTTAAAGTAGTGATATTTACCTTATGCGTGACGAGAAAAGCGGGAGTAGAACTGTTCCGATTAACTAACCAATTCCTCAACTCTTTTGTTTGATATTTCTCAGGTTCGTAAAATTGAAAAAACGAATTAAGAAAGGGAAGTACAGTGGTCGACCCTAACTTCATCAAGTTTGCGGTTTCCAAGCATCTACACCACGCACTCGAGTAGAGACTTACTGATGCAATCCTATTTTATCTGATTAGATTTCCAATTTTTTGAGCTTGAATTCGTCCGACTTTATTTAGATTTCTTTGAGTAGAGCATTTGCTG
>PATI01000065.1 GCA_002712335.1 Rhodospirillaceae bacterium | reverse complement strand
CCGATAGAATCAATACCCCGCTTAGTAGTACAAGCTTTTTTGTCCGCGGAAGATAAAAATTTTTTTGAGCATCAGGGGATAGATTTTCTTGGCATAGGAAGGGCGGTTTTGATCAATTTAAAGAGACTAGGAACTGGTCAACGGTTAGTAGGTGCTTCAACAATTACCCAACAAGTAGCCAAAAACTTTCTTTTGACTAATGAAGTTTCCATAGATAGAAAAATTAAAGAAGCAATCCTAGCATTTCGAATCGATCGAACTCTTTCAAAAAATCGAATTTTAGAGCTTTACTTAAATCAAATATACCTTGGTTTTGGTTCATATGGTGTAGCTGCCGCTGCTCTAAATTATTTTGATAGACCACTCGATAAATTGAGTTTACCCGAGATTGCTTTTATTGCTGGTTTGCCAAAGGCTCCTAATAACTACCACCAATTAAAAAATCCTAAAGCTGCAAAAATTAGGCGTAATTATGTTATAGGTCGAATGATACAAGACGGACATATAACAAAAACATTAGGGGAAAAGTTGAAGAATTCACCAATCGTTATTAGAGAACAAACGGGACCGGCAATTGCGCGCGCAGACTATTTTGTTGAAGAGGTTCGCCGCGAATTGAGACAAAAATTTGGAGAGGTGGATCTTTATGGTGGTGGATTGTCAGTCCGAACTACTCTAGTGCCATCGTTGCAAATAAAGGCAGAGTTAGCTCTCCAAGAAGGCCTAATACGTTATGATCGTCGGCACGGGTGGCGGGGTGCTTTAAGAAAATTGGATTCTATTGAAAATTGGCAAAAGTCCATTTCTGAGGCTCCGATTCCGAGTTGGCTTGCAGCGTCTCGGCCGAACTGGAAGAAGGCGGTGGTGTTAGCTTTCAAAAAAAATAGTGCCATCATTGGTTTAGCTAGCGGAAAAAAAGGTGTGATACCCCTTGAAGAACTAAAATGGGCCCGTGCTATGCGTGTGGATGGGCGGCTTGGGATTCCAATCCAGAAACCGGAACAAGTATTAAGTGCTTTAGATGTAATTTATGTAGAAAATTTAAAATTAAATAAAAATAGAACAAGAAAAATTTATGATACATATGGTTTGAGACAAATACCGGAAGTAGAAGGAGGTCTTGTGGCCATTGATCCACATACCGGCCGGGTTCTCGCCATGAGCGGTGGTTTTGCATTTGGGAGAAGTGAGTATAACCGAGTAACTCAGGCAAAGCGTCAACCTGGATCTGCCTTTAAACCATTCGTTTATTTAGCAGCGATGGAAAGGGGTTTTACTCCGGCCAGTAAAATACTTGATGCTCCTTTCGTAATTGATCAAGGGGGCGGAGAGCGCCAGTGGAAACCAGCTAATTACACCAAAAAATTTTATGGTCCCAGTCCTCTTCGGCTGGGTGTTGAGAAATCGCGAAATTTAATGACGGTAAGGTTGGCTCAAGCCGTTGGAATGGATGTGGTGTCCACTTATGCTCGTCGATTTGGAATTTCAAATAATGTATCCACTTTTTTATCTATGTCTTTAGGAGCAATGGAAACAACACTTATTAAACTTACATCAGCATATGCAATGTTAGTTAATGGGGGAAAAAAAATTGTACCTACCTTAATTGATCGTGTCCAAGATAGATTAGGTAAAACAGTCTTTCGACATGAAAAGCGGGAATGTCCATTTTGCAAAAATATAAAATGGGATGGGCAAGAAGTTCCTCGAATTAAAGATGATCGGACAATACTAGCTGATCCCAGAAGTGCCTTTCAAATAGTATCTATGCTTGAAGGGGTTATACAGAGGGGTACGGGAAGAAGAATAAGGGTTGTTGGAACGCCATTGGGAGGCAAGACAGGTACTACCAATAATAATATGGATACATGGTTTGTTGGGTTTTCACCCGATTTAACTGTCGGGGTATTTGTGGGTTTTGATAAACCAAAATCTTTGGGTAAAACGGAAACGGGTTCTTCTGTCGCTGTTCCTATATTTCGTGATTTCATGAAAGCCGCATTAATTGGAAAGCCATCGATTCCATTTCGTGTGCCCAATGGTATTCGTTTCGTCAGGGTAAACCCTTTAACAGGTAAGCGCTCTAAGCGAGGTGATAGGTTTGTAATACTTGAGGCCTTCAAGGCGGGTACCGAGCCTAAAACAACTATTCAAAAAGCGTTCACACCTGGTTCGGACGGGTTGGAGATTATAAGAAAACCGGTATCTCCGCTTGGAGAATTCCATGGATTATATTAGTTTTGGATCTAAATAATCGTATCCTATATTATTATATGGCAAGCTAAGGTGAAAATTTAATGAGGGCTGAGAATCAGGTTTTAATTGATGAAATTCAGCAATCGATCGTATTGCTAAGGAGGCACCTTTGACTGGGATATTGCCCTTAGAAGATTAGATGAACTTAATGCTGAAGCCGAGGATCCTGTCCTTTGGTCTGATCAAAAAAAGGCTCAATCTCTTATGCGTGAGAGGACACAGCTTGAGCAGTTTATTAATAATGTAAAAAGCATTGAACAAGAGCTTGAGGATAGTGTCACACTAATTGAACTAGGTGAGGAAGATTCTGATGATAGTGTGTTGGAAGAAGCGGAAGGGCTTCTTAATGCTTTACGTGAACGCGCCGCTAAACAAGAGCTTGAGACACTTTTGTCTGGAGAGGTAGATAGTAACGACTGTTTTTTAGAAATTCATGCTGGTGCTGGTGGAACGGAATCTCAGGATTGGGCTCAAATGCTCGCGAGAATGTATCTTCGGTGGGCTGAAGCGCATAGTTATAAGACAGAGTGGTTAGAAGAAAGTCCTGGAGAAGAGGCGGGAATCAAATCAGCTACAATAAAAATATTAGGTCATAATGCTTATGGTTGGCTTAAAACTGAGAGTGGAGTACACAGGCTTGTTCGGATTTCACCATTTGACTCTAATTCTCGGCGTCATACTAGTTTTTCGAGTGTTTGGGTTTATCCGGTAATAGATGATTCGATTGAAATCGATATTGACGAAAAAGATTTGCGCGTGGATACGTACAGGGCATCTGGAGCGGGAGGACAACATGTAAACAAGACGGATAGCGCTATTAGAATCACCCATATTCCAAGTGGAATTGTTGTCCAATGCCAAAATGATCGTTCACAACATCGTAATCGCGCGGCTGCCCTGGATATGTTGAGAGCTAGATTATATGAACGTGAATTACAAATTAGAGAGGAAAAGGCCCAAGCCGAACATGATTCCAAAACTGAAATCGGGTGGGGTCATCAGATAAGGTCTTACGTTTTACAGCCCTATCAGATGGTGAAAGACCTAAGAACTGAAGTTGAAACAAGTAATACTCAAGCTGTCTTAAATGGTGATTTAGATGAATTTATGGCAGCTTCTCTGGCACAAAGGATCGGAAACAAAAGTGATTGAAAGAAACATATAACAAATGCAGGTACAAAGGTCTTTAGAATCAAAACTTAAAAATGCTTTTCAGCCAACTTGGCTCCAAGTTTTAAATGAGAGCAACATGCATAATGTTCCACCAAATTCGGAATCTCATTTCAAGGTGATAGTGGTTTCTGCCATCTTCAATAAGAAATCACGAATTGAAAGACATCAAATGATAAATTCTCTTCTAAAGGAAGAATTGGAGAGATCAATTCATGCCCTGTCAATTCAGGCGCACACTATAGAAGAATGGTCGCAGCGTTCTGGTAAAATTATCGGGTCGCCAAATTGTGTCGGAAAATAGAAAATAAAGCCTATAAAACTAAAGTAATTTCGTTAGTGATTTTCCCCAAGGACATGCAGCGCTAATACCCCCTTTGTCGTCTATTGCCTTTTGTATTTGCGATATTCGACTTTCTGAAACATTCCCCATTCGAGCAACTTCCTTCAATGGAAGGTTACTTGCCCGACGCAACAAATAAACAGCAGCTCGGAATCCATCTTGCGAAAATTTTCGGTTCAGCAATTCTTTTTCTGTTATTCCACTAGCGGCAGATAAAGACTTTAGCACCTTTTGTGGACTAGGACGATTTGGTCTTACCACCCTTTTTGGGATTTGTTCTAATGGTAAACCAATTATTTTTTTTGATATATTATCAAGATATTTTTCATCCCCTAGGTATTGTCCCGACCGAATGTTGTCCCATGGTGACAAATTAGACTTGTCCTGTAATACATATTTTTGCCAATTCTTATTTGAATAAATGGAGTTTCCTTGAAACTGCTCGTCTAACCAATTTTGATTTAGCCATTTGGGCTCGGTAGAGCCATTAGCAAGGGGACGATAACTTGACCAACGCCATTGGTCAGCATTTTTAACTAACCCCAAACGGACCGGGTTTAGTACAACGTGTCTGCAGACCTCTTTTAAATAGCGGGTTTTTTGAAATAGTACTGTTTTATAACGTCCGTTAAATAAATGACCAGGTTGTTGATATTCGCGTCCGAACCATTGGGAATAAGTCATGTTCAGCCTTCCCATTCCACGCCCGAGATTTGGTTCTGTCGTTTCTATAACAAGGTGGTAGTGACTTTCAATTAGGCAATAGGAATAGCAAAGCCATTTTTGCTGTACTATCTCTTTTTCGAGCAAATCCAGAAAGTATTTTGCGTCACGTGGACTTGTGAAAAGACGCTGTTTGGCATTGGCCCGAGCGGTTATGTGGTAGGTGGCACCGGGAAATTCTATCCGTAAAGGGCGAGACATATCTAAATTTAGACGAATCAATTAACCTTAGTAAAGAAAACCATTAATTTTATAATTAATTATAATAAAATTAGTACACAGCAGATTTTTTACGTTTTTTGATTTCAATGGTGGTTTATGGTTTTCGTGAAAATCTTTTTAACAATTCTCTTCTGTTTCTTTAAAATAAAAATAGCGTTTTTGTTTTGGAAGTAACTAATAAATTTGATTGGAGAAAATGGCTGAGTAGAGCAATCTCTCAAATATCTAAAAATGATTTATGGTTATAAAAGTGATAATTTTTTATGGAGTTGACACTTTTAGTTAGGAATTAGGGCGCTGGATTAAAAAAACCACTGCCGAGCTTAGGGATAAATTTTGGAAAGTTTTTGTTCAAAGATTTATCGCCTTCTCTAAAACATTATTAATATGACCTTTCACACGGAGGTTTTGCCATATAGCGGTTACAAAGCCGTCTGGATCAATTAAAAAGGTAGATCGAACAATACCCATGTAAGTTCTGCCGTAATTCTTCTTTTCCTGCCAAACCCCATATGCCTCACAAATTGATCCGTCCTCATCAGATATTAGAGAGAAGGGTAGGTTAAATTTTTCTTTAAACTGTTTATGACGTTTGACGCTGTCTTTAGAAATACCAACTATTTCAAAATTGATATCAAGAAACTTTTTATACGAGTCCCTGAAGTCACATGCTTCATTAGTACATCCAGGTGTCATATCTTTCGGATAAAAAAATAAAACGACAGACTTCCCTCCCAATTCACTTAAAGAGAGAGATTGGTCGTCATCTGTTAATGCGGTAAATTGTGGTGCCTTGTCTCCAACTTTAATATTCATTGCTTGATTTCTTAAATTTGGTATCACGGTATAGTTGCTATATTAATTGTATCTTTTTATTTGTGGTCTTTTTGCTACACACTAAAAAAAACCTAGTATTAAATTATGTAAACCACAGAATTAAATTCCTATGGTCAGACGTTTAACACGAATATTTTGGGAAGTAACCGGGATTATTGCTCTTGGTGCTATCTTATTTACAGGAATAGCTACTTGGCGTCTCTCTCAAGGCCCGGTGTCTATAAATTTTTTAACTTCCCATATAGAAAGTGCCTTAAATGGCTTCAAAAGTCCATTTAAGGTAAAAGTTAAAGAAACTAATCTGATTTGGGCCGGTTGGGGACGTAACTTAGATATTAGATTAATAGATGCGTCAGTTACTAGGGAAAATGGTGACGTCGTCGCAAAGGCCCCTGAAATATCCATCGAATTTAGTTTGCCTGCCCTGATAGGCGGAACTTTGGCGCCAACTAAACTAGAGTTTATACGTCCAACTATTAGTTTGTTTCGCAATCACCCAGATAATTTGATAATATCGCTTGGTCGAGAAAAAAATCTATCCACGGAAATTTTCGACATTATCGCTGCAATGAACGCGATGAAAAAGAATAATAGTAATTTAAAGTATCTTCGACAAATTAGCGTTGTTAGTGCAAAACTAGAGATTGATGATAAGGTTTCTGGGTTTAATTGGTATTCTCCCAAAGTTGACTTTGTTTTTCTTCAGGAGGACGAAGAGATAAAGGCAACACTATTTTCTGAAGTTCAAACAGAAAAAACTGGTTCACATATAATCGCTCAAGTTAGCTTAAAATCTGGGTCAGAAGCGTTTGAAACACAACTTAAATTAAAAAATTTTCCAGTTAAAAAAATTGTAAACCTATCAAAAAACTTTAAATTTTTACAAAATATAAATCTGCTTTTAACAGGAGAAATAAATACAAAACTCTCTCTTATTGGAGGGATCCTGAAATCAAAATTCAATTTATCCAGCAATAACGGGTTTATTAAGCCCGATAAGTTATTGCCAGCCGGACTAGATATATCTAATTTAGAGTTGAGTGGCACATTTGACAGCGCACCTAAATCATTAGAAATAGAAAAATTGAATGTTAACCTTTTCGATACAAAGGTTAGACTTAGCGGAACAGTAATCGAGTTGGGTCAAGGAATAAGTGCGGCAGGGCGCGCTCGTATAAATAGTATTGGGTTTGCTCAATTAAGAAATTCTTGGCCACCGCGGCTTGCAACAGCTGCGCGAAAATGGGTAACTAGTAATATTCAAGACGGTAAAATTAAAGGCATTGAATCTTTATTTTCGATTAGAATTCCGGACCTTGATAATATAAAGATCGTTTTTGACTCTCTATCAGGAAAGTTGCTGATGGAGAATGCAACTGTTCGTTTTCATAAATACTACCCTTCATTAAAAAAGGTCAACGCTACGGCCGTATTTTCCAAAGACCAATTTATTGCAAAAATTTCTTCCGGTTTCCTTGGGAATCTTAGGGTAATGTCGGGCAAAGTAAATTTGGTAAATTTGGGTTCAAAAAATGATAATATTAATATTGAGACGACATTATCTGGCCCCCTAAAAACAGCTTTCTTTCTTTTGGATAATAAGCCTTTCAGGTTTTTATCAAAATTTGGTTTAAGCTCAGATTCTGTAAAGGGGTGGACAAAAACAAATTTGAAATTTTCATTTCCTATTACTGATAACCTTGATGTTCAAAGAATTAGATTCAGTTCCAATTCGAGGGTTATTAATGCCAGCCTGCCGAATAATCCATTAAAAGAGCCCATACAGGCAGGTAATTTTGATCTTAATATCGATAAAAAAGGCTTAAACCTAATGGGCAATGCTTCGGTCAATGGTTCCGAGATTAAGATTTCTTGGAAAGAGAATTTTTCAAAAATAAAGCCAGATAAAAGACAAATAAGAATGAGCGGTAAATTTCACGAAAGATTACAAAAAAGAATTTTAAATAATATACCAGTTTTTCCTTATATTAAGGGACCAATTCAAGTTGATATTTCTTTAGCCGAAAATTGGTCGGGAAAAAAAGTATTAACTTCTAAAATTATACTAAATGAAGCAACTTTAAAAATTCCTAAAATTAATTGGAAAAAGCCTCGTGGAGAATTAGGCGTAGTTTGGGTATCAGCAATAGTTAGGGGTAATGGGGAAGTAGAAGTTAGAAACTTAGATCTTAAGGCTAGAGAATTACAAGCTAAATCAAGCTTTCATATAGATCACAAAGGTATTTTAGTCAGCGCTGTTCTTCATAAAATTAAAACGGGCCGCTCCGATTTTTCCGGGCATTTAAAGAAAATTAAAGAAAATGACTACGAATTGAAGCTAAATGGGAAGTCTTTAGATCTAGAACCTTTTCTCAGTCCCTTAAGAGATGGAAGTGAGATAGACTTACCAAATTTTCGTCTAACGGCTAAAGTCGGAACGGTCTGGTTAGAGCCTAATGTGCCGGTCGATAAGTTAATTGGTAAAATAAAATTTGAATCTGGCTTTATTCAAAAGGCGGATTTGAGAGGGAGCCTTCCAAATAAACAGCCTTTTCTTCTCATTATTGATACTGTCTCAGATGAACAAAATATCTTACTTCAAACCAAAGATGCAGGAAAATTTTTTACTCTATTAAAGGTTACTAAAACTGTTAAGGGAGGAACCTTGAAACTCAATGCCTCAAGAAAAAAAATAGATGGAGCACCTTGGAAAGGGAATATTACCGTAAAAAATTATACTGTGGTGAAAGCCCCTGTTTTAGCGCGAATGTTGACTCTTGCATCGTTGACAGGAATTTTGAACAGGTCAACTGGGAAAGGAATATCATTTAAAATGTTAAATATCCCGTTTTCCTATCTAAATGGCAAATTGAAAATCCATAATGCAAGAGCTATAGGGGATTCATTGGGATTGCAGGCAGAAGGTTATGTAAATTTTTATAACAACAAAGTGAATCTTGAAGGCACAATGGTACCAGGTAATTTAATCAATGTTGTTTTAAGGAAAGTTCCAATTGTTGGCCCAATTCTTACTGGAAAAAGCGGCACGGGTATTTTTGCGACAAAATATAAATATTTAGGGACACTTGATAATCCTGAGATATTAGTGGCGCCCCTTTCAATATTGGCGCCTGGAGTACTCAGAGACATCTTTGACCTAGGAGGTAGTGCAGCAGAACCCAGAGGATTAGATCCTAATAAATAATTTATAGTGGTCGTACCAAAACATGGCGTTTTTTTCCTGCAGAAAATTTAATTACGCCCTCTTTATTTATATCATCTAATCCTATCAATCGGCCTTCATCACTAATCACCACATCATTAATGCGTCCTCCGCCCCCTCTAATTAGACGTCGTGCTTCACTATTAGTTATAGCTAAACCTGCTGTTACCAAAGCTTCATATGCAGGGATTCCTGTTTTAAGCCTTTTTTCTTCGATTTCTATAGTAGGCACGGCCGAGCTGTGTTTGCCATCTTCAAAAATCGATTTGGCGGCTTTGCTTGCCAAATTTGCTGATGTCTCTCCATGGCAAAGTTTAGTCGCTTCATATGCAAGAATCTTTTTTGCTTCATTGATTTCATTATTTTGCAATTTTTCAAGTTTGCTAATTTCGTTAAGAGAGAGTTCCGTGAAGAGCTTTAGAAAACGACAAACATCTGCATCTGCAGTATTTCGCCAGAATTGGTAATAATCGTATGGGGTTAATTTATCGCTGTTGAGCCATACTGCTCCACTAGCCGTTTTACCCATTTTTTGGCCTGCTGAAGTCATTATTAAAGGCGAAGTTAGGCCATATAAGGAATGTCCGTCAGTTCTGCGTGCTAGTTCTATACCGTTTACAATATTTCCCCATTGGTCTGATCCCCCAATCTGTAAAATACAGTTTTCACGACGATAAAGCTGCAGAAAATCATAAGCTTGTAAAATCATGTAATTAAATTCAAGAAAGCTCAGTGTTTGCTCTCGCTCCAGTCGGATTCTTACCGAGTCAAATGACAACATTCTATTGATGGAGAAGTGTTTTCCAAAATCTCTGAGAAATGAAATGTATTCTAATTTATCCAGCCATTCTGCATTGTTTATCAACTTAGAATCGGTGGGACGCTTTCCAAATATTAGAAATTTTTCAAAAGTTCCTTTAATTCCTTTTATGTTGGTGTTGATGGTGTCTTCATCAA
Organism: Rhodospirillaceae bacterium; assembly: GCA_002712335.1. The sequence continues at coordinate 28,155 of PATI01000065.1, read as the reverse complement.
GGAGTTTCCTTGTTTCATCTTTTCCAGACGGGTCTCCAACTTTGGTAGTGCCGCCACCCATTAAAACTAAAGGTTTGTGACCACAACGTTGATACCAGCGCAATGTCATGATTGGCATCAAATGTCCAATGTGGAGGGAATCGGCAGTACAATCAAAACCTGAGTAGGCGACTACCGGTTCTCCACTGGTTAAAATTTTATCTAGGGCGCTTTCATCCGTTGTTTGATGTATGAAACCACGTTCGCGAATTGTATGTAAAAATTCTGATTTTAAAGTTGTCATTTTATCATTTTTACCATTACTAAACTTTTCTAGGTCCAGCAGTGTTGATTAACATGTACTCCCTGCACATGCGAGTACCGAAAATGCCTTATTAAATATCTGCAGATAGTGATGTTTCCCGTGGTTCTTCTCCCCAACGTTTTATGAAGGTATTTAAGTTTTCTATATGTTCGGGAACATCATTATATGACTGGGTGAAAAGTAATATTCGAATAAGGTGGCGTCTCTCTTCTTCTTTTTCATGGTCTTCATATTCTGTTCGACTATGAACCATGAAGTGGTTATTTAAAAGCTGAAGATCGCCAGGTTTAAATTCCATATCTAGGCGGAACTCTTCACTCAAAGCCAAATCACTGAATAGGTTCATAGCTTCTATTTGTTTTTTTGTGAGACGGGGCACCTCAGAAAATCGCTGGGCACTTTCTACATACTTTTGTCCAAACCGAGCAAAAAAACGGCCTTTATATATCGAAAAAACTTGCGAAATGTAAAATGGATCATCACCCTCGAATTCTTCACCGCGATGATCAATATAAAATGGTTTATATAATTCATCGAGTAAATCAGGCCTTGTCCTAAGTATTTCATTATGTAGAGAAATTGAACTGGCTATTGAGCTAATACCACCCTCCTTTGCCGCTTTGAGACACAATAGGCCGACAATGTCAGACTTGTCGCAATGATATGGAAGATGAACCGGTGTTTGGTAGCCGCGTAGATTAAAGTTTTTATTCCAATTATTACCAACTGCTTTCACGTGACCCAATAACTCACCCATCATATTTTGAGCGACTGCCTTCCCCAAGTAACTGCATAGACCCCAATAAATAATCAAGGCATCATCCACTTTAAGATTTTCTACGGGAATACCCCGAATTAATTTTATTCCATGACCATGTTCCAACTCTTCAAGAATTTGAGTCAAAATGTTTGATAAACACGGCAAAGGAAAATCCTTTTTTGAGAAATTTGGAACTTTTAAATTTTTTGATTTCACATACGAAAGGGCTTGATTAATTTCCCTGATATCAGAGGCATTTAGATTGTAAGTCCAGTCATCTGTTTTAGATAGGCTAGGACCTTTCCAAGCGGCTTTCGATTCGTAATTACGAACTAATAAAGGTTTAGTCATAACGTTACCATCTAAATTTCGATTTGAACAAGTTACAATTATCAGGTCCAATAAGATTGAATGCAATGATAGAAAATAAGATAAATAAAAACACGTTAGCCCTTGGTCTGATGAGTGGCACTTCTCTTGATGGCATTGATGCCGCTCTACTTGAGACCGATGGAGACCGCTATGTTAAAGCCGGTATGTTTATATGTTTACCATATGATTTAAATTTTCGTAAAAATTTAAGGTCAATACTCTGGAAAAAGGGGTCGATAGAACCTGTCGAAAATAAATTAACGCTATTGCATGCCGAGGCAGTCCGCATTTTATTAAAGAAAGCAGGTTTAAAAAGCGATGACATTGATGTGATTGGGTTTCATGGTCACACAATTCTGCATGAACCGGATAAAGGTCGGACCTACCAAATTGGTGATGGGGCTTTGTTAGCAGATGAGACAAATATTGATGTTGTTTCTGACCTTAGGACAAATGATATAGAAAACGGAGGACAAGGCGCTCCGCTCGTCCCACTTTACCATTTGGCTCTAACACGCGGAATGGAAATGCCAATAGTAGTCCTTAATATTGGGGGTGTAACTAATTTAACATATTTAGATGGTGATGAAACGTCCTTGATTTCATTTGATGTTGGACCTGGAAATGCACTCATTGATGACTGGGTTAACTATAAACTCGATAAGTCCTTTGATTATAATGGTGAAATCGCTGCGTCGGGTAAAATATGTGAAAAGCTATTGAATGAATATCTATCTTGCGAATATTTAAAAAGATTGCCGCCAAAATCAATGGATAGGAACGAATTTGATATTTCCATTCCTAATGAGATAATTGTGGAAGATGGGGCAGCAACTCTAACTGCATTAACCTGTGAGACAATTATAGAATCTGTAAAATTTTTACCAAAACAACCGAAAAGATGGCTTATTACCGGGGGCGGAAGGCACAACCAATACTTAATGGGGAAATTGACATCGTCTTTAGGTGAAAAAGTTAAACCGGTTGAATGCATCGGTTTGCAGGGAGATGCGTTAGAGGCTCAGGCGTTTGCGTATTTAGCAGTACGAAGTAAGAAGGGCCTCTATCTAACACTTCCTAATACTACCGGAGTTAGAATGCCAGTTTCTGGTGGTAAATTTTGTTCTAAACGCCGGCGCTAAATTATTCTTAGTTTCGTGTTTTTGCAGCGTCAATTGCTTGCATCTGAGTTTCAAGATAGTCATTTACATTATTGGTAAGGTCCTCAACCTTGTTATGAAAAAAATGGTTAGCGCCTTCTAATAATCGGAGGTCGACCTGAATTTTTCTTTGTGCTTCTAATTTTTTTGCCAATGCTTCAACAGAATCTCCAGGAACCATAGAGTCATTTGCTCCATGAACAAATAAGCCCGATGCTGGACAGGGGGCTAAAAAGGCAAAGTCATATTTATCCGCAGGTGGGGAAAGAGCAATAAAGCTATCAATCTCCGGGCGACGCATTAACAGTTGCATACAGATCCATGCACCAAAAGAAAAACCTCCAACCCAACATTGTGATGCATCAGGATTGGTAGATTGCATCCAGTCCAAAGCGGAAGCCGCATCACTTAACTCTCCCATACCCTCATCATACTCTCCCTGAGAACGTCCAACACCGCGGAAATTAAACCTTAGAGTTGAGAATCCTTTTTGTACGAAAGTTTGATATACTTCAAATACAACGCGATTATTCATTGTTCCACCCTGCTGAGGGTGGGGGTGAAGAACGAGAGCAATTGGAGCATTCGGTTCATTAGAATGATGATAACGGCCTTCCAGGCGGCCGTCGGGCCCGTTAAAGATAACCTCAGGCATATAAGTATTTTCTCCTCGTTTATAGCTTGGTAGGTTGCATTCAGGTTATTGACGCATTTGCCACAGCAACATACATTCCCCGACCTTAATTAATTTAAGCCAATCAATTAACGTCAAGCGCGTGAATATAATGATTTACGTACATAAAATACAAGCTTCTCGATAACAGGGTTCCTATATAGTTGAATTGTTTACATTATTCCAAACTTAAATAAGGAAATTTGAAAGTTATGAGAGTTAGTAGTAAAGGAAGGTATGCTGTTACAGCAATTGTCTTTTTAGCAAAACAAGATCGAAAGACTCCGATGTCTTTGGCACAAATCGCAGATTTGCATGAAATTTCTTTATCATATTTAGAACAATTATTTTCTAAACTGAGGGCTGCCGGTATAGTCAAATCTATTCGAGGTCCGGGAGGTGGTTATATTTTGAGTAGATCACCAAATGAAATTTTTATTTCAGATATAATTGGCGCAGTCGAAATCCCAAACCCAGAACGCAAACTCAATAAAACCGACACTACTGTTTTGTGGGAATCTCTTGGTAATCAAGTTTTTGGTTTTCTGAGGTCTATTTCAGTCGAAGACATCTGTGAACAACGTATCGAGGCGATAGAAACGGAAGCCAATGACAACTCTTTCTCATTCGCTGTTGCTAGGTAATTTATCCCTGTGACTTTGACGAAACGAAGTTATTTAGATTTCAATGCTACGGCTCCAAGTCGCCCTGAAGTTATAGATGCTGTCGTAACCTCGATGCGTAGATGGGGCAACGCTTCCTCGGTTCACAAGGATGGCAGGGTAGCTCGTTCTTGTGTTGAACAGGCTCGGGAACAGGTAGCAGCTCTAGTGGGAGGTAGTGCGAAAAACATTATTTTCACTGGCAGTGGAACTGAGGCAAATAACCATGCAATTCGTTCGGTTGATTCTGAGAGGATAATTGTTTCTGCAATAGAACATGAATCTATTATCAATATACGTAAAGATATTGTTATTTGTCCGGTAAGAGAAAACGGCATTCTCGATCTTGGAGCTTTGGAACAGCTATTATCTGATAGTAAAAAGCAAACCACTGTATCAATAATGTTTGCAAATAATGAAACGGGTATAATACAGCCGGTAAAAGAAGTTGCTCGTTTAACTCAAAAATTTGGAGCTTTTTTCCATTGTGATGCTGTTCAAGCAGTTGGTAAAATTCCCGTGAATTTTGAGTCCTTTGGCGCCGACAGTTTAGCTATTTCGGCGCATAAAATTGGTGGTCCACAGGGGGTAGGAGCTTTGGTTTGCAGAAACCTCAAGAATATCTCAAGTTTTATACATGGAGGTGGACAAGAGAGCGGTTTGAGGGGAGGTACCGAGAACGTACCAGGAATTGTAGGGTACGGGGTCGCGGCGGATGCCGCTTTATCAGGGCTACCCTCTTTCTCCAATTTAGCAAAACTGAGGAATGCTATGGAATGTCGTGTTTTAAAAATAAAGCCGGACGCGATGGTATTCGGTCGGGATCTTAATCGGTTGCCTAACACTTCGAAATTTGCGACTAAAGGCCTTAAAAGTGAAGTGCAGGTTATGGGTCTTGATTTAGATGGTATATCGATAAGCGCTGGATCCGCCTGCTCGTCAGGAAGAATAGAAACACCTTATGTACTTGCCGCAATGGGTGTTCCGGAAGAATTGGGACGATGTGCAATTAGGGTTAGTTTAGGCTGGACAACTACTGGAGATGATATCGATCGATTTATCGCGTCTTGGAAAAATCTCTGTGATCGCAAATTGGTCAATAATTAAGATATAAATTGGTTTCCATAATATTTAAATTACCAGACGGTAAGTCTTTAGCGGTGAAAGCAAAACAGGGAATGACTTTGCTGGAGGTCGCTTGGGAAAATCATATCAAAATTGAGGGGGTTTGTGGCGGGGCAATGGCCTGCTCCACTTGTCATTTGATAATCTGTCCAGGTTGGGCCGAGAAATTGCCAAAAATTAGTGATGAAGAAAGTGAAATGCTAGATCTAACTTGGGGTCGATTAAATACTTCTAGATTGGCCTGTCAAATAATAGTAACTGATGAACTTAACGGGTTGGTAGTTTTGGTTCCTGTGGAGCAAAAGAACCTACTGGATTATTAAACTCTTTTTATATAAAAAATCCTTTCAATCATAATTAGTCGTTTTATATTTCGATACATGAAAAAACCAATTTTGGATAAAGTCCCTAAAAATGGTAGGGTGGTGGTGGCTATGTCGGGGGGCGTAGACTCTTCAGTTGCCGCGGCCTTGCTAGCGGAGGAGGGATATGAGGTCGTAGGTGTAACACTTCAGCTTTATGATCATGGGGCATCATTGCATAAGAAGGGAGCATGTTGTGCCGGTCAAGATATAGAAGATGCGGCAAAAGTGGCTGATAAAATCGGCATTTCACATTATGTACTGAATTATGAAAATCAATTCCGAGACGAGGTCATTGATGTTTTTGCGGACTCCTATATTCGTGGAGAGACACCCATTCCATGTGTGCTTTGCAATCAAACAGTCAAATTTAGAGACCTTTTGGGTGTGGCTCGCGATTTAGGAGCCGATGCCTTGGCGACGGGGCATTATATTAGGCGCGTCCAAGTAGAGAATGGACTAGGTTTGTTTAGAGCAATCGATGAAAAAAAGGATCAGAGTTATTTTCTCTTTGCTACCACGCCAGACCAACTAGAATTTTTAAGGTTTCCACTAGGGGAGCTTACCAAGGAAGAAACTAGGAAACTCGCAGAACGTTATGAATTGCCGGTTGCTGCGAAGCCAGATAGTCAGGATATTTGTTTTGTTCCGCAAGGTCGCTACTCCGATATTGTTCTCAAACGTCGTCCAGATTCCGCTCAAGTCGGAGATATTGTCGACATTCATGGAAATGTTCTCGGTCAACATAAAGGTGTTATTCATTATACAGTCGGACAGCGTCGCGGGCTAAATCTTGATAGTGCGGGTGAAGCTCTCTATGTCCTTAAGATTGAGCCATACTCAAAAAAATTGATTGTAGGCCCTAAAGAGGCATTAAAAACTAAATCGATTACTTTATCAGATGTTAATTGGCTTGGAGATAAATTTCTTGTAGGGAAAAAAATTGAATGTGAAGTTAAGGTCAGGTCAATGCGGCCGCCAGTAGCAGCCGCATTGAAAATGTTGGAAAAATCTAAAGCAGAAGTAGAACTAGCTGTTTCGGAGATAGGTGTCTCACCAGGACAAGCTTGTGTTTTTTACGAAGGTGACCGTGTACTAGGTGGTGGGTGGATAAATCGGGAAAATTCGAATACTTGAGTTTCTTGGCACTTGACTAGACTAGACCGAAAGGACTAATAGGGCTCGCTCTAGTATTTAGCCTAGGGCATTAATTATTGGGGCGGGGTAGCTCAGCTGGTTAGAGCAGCGGAATCATAATCCGCGTGTCGGGGGTTCAAGTCCCTCTCCCGCTACCAATAATTGTCCAAAGAAAATTTTCCTGTCTAAACCAATTCATCGATTGAATTTTTGTCAGGTTTGAATTCTATAAATTTGCCAAATCGCTATGTTTTATGCTTACTAATAGTTCTGAGCACTATGGAACAAATAGGGTTTGATGTTATTTCTGTACAGATAATCGAAGCTTCCGATATTTATGGTTTTTTACCTAGTCTAAAAGGTTTAAGGGTTTAGATAGCAGAACATAGGATTAAAATATGAAAACGGCGTTAATTACCGGTATAACTGGACAGGACGGGTCCTATCTAGCGGAATTTTTGTTGAAAAAGGGCTATATTGTGCATGGCGTCAAAAGGCGTTCGTCTAGTTTTAATACCCAAAGAATAGACCATCTTTTTAATAGCCACTATTCAACCGATGGCCAATTTGTCCTGCATCATGGTGATATGACCGATGCTTCCAGCCTTCTTCATATAATGGAAAAAGTAGAACCCAACGAAATATACAACCTGGCAGCGCAGTCACATGTAGCGGTGAGCTTTGAGGAGCCCGAATATACTGCTAATTCAGATGCTCTGGGAACGTTAAGGATGCTGGAGGCAATGCGGACCCTAAAGATTGAGGAGAAAGCAAAATTTTATCAGGCCAGCACATCAGAACTTTATGGATTGGTCCAAGAAAGTCCTCAAACTGAAAATACTCCCTTTTATCCTCGAAGCCCCTATGCCGTTGCTAAACTTTATGCTCATTGGATTACTATCAATTACCGTGAAAGTTATGGATTATTTGCTTGTAACGGCATTCTTTTTAATCATGAAAGTCCAGTCCGCGGAGAAACGTTTGTTACACGAAAAATTAGCAGAGGGCTTTGCCGGATTAAGACAGGTCTAGAGAATTGTATGGGCATAGGAAACCTAGATGCGTTACGTGACTGGGGACATGCAAAAGATTACGTGGAAATGCAATGGCTAATGTTACAACAGGAGATTCCCGAGGATTTTGTAATTGCCACTGGCAAACAATACTCGGTGCGTGATTTTATCAATGCAACTGCTGATTGTCTTGAAATGAAAATAGAATGGCGAGGCGAGGGGATAGAGGAGAAGGCATATTGGCTTGATAGAACCAGTGGAGATCCTTCTGAACCTATTATTCAAATTGATAAGCGCTATCTAAGGCCGGCCGAAGTGGCTACATTACTTGGGGATGCTACCAAGGCGCGGGAAAAATTGGGCTGGAATCCGAGAGTTACGTTTGATGAGCTTGTTCAAGAAATGGTTGAGTCAGATATGAGAATAACTAAACAACATTTAAAAAAATTTATCTGATATTCTATTTATCTTGGATATTTTATAACTGTATTGCTTAAGATTTATCACTTTAATAAAAAGCGAGTGCTTTTATGAGAGTTTTTTTAACGGGTGCGAGCGGTATGGTTGGGCGCAATGCCAAATCCCATGAAAATGCAAGGCAATTTGATATTTTAGGCCCCACGAGACAAGAATTGGATTTGTCAGACTTTGAAGCTATTGTAAAATTTTTAAAAAACAATAAACCAGATATTATTATTCACGCGGCAGGAAAAGTCGGGGGTATAAAAGCCAATATTGAAGACCCTTATGGGTTTTTAATCGAAAATATTACCATCGGAATTAATATCATTAGGGCCGCGAAAGAATGTGGAGTAAGTCGTTTAATAAACCTTGGGAGTTCTTGTATCTATCCAAATGATAGAATAAATCCTATCAGAGAAACTGAGATTTTGACCGGTCCACTAGAGCCAACAAATGAGGGTTACGCGTTATCAAAGATACTTGCAATCAGGATGTGTGATTATATTTCTAATCAATTTAACGAATTAAATTTTAAATCAATTATCCCCTGTAATATTTATGGCCCTTTCGATAAATTCAGGGATGATAGCGCCCATCTGATTCCCGCAATAATACATAAAGTGCATCAGGCTGTTATTAGTGGAAGTGAAACAGTAAAAGTTTGGGGTGATGGGTCAGCTAGAAGGGAGTTTATGTTTGCGGGTGACCTTGGCGATTTGCTATGGGAAGCATGTAATAGATTTGATAGTTTGCCGCAAATTATGAATGTTGGTCTAGGTCATGACTACACAATCAAGGAATATTATGAAGCTGTAAGTTCTGTGATTGGTTTCAATGGTCGGTTTGAATTTGACCCTAGTCAACCGACTGGAATGATAAGAAAGCTTACCTGCACAAAACAATCTATAAAATGGGGCTGGGCTCCAAATACCGAGCTTATTCAGGGTATAAAACAAACTTATGAGTATTATAAAGGCTTATGATTTCTATTGATATGCCATACCCACTTGCAACAAACACTTGGGATAATGATGAACATGAGGCGATTCAACGTGTAATTAATAGTGGCAATTTTACAATGGGTCGTGAAGTATCAAATTTTGAAAAAAATTTTTCTGAATATCATAAACGTAAATATGCCGTCATGGTCAACTCTGGATCATCGGCTAATTTGTTAATGGTTGCCTCATTATTTTTTAAAAAGGATAGCCCGCTACAAGCAGGAGATGAAGTGATTGTACCTGCTATTTCTTGGAGCACAACCTATACGCCATTATCTCAATATGGGCTAAAAATTAAGTTTGTTGATGTTGATATTAACACGATGAATTTTGATTTGGAACAGCTATCCGCTGCTATTAGTGAAGAAACAAGACTAATTTTTGCCGTTAACCTTCTGGGAAATCCAAATGAATTTAATAAGATTGATGCTATTATAAAAGGAAGGAATATTTATCTGATTGAAGATAATTGTGAATCGCTCGGGGCGGAATTTTCCGGAAAAAAGACAGGATGCTTCGGTTTTCTGAGTAGCTTCAGCTGTTTTTTTTCGCACCATATTTCCACAATGGAAGGAGGTTTAATATTAACCGATGATGAAGAAATTTATCATGTTTTATTGTGTTTGCGTGCCCACGGTTGGACACGTGACCTTCCAAAAAAAAACCTTTTAACTGGATTGAAAAGTGAAGATCCTTTTGAAGAATCTTTTAAGTTTATTCTTCCCGGGTATAATGTAAGACCTTTGGAACTTTCTGGTGCTATCGGTGTTGAACAATTAAAAAAGCTGCCCTTATTTCTTGCCGAACGACGCAAGAATGCAGAAGTTTTCAAGAATATTATGGGTGGACACCCAAGAATTATTATTCAAACAGAAATTGGAAAAAGCAGCTGGTTTGGTTTTAGCCTGATTATACGTCCCGATATAGATTATAGCCGCAACCAGTTAAGGAATTTCCTAGATAAGAATGGCTTCGAATACCGTCCAATTGTTGCTGGAAATTTTAAAGAACAAAAAGTTTTAGAATACATGAATTTTGAATGTGCAGGGTCCTTGAAAAATGCGAGGCATATTCAACGTAACGGATTGTTTATCGGCAATCATCATCAAGACTTTAGTTCCAAATTACATCTGCTGAATGCGCTTTAACAGGTTTTTAACTATTGTTTAAAAATAATGTTGACACTTCCACAAAAGATTTGGCACTGCCACCAGCAGAGCATGGAATAGTAATTTTACTTGATCCCCCTTCATATCACTATCACAATAATAGATTTTTTGATCTCAACACCCCGCTAAATCGCGATCAAACACTTAAGCCCAACCTAAAACTAAAACAGACCCTAGAAAGAGCGGGTTATCCGGTTTTTACAGCTGATCTATTTCATGGTCTTCAAAATGTTTACGGTAATTGTCAATTTCATTACTGGGGTTTTGGCTCTCCCGCATCACAGGCGTTAAAGCTTAGTGGAAGGGGACTAAAAAAAATGGGTGTTGTGCTGTTTGAACCTCCCCTAATTAAACCAAAAGATTATAAATTTATCCCAAAACTACTTGCGTCATTTGATAATGTATTTCTGCATAATACCATTGGTGATGGTTATTCGCTCCCACCAAATGATTCCGGTCGCAAACTCAAAAAATTTTATTGGACAAATAGGAAATATTCTTCTGCTTGTGTAAATAGTACCCAAAAAAAAAGATTGTCAAAAATTGCATTAATAGCTGGAGCGCATTTTACAAAAGCCAAATATGAAAATGGTTATGGAAAACGGCTTGAAGCTGTGAAGAAATTTACCTTTGAAGGTTCTCTTGATTTATTTGGATTTGGTTGGAACCGTATTCAATTGCGCAGTCCTTTTTTATCCGCCTATTGGTATTTAAGATTTGTTTTGGCGAGGGTGGTAGTTACTCAACCAATTCAAAAATCAGATGTATATAGAAATTATGACTTTTCATTGTGCTTCGAAAATATGGCAATGTCGGGTTACATTACCGAAAAAATCTTTGATTCATTATTTTCGAGGTGTATACCGATTTATTGGGGAGCGCCCGATATAAAAGAATATATTCCTGTAAATTGTTTTATTGATTTAAATGATTTTGAAAATATAGAAGAGTGTGTCGCATATTGTAACGATCTAAATTTTGAAGAAAAAGAAATATACAGGATAGAGATTGATAGGTTCTTGGAATCGGATAACTTTAAAAAGTTTAAAAATGGTATACATGGCTTTCTTTCCGACTTTTACTTGGCTGATCGCAATTAAAGGTGAAAATTGATCAAATATTGCACAAATAGAGATACACTCGCGGTAACGTTATTTTAATGGTGATGCAAAAATGTCATTAGTTGATGCGTCCTCGAGAAATAAAAAAAGAATTGTCGATATTGATGACATATTGGTTTTCTTTCTTGTTTTAAAAAAGCTTAATTTCCGGTTTTTTCGACTTAGCGCGGCTGGCATCACTTTGGCGATTCTTGAGGTCGCCGCATTATTGTTACTTGCTTCATTCGTAAATACCGCTCTCCAACAGCCAAAAACAGGAATTGCGAGTGCCTCGTTTTTAGATTATTTGCAATTCTCGTCCCTGACATTTTATGAACAATCAATTATTTGTATTGTTGCATTTCTTCTGAGGTTTTTAGCGGGTCTAGCCTTACAGAACTTTATTTTGCTTCAGTCTACACAACTGCAAACATCTCTTCGTTTACTATTGTTTAGCAGTACTCTCGATGGTCGAAGACATCTTTCAAACGAAGATCAAAAAGCGAGCGGTGCAATGTCTGATGTTATTGTTAGGCAAGTCACTCATGTTGGGAAAGGAATTCTTGAGCCATTCCTTAGAGTGCTAGGAGAACTTGTTATCTTGTTTGGAATTGTTTTAGTAGTTCTTTTTGTCTCGCCCAGTTTCTTTCTATTGATGGTGGTGGCCATTACACCAATCGTGTTAATTTATCTACTAAAATTTAAAAGACTTTCTCGTCGATTCGGAGATAAATCAAATCAATCCTTGGAAGAATTGAGCGATTTATCGGCAGCATTTTGTAATGGGTGGAGACAACTTAGTGTTTATAGTTTGCGCGAGAATGCCGTTGCAATGCTATTGAAAGCTTCAAGAAATTTTGCAAAGAACGATAGATTAGCTAATTTACTTTCTGGGGCTCCGCGCTATTTTTTGGAACTTTTTCTTGCCGTCTTTATAATAATTATTGTGGCTTGGGTAACTAGATCAAAAGAAATGGGTTTCGCGGAGCTGGTTTTTGTTGCCGGTGCTGGGCTGAGGATTTTGCCCATTATAACTTCAATATCAAATGCCTTAATAAGTTTTCAATATAATAGAGCAGTGTTAAATAATGTAGTGGTATTGCTTCAGCCAACGCTTGCTCATGAGCTGACCCCAAATATAAATCCAAACCAAACCGCACCGTCTGTTGATGATAACAAACACAATTATTCAATTACCCTAAGTAACTTAGGTTTCAAATACCATTATCGTAAAATTTTGTTCGAAGGGCTTAATCAGGAATTGCGAGACGGAGATTTTGTTCTAATAAGGGGGAAGTCGGGCGTTGGTAAAACCACTCTGATGGACATTATCTGTGGTATCAGAAAGCCGACGGATGGAAAAATTTTATTTAATGGAATCCAAGTCAAAAATGATTTCAACGTACCATTGAATATATTTTACGCGCCGCAAGACCCCCTAATCATCCCGGGAACAATTCTTGAAAACCTGGCTATGTTAAAATCAGAAAATATTTCAGATTCCCAAAAATCATTGGCGGCTAAATATATAGAGAAAGTTAGTTTAATCGATACAAGCGTTTCCATGGAGGAATTTTTAAACTCTACGGTTGGGCCTGATGGAGATAAACTTAGTGGAGGTCAAAAACAACGACTGGTATTAGCTCGTGCACTTTTCCATGGGGCTGATGTTTTAGCATTGGATGAAATAATTTCTGGCTTAGAGTTAGATAGTAAACGGAAGGTACTTAATTTGTTAAAAGATTTAGCGGCANCATCAAAGCTAATAATTCTTATATCGCATGACCCTATAGCAGAAGAGTATGCNTCAAAATTGATATCTTTGTAGTTTTGGANGATTTTTGTTGTTTAATAGCAATTTTTAAAATTGATNTGAGGACAATTACCTNATGCAATCAAGGGCGCCGAGAGTTTGTGTAGTTTCAGCTACCCCGTTGACAATGTTTTTCTTTTTTTCCGAACATCTGCGGGAACTGTCTAAGTTCGCTGATATAACTGTAGCCTACAACAAGGATTACAATCCCGAGGTGCAACCAATTAACGCACCGGTTTTAGAAAAACACTTGGATATCCAACGTGGAATTTCATTTTTCAAGGACTTTAAAGCCCTGATTTCAATGATAATTTTTTTTAAGAAAAATAAATTTGATATGGTTATTACCCTTGTCCCCAAAACGGGTTTGCTAGGTATGCTTGCGGCGAGGTTTTGTTGTATTCCTGTTAGGTTGAATATTTTTCAGGGTGAGGCGTGGTCTGTCAAAGTAGGCGCAACTAGGATGTTCCTGAAATTAGCTGCTACTCTGACAGCAATATGCAGCACTAACCTACTAGCAGTCAGTAACTCTCAAAGAAATTTTCTTATTCGAGAAGGCATAGCACCTGCTTCAAAAGTAGTAGTCTTAGGTTCGGGGTCAATTGCTGGCGTGAACTTAAAAAGATTTCAACCCAACCAAGAAATTCGAAGAATTATACGTTATCAATACAATATTAACGATGGCGCTAAATTAATCCTATTTGTAGGCCGTATCACTCGAGATAAAGGAGTGGCGGACTTAGTGAGGACATTTGCCAAAATTTTAATTGACGAACCAAACACCTTTTTAGTTATTGTGGGACCAGATGAGGAAGGTATCACTGTTGAATTACAATCTTTGATAAATAAAGAAAATCAACATAAGTTAATATTCACAGGTTTTACTGCGCGGCCAGAAAGCTACATGGCCGCGGCCGATATTCTTTGTTTACCGAGCCTCAGGGAAGGATTTGGAATGGTGGCCTTAGAAGCTGCCGCTTGCGGGCTTCCTTGTGTTGGCACAAACATTTATGGTTTGAGGGACGCTATTGCCGATAAAAAATCCGGTCTTTTAGTGGCTGTAGAGGATGAAAATGCTCTTTTGATTGGCCTAAAAACGTTAATATATGATCTGAATTTATGTGCCCGACTTGGGAATTATGGAAGATTAAGAGTTTTATCTGACTTTGATTCCCAGATTGTGGTTGGAAAGTATCTAAACTATTTCAAGGAAAGGTTAAATATCTAAAGAAACTGTGGCAGGAAATAATTATAATTTAATGAGAATTTAAGGAATTTTGTATAATTTTTTTTAAGTGGCGGAGGTCGCTATGAGTAGAGTGTCCGAAAAAAATGACCGAGAAGAAATTTTTGACCTCGTCAGGAAATTTGAGAGAAAATATGGCAAGCCCCATAATTTCCAACCGGGTAAAACGGTAATCCCTCCTTCAGGTAAGTTGATAGGTCAAGAGGAGTTGGTCGCGATGGTTGACGCTTCTTTGGATGGCTGGCTTACAGCTGGGAGATATAATCGATCCTTCGAGCGTCAATTTTCGAAATTTCTTGGTGTCAAACACGTATTGACGGTGAATTCAGGTTCATCAGCAAATTTGGTTGCTTTTTCCTGCCTTACTTCTCCTAAATTAGGGCCTAGAGCAATTAAAAAAGGCGATGAGGTTATTAGTGTAGCGGCAGGATTTCCAACAACGGTCAATCCTATCCTTCAGTTTGGCGCCATACCGGTTTTTATAGATGTAACACTCGAAAATTATAATGTTAACGTTGAGAGAGTTGAATCGGCAATCTCACCCAAAACTAAGGCTATTATGCTCGCACATACCCTTGGAAATCCTTTCAACTTAGATGTCATTACCAATCTTTGTAAGAAATATAATTTATGGCTTATTGAGGATACATGTGACGCTCTGGGTTCTACTTATAAAAATAAAATGGTTGGCACATTTGGCGATATAGGGACTATAAGTTTCTACCCAGCACACCATATCACAATGGGGGAAGGCGGAGCAGTTTTTACAAATAGTGATGATTTGCACGTAATAGCTGAAAGTTATCGTGATTGGGGACGTGATTGTTACTGTCAGCCGGGTAAAGATAATACATGTGGCAAACGTTTTGAATGGCAGCTGGGAAATCTGCCCCGTGGTTATGACCATAAATACACATACAGTCATATTGGATACAATTTAAAAATTAGCGATATGCAGGCCGCTTGTGGTCTTGCCCAATTAAAAAAGGTTGAACAATTTGTCAAATCTCGCAGAGAGAATTTCAAATTTCTAAAGAATGCTCTTTCTGAACTTGAGGATGTACTAATCCTTCCGAAACCTACGGAGCATAGCGACCCGTCTTGGTTTGGTTTTCCTTTAACAGTTAAACATTCATCTCCGTTGAACCGTATTGAGTTGATTAGGGAGTTGGAAAAGAACAAAATCGGTTCTCGACTTTTATTTGCTGGTAATTTAACTCGGCAACCTTCAATGCTTGATCAGGATTTTAAAATTCAAGGGAATCTTGATGTCACAGATACGATTATGAATAATACTTTTTGGGTTGGCATACATCCTGCCCTCACAGAAGAAATGTTAGGGTTTACGGCGAGCGTTTTGACGAAAATATTAAGGAAGTAATCCAGTTTAATCACAAAACTGAGTTGGTTTAGAGAGGGCATTTTGACTTTATGGACTTGGAATTCTGGAGAAATAAGACTGTCTTTTTGACTGGGCACACCGGTTTTAAGGGGGCATGGATGTCTTTTTGGCTGCATCAACTTGGTGCGACTGTTTTTGGATGTTCTTTGCCTCCAAATACGTCGCCTAGTCTTTATGAAAAATTAGAACTCAATAAAAAAATTAAATCTGTTTTTTGTGATGTTACAGACTTTGAATCTTTAAAAAAAGAGATTGATTTAGCCCGCCCAGAAATAATTTTTCATATGGCTGCTCAGCCATTAGTACAATACTCTTATCGAAATCCCTACGAGACATTTAACACTAATGTGTTGGGGACTGTATGTTTGCTTGAGGCTGTTCGTTGTTGTTCATCTGTACGTGCGGTTGTAATTATTACTACTGACAAATGCTATCAAAATAACAAATATGTTCGGCCCTATCGAGAGAGTGATCGTCTTGGTGGAGATGATCCCTACAGCAGTAGCAAGGCATGTGCTTAACTTGTTACTGGTTCATTTCAAAAATCTTTTTTTTCATCGGGTCTCGGTCATAAAGACACTTGCGCAATCGCTTCGGCTCGCGCTGGTAATGTCATTGGTGGTGGAGATTGGGCTGAGGATCGACTGATACCAGATCTGATACGTGCCATTGAAAATAAAAAAATACTAACTTTGCGTAATCCAGGCGCCATAAGGCCGTGGCAATTTGTACTTGAGCCATTAAGAGGATACCTAATGCTTGCACAACGGTTGTGCCAAGATGGTATTAAATTTTCTGGGGGGTGGAATTTTGGTCCCGCTGAAAATGAATCGGGCACTGTGGAGTGGATTGTAAGTAAAGTTTACGAAGAACTTGGCATTACTGCAGATTGGAAAATGACAGGAGAGCAGTATTTTGAAGAGAAAAAGATATTACGACTTGATATTTCTAAAGCAGAGAAAATAGCTTGGAGACCAGTTTTATCCGCAGAGGAAAGTATCAAATATACGGCACAGTGGTATGCTAGTTATCTCTCGAGAGAAAATTTGTGTCAGATTACAAAAGAGCAAATTGAACTATATGAAAAGTTGATCAAATAGAATTATTTATTTTCTGATAAGACACTTTATTTTAAACAATTTGAATATAATTTTTAATCTTGGTTGAAAACGTTATCAAAGATCTTGTTATTTATGATTTAGATGGAACTTTGGTCGATAGTGCTATCACTGTAACTAAAGTACTAAATTCTATGCGGAAAAAGAGACGACTACTAAATTTAACCGTAAGCGAAGTCAGAACTTTGACTTCATTGGGCGGAAAAGAATTAATTAAAAGAACTATACCATGTGCGAATAAGGAAATTGATAAGCTGTTATGCGAATTTAGATTGATTTATTCGAATACCAAACTCGAGCAAGAAACGGTTTTCGACGAGGTGTTGGAAACTCTTAGTGCTATAAAACGAAAAGGATGTAAATTATCAATATGCACCAATAAACCTAGACATTTGGCAATAAAAACACTTCAGGAATTGAAACTAAAGTCTTTCTTCGATGCAGAAATATGTGGGGATGATACTCAATATTTGAAGCCATCTCCAAAACCTTTGATCGAGTTAATTAAAAATTTTAATACAAAATTAGATAGTTGCTGTTTCATTGGTGATACTATCGTAGACTTTAAAGCCGCTAAAAAATGTGGGATAGACTTTATTCTCTATGATAGTGGTTATGACAAAGAGTTAAATCTTTTATACAAGCCAACAAGAATAACTAGGCACAGTGAGGCTTTACCGTATATTTTTGAAGATCGTTGCTTCACTTATGTTAAAGCAGAGGGCGAAAAACATGAAGGATCTCAATAAAAAGCCGTTAATAGTTTTAGAAATGGCAAATAATCACATGGGTGATGTAAACCATGGTAAGTCCCTGATAACAGCGCTTGCAGAAGTAGCGGAGCCTTTTCGCCCGAAATTTGATTTCGCTATTAAATATCAATTTAGACAATTGGAGACATTTATTCATCCTGAATATAAGGGTTCAGACTTAAAATTTGTGAAACGGTTTGAAGAAACTGCTCTGGGAAAATCACAATGGGATGAATTAATCCATCACGGCCGTGATAATAATTTTCTTCTTATAATTACCCCTTTTGATGAGCTGTCTGTAGATAGAGCATTAAGCTATAATGTAGATAAACTTAAGATAGCAAGTTGTTCCCTAGCAGATTGGCCCTTACTCGAATCGGTGGCGGATGCAAAGAAGGAAGTTATATTTTCCACAGCCGGTGCCCATTTGGGATCAATTGATAATATGGTTTCTTTTTTTTCAAATCGTAGCATCTCTACAACGTTGATGCATTGTGTGGGTTTATACCCCACACCCTTTGAGCAATTGAATATTGGCCAAGTAGCTTTTTATTCAAAACGATACCCTGAAATACGAGTAGGGTATTCAACACATGAAGACCCGTCCTTAACTGAGACCGGCGCCCTAGCATTTGCACTAGGGGCACAAGTATTTGAAAAACATGTTGCTTTAAAGACAGAGAAATATGATAAAAATGATTATTCGGCTACACCGGATCAATTAAAAGCGTGGCTTGAAACTCTGGAACGCGCAGTTACTAGTACTGGTCAAATCGACGATAAGATTAAGAATCAGGAAAATGAGATTTCGTCGCTCCGTGATTTGCAAAGAGCAATATTTGTGAAGCATGATGTGGAGGCAGGAATAAACTTATCCATAGATGACGTCTATTTTGCAATTCCATATGCAAAAGGAGGATATGTGGCCAATGATTTTTCTAAATATTCGAAATTTGTTACAAAAAGTTCAATAAAAGCGAACCAGGCTGTCTGTGAAGAAAATTGTATTATAGAAGACTTGCGTAAGGATATCCTTGAAGCTGTCAGCGATATTTCGTCCTTTGTAAAAAAATCTGGTGTTGTAATTCCCGAAGGTTCGGTTTTAGAAGTTTCACACCATTATGGTATAGAGAATTTTCGTAAGACAGGATTGGCGATGGCCACTATTATCAATGAGGAATATTGTAAAAAGGTTTTGGTAATGTTGCCTGGGCAGTCTCACCCGGAACAATTCCACAAGAAGAAGAAGGAAACATTTCATGTGGTATTCGGTACAGTGGATATTGAGCTTGATGGAGTATCTTCGTTTGTGAAAAAAGGAGAAGTAGTGACTATTACCCCTGAGGTTAGGCATGCATTTTCAACACGAGACGGCTGTGTAATCGAAGAGATATCTTCTACTCACTATGTCGATGACTCCTATTATACTGATCCATCTATTGCCGAAAACCAGAATCGCAAAACATTTGTTAATTTTTGGATGTAGATAGTTCGGGCTTTTTCTAATTGGTCATGGGGGGGGATGAGCTCTTAATTATATCTTATCTTTCGCGGGAAACCTTTTCTAAACGGGTGTATTCATAAATGACTGATTTATACACTAATTTTTCGATATGTATTCCTTGTCATAACGACCTAAAGGGTTTGCGAAAGACTCTGAAAAGCCTTCTGGAACAATTAAACAGGAAAACAAAAGATCAATTTCATATTGTTGTTGGGCTTAATGATTGTACCTTTGATAAGGAGAAAGTTTTAAAAAGACAAAATGTAAAACCGGGAGTTTTAATAAGTTTTTTTGAAACACAGGAATATCTTGATTATGACTCTTCAATTACATTTTTACTCTCCAAGGTTGGTAGTAAATTTTGTTTAATAGTTGGTTGTGGTGAGAGGGCTTTAACAGGTTTGTCCAACGCGCTTCTGACGTTTGAAAATAATAATACCGATTTTGGTCTTCTGCCGGTTCACATTGAAGGGCAGGGGAATAATTCGGCAAGACTGGAGCAGGAGGGTGTGTGGTGTCCAGCACAACCCGGGATCTTCAATAAAGTACTTTCGGGCCATATCTTTAGAACATTAAATCTTCAAGGTATCTGTGATATTGAGCAGTTTGTGGCATATGAGTGGGCGCATGTTGAGATTGCACTAAACGTCCAAGGGAAAAGTGCCTCAGGTTCAGTGTCTTATTCACAGCCGGTTATTTCGAGGCCGCACACAGATAGGGGTTGGTGGACGAAAACAGATATTTTCAAGCAATATATTGAATATTGCGATTTATTAATAAAGTACGGTGAAAAATATCCAAACCTGTCATTCGTAAAAGAGGAATTGGAAAAAGCATACTCGATACGCTTAGCGTTAATGATTTTGCAAGTTAAGGGTAATGGATTGCGTGAGGCTCCTTTGTTCTTAATCCAATGGATTAAAAAATATTGCACAAATAGAATGTATTATTTTTTTATCAGGCTTGTATTGATTGCACCAAATAATGCAGCGAGGTGCTTAATGAAACTCGCAAATTGCTTAATCAAACTGAAAACCTATTTCAGATAAGCATAATATGTTTTTAATTTTTAATATAATTGCGATTAACATTGTTATTAATTAAAAAGAATTTTGAACTGGTTTTGATAACTATATTTAGTGACAGCCTCTACCCCATTTTTCGCAATCCTTTCAGCCTCTTCATCTTCAAGTGACCCAATTATGTACGGAATTTCATCAATGCTGGGATATAATAAAATATCTTTCCCAATCTCAAATATATATTCTAACCCAATATTATAAAAACTGATTTGGCAGGCACCTAAAGCGGCAATTTCTATGTGCCGAGCCTTAAACTGTTCGAATAGTTTTCCAGATTTTAAATTACGTGCAATTGATAACGGACGCTTTATTAAATGCCTTAAATCCCATTGAACGGAATTACTAAGGTTTAAAGAAATTTTCGAACGACCAATTATGTCAAGAAATTTATTGGGGTTCAGTGGTCCGTTAGGCCAGCCATTGCCATAACAAGCAACGTCTATTCCAGCTTTCTTTATTTGGTCTATAACAAAATGTCTATAATCATTGCGGGCTCCAACGAAGGAAATATCAATGTCTCTCTCTGAAAAAGGGCGCTTTGCTAAAATAGTTTTTTCTGCGTTATAGCCAAATGGAAAAAACCTAACCTTTTTTGAAATGTGGTTTTGATATCTCCATCTAAATCTCGGGTCACTAGTGGTGAACCAATCACAATAAGTTTGGTATGTTGCAACCAAATCCTGACGCCAAGTATCATCGAGATAAAAAATCCCTACATCAGCAATTTTTTTGATATTTCGAAAAGCGGTTGGGCTAATAACGCCTAAAAACGGAATATAAAGAACCTTTGGACGAGGATGGTCGGGTAAAGATGAAATATAGTTTGTTAATTTTTTAACGCCAGACGGTTGGTAAACATCGATAAAAATAGTATCCGGGTATACAGACCTAAGCGATTTATAAATTGTTTCATACTCATAGGAGACACCGTTGCTTTCTTTATTATAGGCATATTTTGCGGCTGCACATATGATTGGACCATTATTCATTTTCTATATAATCATGTCATTTAAAGATAATTTTATTCCAAATATATTGGTAGGACTGACTCCGCCAGATTAATTTTTTCATTATAAAACAAAACATATAGCTCCCGACTGTTCGAGCTGAGCGCCATTTACGAGGCCTCAATAATGAATGCAGCTTTAACCTCATGTGCTTAAATCGATAGCTTTCAGCGTAAATTGACTCAACCTTAAACTTTCCTTTTCTTACCATATAATTCAGTAAATTTCGAAAGTCCAAGGTACTTACCGCTTGGCTGTTTTGTGTCGAATGAAATCGATAACGAATTAAAGGTCTAAACACCCAAACAATTTCCCCAAGTGTAACAGTTTGGCTTAAAGCTACGACGTCAGAATATTTTCCTCCAATCCTCCTATCAAATGATATTATTTTTAGAATTTCGGATTTAAACATGTATCCACATAAAGGAGGAGAGGCCAACGGTCCAATCTCCATGTAGGGTTTCAGTAGATCTCCCCTATTTTTAATAATTTTGATTCCCTGCCTATGTCGCATTAGTGTTCCCCACGCCCTTTTTTGATCTTTTAAAATTAGAGCATTACATCCGACCGCCACGATGTTGGCTCGGCTTTTAAAGATATTCAAAACTGTTTCGTGATAATTTGGCAGTAATTCATCGTCATCGTGGAAAAGAACACAAAACTCAGTTTCACCAACATAGTTATCTTGAATATATTTGGTATGACGATCTGAAGCGAAATCTTCCGGAGTGGGAATAAGGGTTAGGTTCTCCTCATATTTTTTCAGGAACGGTTCCAAAATGATTTTATTAAGTTCTTTAAAGTGCGCAGAAGAGCTGTTGTCTGATATTATCACCAATTCAAAGGGACGTGTTTGCTCGAAAACAGTATGCAGTAATATCTTTAAATATTCCGGACGATCACGAGTTGAAATAATTAGCGTTGTTTTGGCCATTGAACTGAGTTACTGAACTCTTGGTTATTTAATTCAGGTTATATTATTCTATTATTGTCCGATTCGCTTTAAAGAAATTGTAAGTACCGGAATTAGTCTAGTTACTATTTGGAATGCAATATGCACTCAACAACAATTTCCAATAATATTTTTTCATACCTAGCTGATATCGGCGTAGAATGTGTGTTTTTGGTTCCGGGCGGCGGCAATATGTTTTTAATTGACGCTGTGGGTGTAGAACCAAGAATAAAATTTATACCAACACATCATGAACAATCGGCAGTAATTGCCGCGGAATATTATAGTCGTAAAACGGGAAAATTGGGTGTTGCTTTGGTGACTACTGGGCCGGGAAGTACGAATGCCGTGACTGGTATTGCTGGAGCTTGGTTCGACTCCGTACCGGTTTTAGTACTGGCAGGGCAGGTGAAGGTTGCCGACTACAATGTTGAAGGTAGGCTCCGTCAACGGGGTCCTCAAGAGATTGATCTAGTTTCGATGGTCAAGAAAATAACTAAAATGGCAAAAACCTGTTTTTGTGTAGAAGAAGTACAAAACGACTTGGAAACGGCCATAAAATTGGCACAATCAGGAAGATGCGGACCTGTGGTCTTGGAGATTCCTCTTGACGTTCAGTCAGCAGTCTTTGGTTGGCATGATTTAAAAATTTCAGATAATCAAAAAATCGCCAATTCCCCAGAGGACGTGGCCGATATGGAAGCAATTGAGTCGGAATGCTTGTGGTTTTCTAATGTGCTTAAAGAAGCAGAGCGTCCGCTTATTATTGTTGGTTCCGGCGTAAAAACATCAAAACAAAATGAGGTACTTAAACAATTAATATCTCTAAAGCGTATTCCAGTTTCTTTGACCTGGCCAACAACTGATTTTTTATCTTTTGACAATGCTTTAAATGCCGGTCGATTTGGCATTGTTGCAAAACGACATGCAAATTTTATCATACAAAAAAGTGATGTGATATTGGTACTGGGTAGTAGACTGGATAATATTCAGACCGCGTTTAATTTAGATGTTTTTGGAAAAAATGCGCAGGTTATTATTGTTGATGTAGATTTGGCAGAGCTTGAAAAAATGCCAGACAGGTTTCACAAAATTCAAGCCGACCTGAGGGATTTTATACCATTGCTGTCTTCAGTTATGAGTAAGGATAAAGTGCCAAAATCGCGTGAGAGTTGGCTTAAAGAAATTGCCAACTTGCGAGATAGGTTTGAAAGCGAAACATTTAAAAGCAGTTCTCAAGAAAGAGGGCGCATTAGCATATATGATTTTGTTAATATTCTATCAGATAGTTTTTCGGGTGGTGAAATTGTTGTCACGGGAAGTTCGGGGTTAGCTATTGAAGTTTTTTATACACATTTCAGAAATCGAGGGGGGCAGTGGATAGGTTTAACAACGGGCTTGGGCGCTATGGGCTATGGCCTGCCAGCGCTTCTTGGGGTGGCAGCAGCAACAAATAAAAAAGTTTATTTGTTTGAGAGTGACGGAAGTCTGATGATGAATTTACAGGAATTACAATCTTTAAAAACCTTAAATGTTCCTGTAACAATTTTTCTACAAAATAACGATGGTTATGCATCGATACGTGCCACCCAAGAAAACTATTTCGAGGGCCGGTTTGTAGGGACTGGTCCGTCCTCTAAATTAGAAATACCCTCAATCAAAAAGGTAGCTCTTGGCTTTGGCTTTGAATACATGGCAATTAATAACTTAAAAGATATTAAAAATAATATTTCGGATGCGTTAAAAACTAATGGTCTTTTGATTTGCGAAGTATTTTTAAAAAGAGATGAGAAATTAATGCCTAAATGCAGTGTAATTAGAACTAACGACAACCAACTTTTATCCGCGCCCCTTGAAGATATGAGCCCTTTATTGGAACTTGATGACATAAAGGGGATCATGGGAGGCAAGGTTGATCAGATGTCTCTTAGGATTCGGGGAAAAGATAATTAACTTAAAAAATTTAGATGCTTATAAAGTTCAAGCTGATTCTATAAATGGTTTTATTGATTGAAAGGCATGTTTCTGCTAGGAACTTCAGCATTAGTAATGCTAAAGTTAAATTAGGTTTTTTTTATAATTTATCAAAGAGTTAGGTTGATATGTCTGCGACACAAGCATTGATGTTCGATAAATCTCTTACAGCTGGAGAGGCTAAGAAACGAGGTGATCTCAGGAATCGAAAGCCGTATATCGCCGATAAGCTAGCGGCGATCGCGGATATGGAAGAAGCGGGCGAGGTTAGTCCGATTATTCGTTTGGAGAAGAGCTATTTATGTAATTTTCAGTGTACACATTGTTCTGCTGAATACTACATGGATCGCGACCTTAAAAAGAAAGAAACCATTGATGACCGACCTAAGATTGATATGGAAGCGATCAAGGAATTATCTCGTCAAGCGGATGAACTTGGCCTAGCGCGTTTCGTTATAACCGGCGGTGAGCCCTTGGTAATGAGAGACTTTGATGAGGTAGTGGCGGCAATTGATCCAGATAAGCATTATGTTATCACAGATACTAATGGCTGGTTTCTAGATGAGGTCCGCGCTTTCCATCTTAAATCTATCGGTGTTGAAAAGGTTCAGATGTCCTTAGATAGCTTTATAGAAAAGGAGCATGACTCTTTTCGGAATAAACCCGGTTCCTATCAACGGGTTTTAAGGGGGATCGATGCCTGCGTTGCTGCAGGACTCAATCTTATTCTTTCTACGGTTCTTATTAACGGGCGAGCAAAGACACAGGAATTCCGAGATCTTTGTCAATTTTGTACAGATCGGGGAGTAGGATTATATGTTTCCTACGCAAAACCGGTCGGCTCAGCGACAGATCATCCAGAATTTGTAATTGATAAGGAAGATGCTGATATTCTGCGAGAAATGGAAAAAGAATTTCTAGTATTTTCGCACATGACCCCCTCTTATGGGTCCTACAAGGGTTGTATAACTGTAAAAGGTATTATTACTGTTACCTCCTCGGGCGAAATCACACCTTGCCCATATATCGATATGTCTTTTGGAAATGTAATGAAAACTCCTCTAAAAGAGATTTTGGCAAGAGGAATGAGAAATCCCTGGACGGGTCCCCACCGACCAGATTGTTTAATAGGAGAAGATCCACAATTTATTAAGCTTCACCAGACAGTAACAGCTAAACACAAGTTGCTTCCTGTCCCGTATGGGGAAGGATTTAAAGACGACGATTCCCTTGACCGAATTGCCTAGTATACTGGAACCCAGAAATGTTGAGTGAAGAAGTTTCTTTTGACGTATATGGTCGCCTTGAACCCCACACATCAATTACGACTCCTGTGCATTTAAAGTCTAGAAACTACTTCAAGTTTCCAGAATTGAATTTTGATCCTGCCGCTAATTACAAAATGATTAGCGCGGTACTAGACATACCACTTTCGGAAGAAGCCTTTGTCTCAGAAGTCAACCAGCTTATGGAAAACAGCATTAATAGTTTAAGGCCTGACAACCACCAGAATATCATCGCGATACCCTTTTTTACACCAAAACTTNTTGAAAGTGATATCGGACAAGTTATGGAGGAGTTTCTGATACCGACAGTCGGAGCTTCATATAAAAATAGATTTCCAGAATATGAATTTAAGAACGAGTTTCCTCATTCTTTATCGGGGCATTTCAAATCAATCCCTGGTTTGGGACATGATAGACTAGAAGGTGCTTTGAAATCGGGCCCCGTAATAGGCATTTGTTTTTTTATTTTGAGGGAATACTCCATTCACGCAGCGCGTGAACAAATAAAAATTTTGGGCGAGGAATTTGGTCTTGCTGGTGCAATAGACCTTAGTTCCGCTTTTGTAGCGCAGCCAGATTTGCTGTTCCACAAGGATCACTATCCTCCAATGATTTGGATGTCAGGTTGCCAGACATCTTGGGAACATGCGAACTTCCATTATGAAGCCTATGGCTACAATTTAATGTTTAATCGTAGGGTCCATTATGATCAAGTTGCCGAATATTGGTCACATGGAATTACCTGTTTTAAGGGTTTGTAAGTCTTATGCNTGATCGCTGCATACTCTGTGCAGGTGAACTTGATACCCCTTTAACCCTAACTAATATGCCAGAAAGTGCGCAGGGTTTTAAAACTACTTCTGCAGAGGGATTGAGCGCATCGGCAGCGATGAATTTGTTCGCTTGCCAAAGTTGCGGTTTAATTCAGTATCTGGGTCCTTTAGTTCCGTATTACAAGGAGGTTATCCGGTCAACGAGACTGTCAAAGCCAATGCTTCAGTTTCGTANAGGACAATTTTCAGAAATAGTCGAAAAGAAAAATATTGAAAGTGTCTTTGAACTTGGAGCTGGTGCCGGTGAATACTTAGATGTTTTCAAAAACATTGGTGTTAATACTTTTGGTATCGAGGGCTCTGCGCAACTAGCAAAACATGCCCGGACAACNGGCCATTCTGTGTATGATGGATTTCTTCCAAAAACCAATTTAAAAAATCAAATTGGAGACACCCAATTTGACCTCGTCACGTCATTTAATTTTATTGAGCATTTACCAGACCCTAGAGCAACTCTGCGATGTTTGGTTGATCTTTTAAAACCTGGTGGCTATGCGATACTAGAAGTGCCTAATTTTAGCATGATTTCTGAATTTAAATTATTCAACGAGTTTATACCAGATCACCGCAGTTATTTNACCAAAGATACTTTTCAATTACTATTGTCTATAACCGGATTTGAAATATTGTCCATAGAATCGATATGGGATGATTATATTTTGTCNGCAACGGCAAAAAAAAGAGAACCCGTAAATTGGGACCCTTATCTAGAGGTCAGGTCTTCTCTATCCATGGGTATCGAAGAATTCTTCGGAGATTCACCAAAATCCGAAAACGCCATTTGGAGCGCTGGTCATCAAAGTCTGGCGACTATTTCTAATCTTGAATTAGAAGGGCTGATATCCTGCATCATTGATTCATCGCCTAAAAAACAATCGCGCTTTGCGCCGGCAAGCGGCATTCCTATTGTAGCTCCGGATATTCTTGCAGAAGGACAAATCAAGAAGGTTTTACTTTCAGCAGCCGGATTTAACCCCGAGATAAAACGTTCTATAAAGAAAAATTATGATCGTTCTATCAAACTGGGTTTTTTGAATAAAGGGAAAGTAGAGGTTGAGTGAAAAAGATATNGATGTAGCTCTTGTTCGACACTGGTTTGATAAAATCGACGCAAAAAAGGGCATTGGGAAAGAGCTTTTCTTGGCTATTTCTCAAATGACACCATCTTTAAATGTGGATTTGATTATTAAATCTTCAGATAGTAAATCAACCTTACTTACTTGGCGTGACGATACCTATTATGGACCTGGTTGGCACGTTCCCGGAGGAATAATTCGCTTTAAAGAAAAGATGATTGATCGGGTTCATAAAGTAGCCACTATTGAATTTGATCGAGAATTATTGAAAGTTGAAGGGCCGATTGGCTATCATGAAATGTTTAATACAACGAGAGATATTAGAGGGCATTTTGTGTCTTTTGTTTTCTCAGTAAAATTCAAAAAACCACCAAATATAAAATCAAAGGTGATTTCAGAACCCTTTAACGGTGGTTGGCGTTGGTTCGAAGAATGTCCGGAAAACCTGATAAACAACCAATCTGTNTTGCGAAAATATATTTAAAACTTTNGATTGTGCGTTATGAACATATGTAANTCTGATTTATTCGATAAATATTCTTGGTCGTTTTTTGATAGACATGAGGGACTAAGTGCNGTCGGAATGGGTTTAGAGGATAAAAACATTTTTATTACCGGAGCGACAGGCTTATTCGGAACATGGTTTTTATCCTTTATTGATTGGTGTCATTCGAAGCAAATTTCCGAGCCCCGAGTTACTGCCCTAGTAAGACGANATCTTCTGAAAAAAAGAAACTATTTGACTTCGGTCATAGGCAACATACACGACTTCCCATTTCCCAAAACTAAATTTGATCGTCTTATTAATTT
>PATI01000064.1 GCA_002712335.1 Rhodospirillaceae bacterium | reverse complement strand
CGTTCACATTGTATGATTATTTTTATCAACCAAATCCGTATGAAAATTGGAGTAATGTTTGGTAATCCTGAAACAACCTCTGGTGGTAACGCTCTTAAATTTTACTCATCTGTAAGGCTAGATATTCGTAGGATTGGGGCAATTAAGGATCGCGACGAGATTGTTGGAAATCAGACTAGAGTTAAAGTTGTTAAAAACAAAGTTGCGCCCCCATTTAAGATGATTGAGTTTGATATAATGTATGGAGAAGGTATCTCCAAAATGGGAGAGCTAATAGATCTGGGAGTAAAAGCTGGCATTGTCGAGAAGTCAGGTGCTTGGTTTTCGTATGATAGTCAACGGATAGGACAGGGGCGAGAGAATTCCAAGCAGTTTTTAAGAGAAAATCCAGAGCTGGCAGAATCAATTGAAAGAGAAATTAGAGAAAGCGCTGGCTTAATTGCAGAGGCTGCACTTAAAGAGGCACCAGCTTCAGAAAGCACTGATGAAAATGAAGAGTAATATTTAAAAAAGAAAATTTTCTTAACCATTTGTTAAATTAAATTATGGTTAATGCTAAATTTTTTAATTTAAACACGTAAGCCTGCGTAATTTTAAAAATAAATAACCTAGAAGATATGTGTCTTATTATAGACATCGTGTGTTCGCGTCGTTAATACTCGGGCCTTGAGACGCCTAAATGCGTTCCTTTAAGGTACTAGCGATGATGAAAACAAATGATGTTAGAACGGCATTTCTTGATTATTTTAAGAATAATGGTCATGAGGTTGTGCGCTCATCTCCTTTAGTACCACATAATGACCCGTCGCTCCTTTTTACTAACGCTGGCATGGTCCAATTCAAGAATGCATTCACCGGTTTGGAGAAACCTAATTATAATTCAGCTGCTACTTCACAAAAATGTGTTCGTGCTGGAGGGAAGCATAATGATCTAGAAAACGTCGGCTATACTGCTCGCCACCATACATTTTTTGAAATGCTGGGTAATTTTTCTTTTGGTGGTTATTTTAAAGAACGTGCCATAGAATTAGCATGGACATTAATTACTAAAGAATTTGGTGTAGATCCCAAAAGGCTGCTTGTAACTGTCTATCACGAAGATGAAGAAGCCTTTAAGATATGGAAAAAGGTAGCAGGGTTTTCAGAAAACCGTATTATCCGTATATCTACAAATGATAATTTTTGGGCAATGGGTGATACCGGTCCGTGTGGCCCATGTTCAGAGATATTTTATGATCATGGAGATCACATTCTAGGTGGGCCGCCTGGCAGTGCCGATGAAGATGGTCACAGGTTTATCGAGATCTGGAACCTAGTCTTCATGCAGTTTGATCAGGTTGATTTAAAAACCCGCCTAAACCTTCCAAAGCCTAGTATCGATACAGGTATGGGCCTTGAACGTATTTCAGCACTTTTGCAGGGCTCTCACGATAATTACGATATTGATACCTTTCGGAATTTAATCGAAGCATCAGCTTCAATAGCTCAAGTAGAACCTTACGGTTCACATAACATTTCTAATCGTGTGATTGCGGATCACCTGCGAGCTAGCGCATTTTTAATTGCTGATGGTGTTTTACCTTCAAATGAAGGAAGAGGCTATGTTTTGCGCCGTATCATGCGAAGAGGAATGCGGCATGCGCATATTATGGGTTCTCCGGAGCCGTTAATGTATCAATTGGTTTCAGTTTTAATAGAACAGATGGGAATGGCTTATCCTGAGCTTGTTCGTGCAGAGTTATTAATAAAAGAAACATTAGAATTAGAAGAAAAAAGATTTAAGAATACTCTTGATCGAGGATTGAAACTGCTGCACGACGAAACGCGTAAATTGGGAAATAAAGAGCCCCTTTCAGGTGAAGTTGCCTTTCGTTTATATGACACCTATGGTTTTCCTTTAGATTTGACCCAGGATGTTTTAAAGGGACAAAATCGTTCAGTTGATATTGTTGGTTTTGAGAGCGCTATGCAGGACCAGAGGGAGCATGCTCGGCGAGCGTGGGTGGGCTCAGGAGAAATTTCTGATGAGACTGTCTGGTTTGATATTAGGGACGCTGTCGGCGCAACAGAATTTCTTGGGTATCAGAGCGATAAGGCCGAAGGTAGAGTTTTAGCTATTGTTAAAGATGGAAACTCAATAAAAAGCACTAAGGTTGGAGAGCAAGTAAGTATAGTTGTTAATCAAACTCCTTTTTATGGCGAATCTGGTGGCCAAATGGGAGATGCGGGCATTATCAAAACAACAGACAATGGTATTTTTGAAGTAAATCACACGCAAAAGAAAGTTGGTGATTTGCATTTACATATCGGCTCTCTAAAAACCGGCACTTTAAATTTAAATGATATAGTAGAAATGCAGATTGACGTTAGAAGACGTTCCGCCCTTTGCAGAAATCATTCTGCCACGCACTTATTACATTCTACGTTACGTCGTCAATTAGGTGAACATATTATCCAAAAGGGTTCTTTGGTTGCGCCCGATCGCCTTCGGTTTGACATAAGTCATCCGAAACCCATCACCGCTAATGAAATGATTGAAGTTATGGATGGTGTAAATCGACAAATAAGAGAAAATTCTGAGGTGACCACTAGGCTTATGACACCCGATGAAGCTTTAGAAGAAGGCGCTATGGCATTATTTGGTGAAAAATATGGGGATGAGGTTCGTGTTGTTTTAATGGGCGATGAAAAGGAAACCTCTTATTCCTCGGAACTATGCGGAGGTACCCATGTTAAGCGGACTGGTGATATCGGCTTATTTAGAATTGTGTCTGAAAACGCGGTATCAGCGGGTGTGCGACGGATAGAAGCTGTTACCGGTGCTTTTGCGTTGGAGAAAATTGATAAAATACAAAGCGAATTAAAGGAAGCAGCAAAATTATTAAATGTTTCAACTGAAGACGTAGTAAGCCGAATTAATAGTTTGCTTTTAGAGAGAAAAAACTTAGAAAATGAGATTTCTGATGCTCGCCGTAAACTTGCTACCTCTGGGAATAGTCAAACCGAAGAATTGGCCAAGGATATTTCTGGTGTTTCATTTGTCGGAAAGGTCTTGGAGGGGATCCCATCAAAAGAACTCAAATCACTCGTTGATGAATTTAAAAAGAAAATAGGTTCAGGTGTTATTGCAATTTGCAGTGTTGAGGAGGAAAAGGCATCGCTCGTTGTTGGAGTGACAAATGATCAAATTGAAAAATTTGACGCGGTGACCCTAGTTCGTGAAGGGTCAAAAGCATTGGGAGGAAAAGGCGGAGGAGGGAGGCCAGATATGGCTCAAGCGGGAGGTCCTGATACTAATAATGCGCCCGCGGCAATTACGGCTATAGAAAAAGCGTTATCAAAGTAAGGCCAGCCTAAATATATTAGGTTAAAGGATAATAAATTTATTTTATAACTTTTCTAAAGTCGGTATCAAGCGGTCTGGAGCGTCAATGGAAATATAAAGGTTTTGTGTTTGCTCGTTTGCAAATCCCTGTTCAACTGTCCCTTTAATAAGATTATAAAAATTTTCCCAATATCCCATTATATTTAGAAAAATTATTGGTTTCTTGTGCAAACCCAATTGTTTCCAAGTAATAATCTCCAGAACTTCTTCAAGGGTTCCAACCCCGCCGGGTAAAACAACTATGCCATCGGCCAATTCGAACATCCTTTCTTTGCGCTGGTGCATATTGTCTACCACTTCTAGTTTAGTTAAGCCCTGATGACCTAATTCGCGATCTTTTAAGTGTTGAGGAATAACACCAGTAACCTTTCCACCGGATTCCAGAACGCTATTAGCTAAAACCCCCATCAAGCCGGAGCTACCACCGCCATAAATTAATTGAATTTGGTTTCTCGCTAATTCCAAACCTAAACTGATCGCTGAAGCTCTAAAAACCGAATTATTTCCTTGTGATGCGCCACAAAATACGCATAAGTAATGAATTTTCATGAGCCCTAATAACACGAATATGAAAAATAGAACAATAAATCCACTTGAAAGGGTTGCAAGTTTTTGTATCTAATGGTGGGATAGGGTATTATTATTGACGTTTTAATAGCGTTAAATTTATTTAATAGAGTTTTTCTGGGGAGAGAGTGTCATGAGATCATTCATTAAGCCACTTTTAGTAGCGGCGGTTAGCCTTGGTCTACTAGGCGGATTAAGCGGTTGTGCCGACCAGCCATCAAAGCCAAAGGTTAAGATGTCTCAGGCCATGAAGGTCAAGGTAAGCGCGATGAAAGAGATTTGTGCAGCCAGTAATGCTGTTGCAAAATATATTAAGGGCAGCAAAAGCAAGAAGAAGAGAAGGAAACTTGGTTCTGCCGGTGATATGGAAATGCGGGCAATCCAAATTGCGACTCTTGCTAAAAGGTTGAAATATGGGTCTGCAGTTTTTTACGCGAAGGGCTTAGAAGAGGCAGCAAAAACCGGAATAAAGGGCGAGATTGCAGATGCATACAAGCCAGTCAAAGGCGCAGTTGCTGCAGCCATAAAACTAGATGCGAATAAAAAAGTTTATGGTAAATGCAAATGTAAAAAAGGTAAGGTGAAGTGTAAGAAGAAGAAGAAGAAGAAAAAATAAATTTAGGAAATTAATTTTTCCTAAACGATAAACATTTCATTTCCAATAAATCGAGAGGCTGTATAGAAATTGTGCAGCCTCTCTTTTTTTTACTATCACATGGCTTACGATAAATATTTCCCAGGTTGGGTTTTAGGCGCCGTAGTGGCATCTGGCGTATTTATTCAATCGGTCAATGTGTCTAGCAGTGTTGTCAAAGGTAGAGTATTAGCCCATGCGGCGGGCTGTATTAGTTGTCATACTGATACGGAGAATAACGGTCAGTTACTTGCGGGAGGTAAAAGGTTTAAAACACCTTTTGGTACCTTCGTAGCACCGAATATATCACCCGATAAGAAACATGGTATTGGTAATTGGTCTAATAGAGATTTCAACAGGGCGATGACAAAGGGAGTATCTCCTGAAAATAGCCATTATTTTCCTATCTTTCCCTATACTTCCTTCACTCTCATGGATGCTGATGATATTAAATCAATTAAGGAATATATTTTCTCTTTGCCAGCAATTCCTAAACCTAGTGAAGCGCATAAACTTCTATTTCCATTTAACTTCCGTTCTATCCAATATTTATGGAAATTATTATATTTTTCTCAGGGCCCCTATAAATTTGACTCAAAAAGGACACAAACTTGGAATAGAGGGGCATACTTGTCTCGAGGTGTAGTGCATTGTCATGAATGTCATACTCGGAGAACAATTTTNGGGGGATTAAAAATTCAGTTTGGCTNTGNCGGGGTGTTTGATAACACAAGCTTNGGCTCGAGTNATANCCCGAATATTACGTCGCATCCGAGCATAGGCATTGGGAGTTGGTCTTTACAACAATTAGTAAATTATTTGGATGTCGGTGAAGATCCGAAAGGAGATTTTGCAGGGGGTTCGATGGCGGAGGTGATCGAAAAGGGAACATCTAAATTATCGCCAGAGGACCGGAATGCTATAGCCGTTTTTATAAAATCTATTAGACCATTACCTTAACTCATACCGTTGTATTGTTGCTGATTAGAAGGTATCCTTTTTCGTGTTTTGTTGTTGCCCCATGAGAGACGCTTTAGGAGCCCAAAACTTTGAATCTTTTTAAATTATTAGGAGGAATTGGCGCTTTAATAATGATTTTTGCGCTGGCGCTCACTAATAGTATAGAAAATGAACAAAGGCCTTATTCCGCGAAAATTGAAGAGTCAAAGAAAGTCACTAAAAAATCTAGGAGACATGATTCTCATAGTTTGTCAAAAAAAGGTGTCTTAGCTCTCGAGGAAAAGTCAACTTTTAAAACAGCAGAATTGGATAGTGGTGTTCTAAAACAGAATGCGGGTCCACGAACGCTAAAACATGATAGATCGGAAAAAAGTTATAAACCATCTTTTGATGTCGTAAGAGTTAACCCAAGGGGTGATGCGGTCATTGCTGGAAAGGCGCCGCCAAATTCCAATGTAACAATAAAAACTCGAGAAAATGTTTTGGGAACGGTAAAGGCCGATGGCCGTGGAGATTGGGTTCTAGTCCCAAATAAACCACTTAAAGCTGGCAATAGAGAACTTTCCCTTACATCAAGACTGCCCTCCGGTCTTAAAAGTTCTTCTGATCGAAATGTTGTTCTGCTTATTCCAGAGACTGGCATAGAAAATTTAACAAAGTCTAATTCAAGACAAAAAGGGCCCCTGGCTTTATCTGTATCGAAAGATTTGTTAAGTCCCAGTTTAATATTGCAGAAATCTTATACAAAGACGGCTATAAATACTCAAAAAGCTCCAAGGTTAAAGAAACGAGTTTTAACAATCGAGGTTATTGATTATGACGATAGTGGTAATGCTATTGTAAGTGGAGTTACGATTCCAAAGAGTTTAATTCATTTATATATTGACGATAAATTAGTCGGTTCCGTAATTTCAGGTGTAAATGGTAATTGGCATATCAAACCCAAGGACAAGTTGGCCCCGGGTATATATTCATTGCGTGCGGATAGTATTAACAAAAATGGTTCTGTAATGAGCCGTGTGGAAACCACTTTTGCTCGAATTAAAGAAGCTAGCACAGATATTGCTACTGGTGTTGTTAATGTAAAGCTCGGTAACAGTTTATGGAGAATAGCGCGAAGGGCGTATGGTAGGGGTATGAGATATACAGTGATTTATGAAGCTAACAAGGAACAAATTAGAGACCCGGATCTAATTTATCCAGGTCAGGTCTTTTTTGTTCCAAAAATTAATTAGTTTAATCAAAACCATCTTCTAATTTTTCTCATTCCAAATGATTTTAAGATTGTCCCGCAAAATTTTTCCTCGATCCGATTTAGGCAAGGAATCAATTCGATATACAAATTTAGGCACCTTGAATTCCGGTAAATTTAATTGACAATGCTCTAAAACTTCTTTTGCAGGAAGTGTCTCTCCTGTTTTGACGACAATATAGCAGACGATTTCTTCTCCATAAATTTTGTCGGGTACTCCTATTGCTGCAGCTTCACGAATTTTCGGATGCTGCATAAGGACATTGTCAATTTCTAAGGGTGCAATATTAACTCCGCCTCTGATTATAAGATCTTTAGTTCTTCCAGTAACCCGGACAAACCCCTCTTCATCAATGATTGCCAAGTCTCCGGTTCGCATTCGAATGGATCTTTGATCCTCCCATTCACCATCCGGTGATATTGTTGCAATGCAAGTTTGTGGGCCACCAATGCTCACTTCACCCTCTGTACCCGTAGCACAGCCATTTCCATCTGGGTCAATTATTAAAAACTCCTGATGTTTGGCCGGTGGACCTACGGTTCCCATTTGCCGTTTATAATGCCGATTACCACATATCCAACCGGCTTCAGACATTCCGTAGAGCTGAAGCAATGTAACACCATACATTTCCTCAAATTGTCTCCATTGTTCAGGGGATAGGGGAGCAGTTGAGCAGGTCATGAGTCTCAGGGAGGGGACGTCCTTTACATTAATTTCGGTTGGTTCGTTCAGAAGCATATTCACAACAGTGGGGACGCCAGCAGAAAATGTCAGCTTATGTTCATTAATCCAACTAAAAAACCGACTTTTCGAAAAACGTGGTGCTATATACATTGAAAGACCGGTTAAAATCCAGGGCATCAGACTCAGAACCTGTGCGGAATTCCAACCAAATGAACGGTATTCCAAGGTTCTGTCGTTATTTGTAAGACCAAGAAAATCAATAGTATTCAATCCATTCAGCCAGTAGGCCATATGGTCATATACAACGCATTTCGGGCGCGACGTTGTTCCGGAAGTACAAAATATACAGGAGACATCTTTTTCTTCATTCTCACTTTTAATCAATATATCCTGACTAGTTTCTGCAACGGCACCAAAGAATTCTGATTTATCACTGTGGGATAAAAATTCTTCATTCCAACTTTCGAACCGCATAACTTTACCGTTAATTCCTTTTGTCAATTCGTTACCATTCAGGGCTGTATGCCAGAGGGTTAATTTTGGGCCGATTGAATTGAGAAGTTCGTTGATATGAGATGCGTTGATTTCAACGTTCAATGGACAAACTACTGCACCTACGCGCCATATACTCATCCATATGATCATTTTTTCGAGGTTCTCATCTGATAAGAGGCCGATTCTATCACCCTTCTTGATCCCTAACGATACAAGGTATCTTGCGATGGCTTCGACGTTTTCTGCTAGTGCTTCCCAACTAATAGAGCGATCCTGCTCTAAGTCATAAAGTGCAATTTTCTCAGGTTGGGTTGTACTGTATTCATTTAATACGCTACGGATAGATTTGAAGGGTATGTCTAGGTCCGGTTGTTTAAATTGGTATGCCACGAGGTCCTCGATCAATGGAATGAATAAGAAACATTGTTTTCAGTGAGACTTGTGACGTCAAGAGGGATAACGTCGGAATGTTTCTCTTTTCCAACACTACTTATAGGGATACCATGCTCCGGAGTGCCGGGGTAATCACGACTTAGGTATCGAAAGTGGGCTTAAAAAAAAGACCAGTTAAAAAACAGAGTGGAAACAAAAGAAGTTTGTTAACGCGTGGTTCAAGGGCAAAAAGTCGAACAGGAAATTTAATTGCAGCCCTAGATCTTGGGTCCAATAATTGCCGACTTTTAATAGCGCGGCCTGAAAAAAACGGTTTTAAGGTTGTTGATGGATTTTCCAAAATAGTAAGATTGGGCGAGGGTATTTCTTCTTCGGGTGCACTTTCTAATTCTGCTATGGAAAGAACCATGAAGGCTTTAAGCACATGTGCGGATTTGATTGTTAAAAATGATGTAAAATATGGACGATACGTGGCTACGGAAGCCTGTCGTGCTGCTAATAACAGCAAAAATTTTTTATCGCGCGTTGAGAAAGAAATTGGCATCGCAGTAGAGACAATTTCATCTATTGAGGAAGCGGAGTTGACCGTTGTCGGTTGCCGCGCATTATTTGATAATACGTGTCCTTATACTCTAATGTTTGACGTTGGAGGAGGTAGTACAGAAATATCCTGGCTCCAGATAAAAAGTAATGTTGAGCCAGAAATTATTGACTCGATATCCTTACCTTATGGCGTAGTGAACCTTACCGAAACTTATGGG
Organism: Rhodospirillaceae bacterium; assembly: GCA_002712335.1. The sequence goes on along the minus strand of PATI01000064.1, from coordinate 4,417 downwards.
AAACCAGAGATTTCAAGCAAACAATATGAAATATTGGTCGAGACGATAAAGAAATCTATCGAACCGTTTGAAATAAAACATTCTATAAAAGCAATGATAAAAGCTGGTAAGGTCTCTATGCTTGGCACTGCTGGTACTGTTACTACAATAGCCGCTGTTCAAATGGGCCTGAAACTTTATGATCGGGAACTGATAGACGGCTCTTGGCTAGATTTTTCTTCTATCCGATATATATGTCGAAATCTTGTTAATTCAAATTTTGAGAAGAGAGCTTCTTATCCTTGTATAGGAAAAAATAGAGCGGAGTTGGTAGTAGCAGGTTGTGGAATACTTGAAGCAATATGCGAAACTTGGTCAATCGGCTGTTTGAGGGTAGCAGATCGTGGGGTCAGAGAAGGTATTTTAACTAGATTGTCTGAGTTAGCCATAGCATTAGAAAGTACAAGCGTTGATAAAAGTTTCCGAGTTTCTGTGGCGCATTTGCTCGTTCCGAAACCTAAGAGGCAGAATAGAAAACATGCCTCGAAGTAAAAATGGTAGAAAAACTTCGCGTGGATTATCGGTGAAACTTAAAACGGCTAAAGGTCGTAAGATTTCATCTACTAGATGGCTCCAGAGACAACTAAATGATCCTTATGTCAGATCAGCAAAGGTGGCAGGTTACAGGTCCCGTTCGGCATGGAAATTAGTTGAACTTGATGATCAATTTAAAATCTTTTGGCCTGGTTGTCGTATACTAGACTTGGGGGCGGCTCCGGGAGGTTGGACACAGGTCTCTGTTGAAAAATCCGGGAATAAAGGAGTTGTATTAGCGGTCGATAAGCTCTCTATAGAGCCGATTCCCGGAGCCAAATGTTTGAAATTAGATATGACAGGGGAAGGAAGTCTAAAAGTTGTTAAAAATTTTTGCGGAGATAAAATTGATATAGTCCTTAGCGATATGGCCGCTGCAACGACGGGACATCGACAAACAGATCATATCCGAACTATTGCTCTCTGCGAAATAGCTGTTGAAATGGCAAAAGAAATACTAGTGGAAGGAGGAATATTGATTGTTAAGGTATTTGATGGCGGGACAGAAACTTCGCTATTAACTGATTTGAAAAAATCTTTTCAAAAAGTTAAACATTATAAGCCGCCTGCTAGTCGTAAAGGGTCACCTGAGATTTATCTAATAGCACAGGGATTCAAAATTTAGCCACTAGCGGAAACTTGTTCAATGTAGAAACTTGGGATTCTTTCATCATTTGTGTATGATCCCGATCCATCTTCTGCAGGGGACATTAATGCATATCACCGAGGCTTTTACTTTTGATGATATATTACTTGTTCCTGCTGCGTCTGAGATATTACCATCAGAGGCTGTACTTAATAGCAAGTTGACACGAGAACTCGATCTTAAAATTCCAATTGTTTCTGCGGCTATGGATACGGTGACTGAGAGCGCACTTGCCATAGCTATGGCACAGGCAGGCGGTATTGGAGTTGTCCATAAGAATTTAACAATAGAAGAACAAGCGGACGAGGTTCGGAAAGTAAAAAAGTTTGAATCGGGGATGGTAATTAATCCGGTCACAATTTCGCCCGAAAAAACACTTTCTGATGCGTTATCTCTGATGATGGATAACCAAATATCAGGGATTCCGGTGGTAGAAGAAATTAGCAAAAAACTCGTGGGTATTCTGACCAATAGGGACGTACGATTTGCTACTAATGACTCACAACCAGTTAGTGAATTAATGACCAAAGAAAACTTGGTCAGTGTTGATGATAGTATAGATATGGAAGAGGCTAAACGTCTTCTCCATCAATACCGAATAGAAAAACTCTTGGTAACGGACAAAGACTATCGTTGTATTGGGTTAATAACAGTAAAGGATATTGAAAAGGCCCAACGTCACCCTGACGCTAATAAAGACGAAAAAGGACGCTTACGTGTAGCGGCTGCCACTGGTGTAGGTGAAGATGGTTTCGAACGAGCAAAGGCATTAATTGACGCTAGTGTTGATGTTATTGTGGTGGATACCGCTCATGGGCATTCAAAAGGCGTTCAAGAGGCGGTGCAGCGAATAAAAAGACTTTCCAATCGGACGCAGCTAATTGCCGGAAATATTGCAACTGCTGAAGGAGCAAAAGCGTTGATTGATTGTGGGGCAGATGCCGTAAAAATTGGTATTGGCCCTGGATCTATTTGCACGACACGTGTAGTGGCCGGAGTTGGCGTCCCTCAGTTCTATGCAATATTGGAAGCTTCTGAAGAATGTCATAAACATGAGGTCCCTACAATTGCTGATGGAGGAATAAAATATCCTGGCGATATAGCAAAAGCGATTGCTGCTGGAGCAGATTGTGTAATGATTGGCTCATTATTGGCCGGTACGGATGAAGCGCCGGGGGAGGTTTTTCTTTATCAAGGCCGTTCTTACAAATCCTATCGGGGTATGGGTTCTTTGGGTGCTATGGCACGAGGTTCGGCTGACCGGTATTTTCAACAAGAAGTCTCTGATACCCTTAAACTTGTTCCCGAAGGGATTGAGGGACAAGTGCCCTATAAGGGTCCTGTGGGAAGTATAATACATCAGATGGTTGGAGGGTTGAGAGCTTCAATGGGGTATACCGGTAATTCGAACATTAAAAATATGCAAACGAACTGTAAGTTTCGTCGATCTACTGAAGCCGGTCGCAGAGAAAGCCATGTACACGATGTCACGATTACACGCGAGGCTCCCAATTATCGTAAGGGCGACTAATGCGGGAAAGTCTGAATGTATGTTCGAATTTTGAAAATTGAGAATCAATTTAATGGATGATTTAGTGTTAATTCTCGATTTTGGTTCTCAAGTGACTCAACTTATTGCACGAAGAGTTAGAGAAAGCGGTGTGTATTGTGAAATACACCCTTTTAATATTTCAGAAAAGTTAATTAAGAAATTACAACCGAAGGGGATAATTTTTTCTGGTGGGCCCGCTTCTGTGACAGTTACAGCGGGTCCAAAGGCCGACGAAGGAATTTTACGGCTAGGTGTCCCAATTTTAGGAATTTGCTACGGACAACAAACAATTTGCGAACAATTAGGTGGAAAGGTTGAATCTTCTGAGCATAAGGAGTTCGGCCGGGCTGAGTTAAGAATTACTGACGACTGTGTTTTATTTAGTGGTTTGTGGAAAATAGGTGAAACGCAACAGGTTTGGATGAGCCATGGTGATTCTGTTGTGGAATTACCAGATGGTTTTCGCTCTGTAGCAGTAAGTGATCATGCTCCTCATGCTGTTATTGCTGACGATGTTAGAAAGTTTTATGCTGTACAGTTTCATCCGGAGGTTATGCATACAGTAGGAGGGAAGGACTTACTTCGCAATTTTACTCACCGGGTGGCAGGGTGTGCCGGTGACTGGACGATGTCTGCATTCCGTTCTCGTGCGATTGATAAGATCCGCGAGCAGGTTGGACATGGGAAAGTAATTTGCGGTTTGTCTGGAGGTGTGGATTCTTCAGTGACTGCTGTGTTAATACATGAAGCAATAGGAGCTCAGCTGCACTGTGTTTTTGTAGATACAGGTTTACTTCGTTTAGGAGAAGCAGAGGAAGTTGTTCGAGTGTTTCGTGATAACTACAATATACCCTTGCTCCATCATGATGCGTCAGAATTATTTCTTAAAAAACTCGATAAAGTAACAGACCCGGAGGCAAAAAGAAAAATAATTGGTGCAACTTTTATTGATGTATTTGAAGAAGAGGCTCAGAAAATTGGTGGAGCCAATTTTCTTGCTCAAGGCACGTTGTACCCTGATGTGATAGAGTCAGTTTCATTCACGGGAGGTCCAAGTGTTACAATTAAATCACATCATAATGTTGGTGGGCTACCTGAACGAATGAATATGTCTTTGGTGGAACCATTGCGAGAATTATTCAAGGACGAGGTGCGGGAATTAGGGAAGGAGTTGGGTCTTCCAGATCAACTCGTAGGTCGACATCCGTTTCCGGGTCCCGGCTTGGCTATTCGGATGCCCGGGGAGATTACAAAAGAGAGACTAGAAATTTTGAGGAAGGCTGACGAAATATATATAGATGAAATTCAAAAAGCGGGACTTTACGATGATATTTGGCAGGCATTTGCGGTTTTGTTACCCGTAAAGACAGTGGGTGTGATGGGGGACGCCCGTTCCTATGATTATGTCTGTGCATTACGCGCGGTTACTTCGACAGATGGTATGACAGCTGATACTTACCCCTTTGAACACCAATTTATTTCGAAAGTAGCTACCAGAATTATTAATGAGGTACGCGGTATTAATAGGGTTACATACGACATTACCTCAAAACCACCGGGAACAATTGAGTGGGAATGATGCCTGCTTAAAAATATCGTTTAGTTATATATATTTCAAATAATCATTTACTGTTTATTTGGGATTA
>PATI01000063.1 GCA_002712335.1 Rhodospirillaceae bacterium | reverse complement strand
ATTGCTGTTTCAATGGCTAAGATAACCAAAGATTTGAAGTAGGGATTTTGTGACGCATTACAGGCCAACAAAATGAAATCTTCTTCCCCAGTCTTGAATCGTCTGTCCCTAGGTGGATTTTGCTTAGGCTTTTTGATTTGTCTCACGGGGTTTCTACTCAGGTGTAAACCCCATTCTTTAATACCTATTTCAATGGCATGACTGAGAAGAGATAAATCCTTTAGTGTTGTGCCACCTGAAACATTTTTCAGTCTGTTGTTTCTAAACTCAATTATGTGCTCTGGTTTTAAATTACTAAATTGGATTTTCGCTACAGGCTCTGTCATGAGTCGTTTTATTTTTATTGTTTCTATTTCGGGAGATTTTTTTCTTGGCGTAATTTCTTTCAGATAGCGTGTTAGCACATTTCCTAAAGTCTGTTTGGATGATGCAGTTGAATAATTCAAAACACCATTTTCAATTTGTATTTCTTTTTCTTTTATCCATTGGTTTGCATGAGATTTGCGATGGAAAGTTTTAGAGATTGTTGGGTGATTTTTTAAACGGACTACTGCTTGATATCGGATTGTATTTTTGTTTCTTCTTTTTCTGATTGTACCCATTTTATGAACTCCTCGTGTTGGAATTGGACCAAAAGGAGTTTCGGCAAGTTAGCCAGCCTCACGAATTTTATGGAGTGCATGCAGGTAATCCATTGTTAATAACCTTGATCCCTGCGCATTCCCTCAATAGAAGAGGTGACTATTTTGTTGGTGCCCAGGAGAAGACTCGAACTTCCACGGCCTATTGGCCACAGGTACCTGAAACCTGCGCGTCTACCAGTTCCGCCACCTGGGCACTTATTAGAGTGGGGTAAGGCAAAGGTTTGTGTTCTGTCAACAAAATTAAACGATTTTTAATTAGACTTTGGCAAATTGATTATCAAGGATATATAGAGGGTAACCATTTATAAAGTTGATGTTTTGATACTCAATTGCCATCAAGGGAGACGAAATAGTGAAACACAATGTTGTAACAGTGTTTGGTGGAACAGGGTTTCTGGGTAGATACATTGTACGTTCTCTGGCCCAAGAAGGACTCCAAATAAGAGTAGTATGTCGGCGCCCTGAAGAGGCCTTGCGATGCAAACCGATAGGCGATGTAGGGCAAGTTGTTCCAGTAGCCGCAAATATTCGCAATAAATTATCAATTGCTACCGCCATTGAGGGCAGCGATGTTGTGATAAACCTAGTTGGCGTTTTATTTAAGCGGGGGCTACAAAATTTCCGTTCAATTCATGTTGATGGAGCACGTTTTTTGGCGCAAGAGGCACATGATGCGGGAGTGAAAAGGTTTATTCATTTTTCTGCCATAGGGGCAGACAATAATTCAAAATCTGAATATGCCCGCAGTAAAAAAAATGGTGAGGACGCTGTTTCAGAAATATTTAAAGAAGCAACAATTCTTCGACCATCACTCGTTTTTGGTTCTGAAGATGATTTTTTTAACCGATTTGCATCAATGGCAAGATTATTACCTATATTGCCTTTGGTGGGTGCTCAGACAAAGTTTCAACCGGTCTATGTCGGAGATATTGCTAAGGCGGTAGTAGCCTGTTTACATAATAAAATGACGGTTAGCTCCTGTTATGAAATTGGAGGCCCAGCAGTTCACTCATTTCAAGAGCTGATGGAAATGATGTTGATTGAAACCAAGAGAAGGTGTTTGCTGATGCCTTTGCCATTTTGGGCTGCATCTCTAAAAGCGTTCTTTTTGGAGTATTTACGAATACCTTTTTTTCTTCCTAATCCATTGCTCACACGAGATCAAGTCCAGCTACTTAAAATTGATAATATCGTTGGTATAAGTTCCCTGAAATTAGAAGATTTAGGCATTGTCCCAACCCCGCTTCAGGCTGTATTACCGAGTTACTTAGCTCGATATCGTCCGGCAAAATTTAGGAGTAATACATCTCGCTCTCTTTAGAGTTATCAGGCGGCAAACCAAAGGATCACTATACCTAAGCATATTCGATAAATGACAAAAGGGGTGTAGTTGTTTTGTTTTAGCCAACTCATCATAATCGAGATAGCAAACATAGCTGTAATAAATGCTACAGTAGTTCCCCAAAAAACATGATAAATAAGAAGAGGGCTAGCACTTTCAATAATTTCAATACCTAAAACAACGCCAGCACCTAAGATAGCCGGTATAGATAAAAGCAATGAAATTCTGGCTGCTTCATCTCTCTTGTAGCCCAAAAAGCGGGCCATTGTGATGGTTATTCCCGCGCGACTTGCTCCGGGGATAATAGCAAAGGCTTGCGCAACGCCGATTAAGATCGCGTCAACGATTCTAAAATTCGCAAGATCTTTTTTTGTCTTCCCTATTAAATCGGAGAGGTAAAGAAGCATTCCACCAATAATGAAAGACCAACCTATAATGAGAGGTATTCTAATCCCCACACCAATATAAAATTTTACAATAAATCCGACAATGAAGACAGGAAGGCTAGCTATTAGCAATAAATAGCCTAATTTTGCCCCATCATTTAAATGATTTTTTCTGATATTTACTAAACTACTTATTATTCTCCATACTTCATGCCTTAAATATATAATCACGGCACCCAAAGTACCGATGTGCACTGCTACATCGATGATAAGTCCTTGATCTCTCCATCCTAAAAATATTGGCGCTAGAATTAAGTGACCTGATGAACTTATCGGTAAAAATTCTGTTAGTCCCTGTAGCAATGCCAGAGTCGTAGTTTGTATTAAATTCAAAAAACCAATCCCTTAAAAATTCAATAATACAATATACAGCTAATTATATTGCCGGAAACACTGTTAGATAGTACCATAACGGACCTAAATTCTATCAATACTATCATTAAATCTATTTAATTAAAAATTTTTGACCTTGTAATAATGAAAAATAGGTAACTACTATTGACCTTTTATATATTTTTTTCTCGCCAACACATAGATTTTACTTTATATACCAACTCCCATTTTGATTCCTTAAGAAAATTTCGATGGGAAAATAAGAAACTTAGGCTACTGACCTAGGGCTTTAAATTGGGAAATAATTTGTTGGTGATCAAAAGAGTTAAACATTAGTTATGCTAAAATTTACAGATTTAGATCGAAAAACACCGAAGAAAAGGTCCTCCAGTGAAAGGAAGATGGATTTCGAAGAAATTTATAATCGTTTTGAATCTGATCAGGCAGAGCAACAGGCCAGTCGGTGTTCCCAATGTGGTATTCCCTTTTGCCAAGTTCATTGTCCACTTCATAACAATATACCTGATTGGCTAATGCTAACAGCACAGGATAGGATGGAAGAAGCATATGAGCTTTCTTCAGCAACAAATACTTTTCCTGAAATTTGTGGTCGAATTTGTCCGCAGGATCGTCTATGCGAAGGAAACTGCGTTATTGAGCAGGCTGGACATGGTACAGTTACCATAGGTGCAGTGGAAAGCCATATAACGGAAGTAGCGTTTGAAAATGGTTGGGTTAAACCACCCAAACCAATCCGAGAACATAAACAGTCAATAGGTATTGTTGGAGCGGGGCCCGCAGCGCTAGCAGCGGCGGATGTTTTACGAAGAAAGGGCTATCAGGTAAATATTTATGACCGGTACGATAGAGGTGGTGGTTTACTGGTTTATGGTATCCCAAATTTCAAGCTAGATAAATCTATCGTTACTAGGCGAGTTAATCTTTTAGAAGATGCCGGAGTTAAAATCCATTATAATACGGATGTTGGCCGAGATATAAGCTTTCAAGAAATTAGGGATCGGCATGATGCGGTGTTAATTGCAACGGGTGTTTATAAAGCCCGTGACATTCAGGCCCCCGGTATCGGACTGCAAAATATTGTTCCAGCCCTTGATTTTCTTATAGCGTCAAATCGCAAAAGTTTAGGTGAAAATGTACCAGATTTTGAGAATGGTAAACTCAATTCATTTGGAAAGCGTGTTGTTGTTCTCGGAGCTGGTGATACAGCCATGGATTGCGTCAGGACTGCCGTTCGGCAACAGGCCGAATCGGTGATTTGTTTGTATCGTCGTGATAAAGCAAATATGCCGGGTTCCCGTCGGGAAGTTCAATATGCAGAAGAGGAGGGTGTTGAATTTAAGTTTCACGCGCAACCAGAGGCATTTCTCGGTGATTCGGCAGTTTCATCAGTTCGTGCCGCACGTATACATTTGGGCGTTGCTGATTCGTCAGGACGCCAGACACCTGAAGTTATCGAGGGCTCAAGTTTTAATGTGGATGGTGATTTAATCATTAAGGCTTTGGGTTTTGATCCTGAGCAGCTTCCTAAAATGTTTGATGTGCCGGAACTGGGTGTTACCCGTTGGGGAACTCTAAAAATTAATTTCCGAAATAAAATGACCAATCTTGATGGTGTTTTTGCAGCTGGCGATATTGTTCGTGGTGCTTCGTTAGTTGTTTGGGCTATTCGGGATGGGCGTGACGCAGCAGCTTCGATGGATAACTATCTTAAAGCACGACGTCCTAAAGATGCAGAGGTCGCAGCATGACCGTTAAGAAAAAAAATCTCGGGGAACAGAAAATATTAAAATGGAAGTTGGAAAAGGAAAGGTTGCACCACACTGGCTTGTATGATCCTGCTCATGAACATGATGCTTGCGGTGTTGGAATGGTGGTCTCTGTTGACGGTAAAAGACGCAGAGAAGTTGTAGAAGCAGGAATTTCTGCATTAAAGGCACTCTGGCATCGTGGCGCTGTCGATGCTGATGGTAAAACTGGAGATGGTGCGGGTATCCATGTTGAAATACCACAGGACTTTTTTCACGAACACACAATTCGTACCGGTCACACTCCGGGCCCCGGTCCGATAGCGGTAGGAATGATATTTCTGCCGCGTACAGATCTAGCGGGTCAAGAACGTTGTCGCAGCATAGTCGAAGCACAAATATTGCAATTTGGGTATTCTATTTATGGATGGCGGCAGGTGCCACTTAACGTAGAGGTTATTGGCGAAAAAGCAAATGCTACTCGCCCGGAAATTGAACAAATTATGATTGCTAGTCGATCAGGAAAGTCTGATGAAAATTTCGAAAGAGATTTATATATAATTAGGCGGCGAATAGAAAATCAAGTCATTCAAGAAAATATACCCGACTTTTACATCTGTTCGCTTAGTTGCCGGTCGGTAATTTACAAAGGAATGTTTTTAGCTGAACAGGTTACAGAGTTTTATCCTGATCTTCTAGATGAAAGATTTGAATCTCGCTTTGCTATTTATCATCAACGCTACTCTACAAATACCTTTCCAACATGGAAACTAGCTCAGCCATTCCGGATGTTAGCACATAATGGCGAAATAAATACCCTATCCGGGAATATTAATTGGATGAAAAGTCATGAGACTCGCCTCGAGTCAAACCTTTTTGGTGAAGCAATAGAAGATATTAAACCAGTAATCCAACCCGGAAGTTCGGATTCTGCTGCATTAGATGCTGCATATGAACTTTTGGCGCGCGGTGGGCGGTCAGCACCATTAGTTAAAATGATGATGATCCCAGATGCTTGGTCCGCAAAACCTAATATACCAGAAAATCATGCCGCATTTTTCAATTACTGTAACTGTGTAATTGAACCCTGGGACGGTCCAGCTGCAATTTGTGCCACTGATGGTAAATGGGTAGTAGCAGGAATGGATCGAAATGGCTTAAGGCCATTGAGATATTCACTTCGTGAAGATGGCCTTTTGGTTGTTGGTTCTGAAACTGGCATGGTGGCGATGGATGAGTCAAAAATTATTGAAAAGGGGCGTGTTGGGCCAGGTCAAACGATTGCAGTTNAATTNGATGAAGGTCGTTTTTATCACGATAAGGAATTACGTGAATTATTAACTGCAGAGGCACCATTTGTAGAATGGATTAAAAATATTACGCAGCTGGATAAAGTTATTAGATCCGAATTTGATGAAATTCCAGAATTTGATAGAAAGGAATTGCGCCGTCGTCAACTCTGCGCGGGCCANACGTTAGAAGAACTAGAGCTTCTGGTTCAACCAATGGTCGAGGATTCTAAAGAAGCAACAGGCTCGATGGGGGATGATACTCCGATAGCCGTTCTTTCAGAACATTATCGCGGGCTTCATCATTTTTTTCGACAATCTTTTAGCCAAGTAACAAACCCCCCTATCGATAGTCTTAGGGAATATCGTGTTATGACCTTGAATACGAGATTAGGTAATCTTGGTAATATTCTTGAAATGGATTCTGCTCAAACCAAATTGATGCAACTTAGTTCACCTGTGCTAACTAATTCGGAGTTCGATGCTCTTACTAAACATATGGGTTCCACTGCATTTGANATAGACTGCACATTCGATTCCAANGGTGGAGAGAATGCACTGCGGGATGCCATGGATCGAATATGCAGTGAAGCAGAAAATGCCGTACGCGGAGGTGCTGTCCACGTTATTTTATCTGATAAGTCTTTAAATGCTGAAAAAACTCCTATTCCGATGATTTTGGCAACAAGCGGCGTGCATAGCCATTTAATTCGNGAGTCATTAAGGACATTTACATCTATTAACGTGCGTTCTGGTGAATGTCTTGATACACATTACTTTGCTGTTTTGATTGGATTAGGGGCTACTACGGTAAACGCTTATTTAACNCAGGAAGCCATAGCGGACCGACATCGNAGAGGACTTTTTGGTGAACTTTCATTGACGGATTGCGTTCGAAGATATTGCGAAGCNGTTAATCAAGGCCTTCTGAAAATTATGTCCAAAATGGGTATTTCTGTTATCTCCTCCTACAGGGGCGCACATAAATTTGAAGTAATTGGTCTTAGTCGTACCTTAGTCTCGGAATATTTTCCTGGTATGACGTCTCGTATATCAGGAATTGGTCTCTCCGGTATTCAACACAATTCTATTCGCCTGCATCGTAGAGCTTTCTCCGAGGAAGTTACGACCTTACCTATTGGTGGTTTATATCGATATCGTAGAACCGGGGAAGCTCATGCATTCCAAGGCGAGATGATACATATGTTGCAGAACGCTTGTAACAATGATTCATATGCAGGCTTTAAAAAATATTCTGAAGCTGTTCAGAGACAATCTCCTATAAGTCTACGCGATCTTATGGAATTTTCGCCTAGTGGTGAAAGTGTGGACTTGGAAGAAGTGGAATCAATTACAGAGTTGCGGAAGCGGTTGGTGGCTCCGGGCATTTCACTTGGAGCTCTTGGTCCAGAGGCACATTCGACATTGTCTATAGCGATGAACCGAATAGGAGCGAAGTCGGATTCCGGAGAAGGTGGTGAAGACCCAGCGCGTTTTAAACCACAACCTAATGGTGATAATGCATCTTCTGCAATCAAACAGATCGCTTCGGGCCGTTTTGGTGTAACCGCCGAGTATCTTAATAATTGCCGAGAAATAGAAATTAAAATAGCGCAAGGAGCAAAACCCGGNGAAGGAGGTCAACTGCCNGGTATGAAGGTGTCCGGTATGATTGCACGATTGAGGCATTCCACGCCGGGTGTNACGCTAATATCTCCACCACCTCATCATGATATTTATTCGATAGAGGATCTTTCACAGTTAATCTATGACTTAAAGCAAATAAATCCTGATGCTCAAGTTTGTGTTAAACTTGTTGCACAATCAGGTATTGGTACCATTGCAGCGGGTGTTGCTAAGGCTAAGGCGGATGTAATTTTAATCTCTGGCCATTCAGGTGGTACTGGGGCAAGCCCTCAGACATCAATTAAATATGCCGGACTGCCTTGGGAAATGGGTCTAGCCGAAGTTCATCAGGTTCTTACTCTCAATGGATTAAGGGATAACGTGCTATTGCGAGCAGATGGCGGGATCAAGATTGGTCGTGATGTTGTGATAGCAGCACTTCTTGGCGCGGATGAATTCGGTATTGGGACCATGTCGTTAGTTGCTATGGGCTGTATTATGGTGCGTCAATGTCACTCTAATACTTGCCCNGTTGGCGTCTGCACACAAGACGATGCCTTGCGTAAGAAATTTACAGGCACTCCTGAGAAAGTGGTGAATTTATTCAGTTTTATTGCTGAGGAAGTCAGAGAGATTTTGGCTTTTCTTGGCTTTCGGACACTCGATGAAATAATTGGCCGCACTGATTTGTTGACGCAAGTTCGTCGGGGTAATCCGCATCTTGATGACCTTGATCTCAACCCCCTTTTGGTGCAAGCAGATCCAGGCGGAATCAATCGCTCAGAAACACGCGGTATGCGCAATGAAGTGCCTGATTCACTTGATGCCCAAATGATCAAGGATGCGGCCCCAGCATTGGAAGGCGGGGAGAAGATGCAGCTTGCTTACAATATACGTAATACCCAACGGGCTATTGGCACGCGGATTTCGTCGGCTATTACGCGTCGTTTTGGTATGGAGGGATTACAGCCGGGGCATATTACTGTGCGTTTGCGTGGTTCTGCTGGTCAGTCATTAGGGGCTTTTGCTGTGCAGGGTCTGAAACTTCAGGTTTTAGGTGACGCTAATGATTACGTCGGAAAGGGCCTTTCAGGAGGGACTATAAGCGTAAAACCGGTAACAGCAAGTCCATTAGTTACAAACGAAAACACGATTATTGGAAATACGGTCTTGTATGGTGCAACTGCTGGTAAATTATTTGCTGCAGGACAAACCGGCGAGAGATTTGCGGTACGTAACTCTGGTGCGGATGCCGTAGTTGAGGGGTGTGGGGCTAATGGGTGCGAGTATATGACTGGTGGAACGATAGCTATTTTGGGTCCAGTTGGAGATAATTTCGCGGCGGGTATGACAGGNGGTATGGCGTTCGTTTATGATACTGAAGCCAGTCTCGCTGGGAATATTAATCCAGATACTGTTTTTCGTTTCCGCATTAAGATATCACACTGGGAGGAAGTTCTACGAAGCCTCGTTGCGGAGCACTGGCAAGAAACCCAATCCCGTTTTGCAGAACGTTTGCTTGTTGATTGGGAAAGAGAATTATCCCGCTTTTGGCAGATTATACCAAAAGAGATGGTAGATAAGCTCTCACATCCAGTACAAAGTAATTCTGAAGATATAGACAGATTGGCTTGACTATTTTTGTCCTTTGNGGGCGTCACCTTTTTCAATTATACTGCAGTTGGGATGAGTTTAAGACCCCTATGACTATTATTTGTCTCCCCAGTCTTTAAGTTAAAACGATTTTGAGCATAACCACCGGGGCGTTGGCTTCTGACGGTAATTGCAACTGAGCGTTCACCCATCCCCCATTCTGAATGAGGGACCCAAGGTGGCACAATGTCTACATGGCCAGAGGGCGCCGCACTTTTTGCAACTAGCTTTAATTNAGCTTTTCCAACAGTACCTCCATCATCTAATCGTTCGTATACGTGGGTTTGTTCTTCACCTTCAAGGACCCCATAAATTGTCCATGTATGTGCATGATCATGCACATTTGCTCGGTGTTGAGGTTCTCGTATTAAAGCTCCAACGAAAAACTTATAGTCTGAATCGTGGTGCAATTCGAGCTCAACTCCGCGTTTAGCAATCCACTCTCTCGATTTCGCACGCATCGCCTCATCGGCGCATAATGTTTGNAGTATTCTGCGGACTCCTTCCCAATGCTTTGTCTCTTGATATTCTTTAGAAAAATGTGTGCGAAGATTCTTTATAAAAGTATTAAAAGCGGGTACAGAGTAATTGGGCATTCTTTACCTTCTCCTAGTTTAACTATTCAAGACTGAANAATGAAATAGTNCTTCNATGGGAATAGGCGCATTTAGCAGGGTTTGATCAACTAAATAGTCCATAAACCTCTCTATNTTATTCTTATTAGCCATCACCCCAGTAGGCCATGGGTCACATCCGAACATTTCTTGTTCTTCTTCGAAAGCATTTCTGGCAAAAGCCACTTCAGAATAACCTGGATCATCATAGAATTCTGCGGCCTGCTCTTTGGCGTTTTTCCACATCACCATTAAAGTCTTTGGCAACTCAGGATATAAATCTGCAAGGGTCTTTTTGAAGACAAGTAAATGCATTATGGGATAATCGCCATATTTTTGGAAATAGTGACCACACTCTTTTCGAACATCCGGCCATAAACGATGAACCTTNCCNATACGTAAACCCTGCAGTAACTTTGGGGGCGGGTGTGGATGAATCATCATTGCAAATTCACCTGCTATTAGTCTCTCCGGAGCAGTCGGTTCGTCAATAATTGATAACTTTACTTCCTCCTGCCCTTGAAAGGATACAAGCTCTGGGCTCATTGTATGCCAGTCAAGTTCTCGCCAAGGCACACCATATTCAAAGAAGAGATCACCTTTAGCTAAAACCGACATAGTAGTTTGAAAGCTGCGGCAAATTGCCTTTTTACCAATTAGGTCGGTTGGCTTTGAAATGTTAGCGGCAGAACTGATAAAAATATGATTTTGACTGAATAAACGGCGNGGAAATACCGGTACTGCGCTATATGCGATTGATGATCCTTTTGATGTAAGATATGAAGACAAAGACATTTCGCAAATGTCAAACTCTTCGTCTTCATAAAATCGCCGATGCCGGTCAATGCCCTCACGCCTTGGCGGTGCCATCCCAACTTCTAATGCCTTAATTTTGAATTCTTCTGGTTGCTCAATCATATCCATAAAAAAAGGAATATGCCGATCGTATCGTTCAAGTGCCAATGTCAGCTCAGGCGCCATGTTATTTGCCAATTGATAAATTTATCATTTTCAGAAATAACATGCTAAGCCGGCTCTTGAATTATCGCAATGGTAGTACTGTTATTAAACACCAAAATCATTTAGACTTGTAATATGCGTGTTTTATATCATCTATGGTTATCTCCATCTTGCCGCAAGGTTAGAATTGTACTTTCGGAAAAGGGAATTGATGCGGAGTTTAAGACTGAAAATTTATGGGATAGGCGTCCCGAGTTTTTAGCTCTAAATCCTGCGGGGGATGTCCCGGTGTTGGTTGAAGAGAATGGCCAAGCAATCTGCGGTTCTATAGCGATTTGTGAATATCTTGAAGAAGTTGCACNATTGCCAAGCTTGTTAGGNGCTTCTCCACTAGAAAGGGCTGAGGTAAGGCGATTAGTTTCTTGGTTTGATCGGAAATTCAACGAAGAAGTAAGTGAGAATCTGGTTGGCGAAAAAATTATGAAGCGATTTTTACGCCGTGGTGCGCCTGATGGAGCTGCTATTAGGGCGGGTAAAAAAAACTTGGGTTATCATCTTGAATATATAGCATGGTTATGTGAGCGAAGAAATTGGTTGGCGGGGAACGATATGTCACTAGCTGATATTGCAGCTGCAGCACATCTATCCTGCTTGGATTATTTGGATGATGTACCTTGGGNTGAAAATGAAAGAGCCAAAGAATGGTATGTACGCATGAAATCCCGCCCATCAATGCGACCAATTCTTGCTGATCACCTGCCTGGTGAGCCACCCCCTAAGCATTATGCAGATCTAGATTTTTAGTTTTTATCTATGTACTATCTAGTTATATGAGATATTAGCNATTTTACACGGCATTTTCATATTATCCATGATGTTAACTAGGTAAAAACACTCCTTTTCCAGTCTTCTGCTCGTTTAAAAGTTTGTAAGCCTCATCAGCCTGTTCCAGCTTAAATTGATGCGTGAATATACCGTCAACATCGATTTTGCGATCTGATACAAAACGCGCACAATCGGCTTGACCATTTTTTGAAAATGTCCAGTGTCCAACTAGGGAAATCTGTCGAAAAGTNAGATCAGGTCCTACTTCCACAGTTAGATCTCCCCCGCCAGCAATGAAACAAGCAGTACCCCATTTTCTTGTCCCCTTAACCGCTGCAGTGCGCGCTTGTTTAACACCGGCGGTTTCAATGGTCTTGTGAGCACCTTCACCATGTGTGAGATCATGGATCGCTTTTACGGGATCAATTTCTTCTGGGTCTATTGCAGCGTAAGCACCTTTCTCCAGGGCTAAAGACCTGCGTTCTTGTGAGGTTTCGATAGCAATAACACGCGCTCCCATTTCGGCGCTAAACTGTGTAGTTGATAGTCCAACTGGACCTTGTCCGAAGATAGCAACGGTCTCATCCCCTTCAAGTCCTATCCTTTTCAAAGCCCCATAGGCTGTTCCGGTGCCACAAGAAATGGCTGCTCCGGTCATGAAGGACAGATCATCTGGTAAGGGTATTAAAGTATGTGATGCTACACACATATAGCGTGCATGTGCACCATGCCCCTGACCAGAGCCATAGACAATTGGTCCTTCATCACAGAGTTGAGACCAACCAGATTTGCAATGTCGACAGTTTCCACAACCGTCATAATGATGCACCATCACACGCATTCCTTTTCGTGCTTCTTTGTCGGTGACGTGTGCACCTAGTTCAACAACAATTCCGCAGGGCTCATGACCGGCAATAAAATATTCAGTACCGGTGAATTGCCGTCTGTAGGCATGTAAGTCTGTGCCGCACATGCCCGAGGCCTTTATTTCTAATATCACATCGCGTGGACCAGGCGTAGGATCAGCAAATTCCTTCAACTCAACTTGGTGGTCCCCTAAAAATGTAATGCCTTTCATTTTGTTTTCCTCTTTAAGTGGTCTAAATGGACATTAATACTTTTTAATTTCTAATTTAATGGACTCAATTGTATTTGGTAAATAACTTGTTGAAACGGTAGCTAAGTAAATTTTCAGGTGGGGCTGTAGATTCCCTGCATACAAATTTTAAAAACTTTCTTATTTTATCAAATTATGTCCCATTTGTTTTGTTTCGGTTTTGGTTTCTCTGCTCAGCATTTGGCTCAAAAGTTAAGCCAAAAAGGATGGGTGATTTCCGCTACGGTGCGTTCAAAGAATAAAATGAAGTTATTAAAACTTCATAATATTAATCTCCAGCTTTTCGATGGTTCAAATCCCCTAGAGGAATTATCCGATTTACAAAATTCTACTCATGTTTTGCTGTCTGTTCCTCCAGGTGAGAATGGTGATCCGGTTTATAATTTACACCATAATGAAATAAGTACTATTAAAGGCCTCAAATGGATTGGTTATTTATCATCAACTGGTGTTTACGGTGATACCAAAGGAGAAATTGTTGATGAGAGTGCGCCCTTGCTTGCAAAAACAAAACAGGGATTGAGGCGTGTTAATTCAGAAAGGTTGTGGACTATATTAAGTGTGAAACAAAAGCTGCCAATGCATATATTTCGGTTGGCCGGAATATATGGGCCGGGTCGAAGTGCTATTGACAAGGTTCATAATGGGACAGCAAGACTAATAATAAAAAATGGACATCTTTTTTCTAGAGTGCATGTGGATGACATAGTCGCGGTCCTGGAAGCCTCTATGCAAAAACCGCGGCCCGGAGCTATTTATAACATTTGTGATGAAGAACCAGCAATGGGCTCGGATGTAGTAAAATACGCCGCCCAATTGATGAATGTGCAACCACCACCTTCCATCCCTTTTGACGATGGGTCAGTTAGCTCAATGGTTCGAAGTTTTTATTCAGAATTTAGGAGGGTTGATAATTCTCTTGTTAAATCAGAACTTGGCGTAAGTTTTAGCTACCCCAATTATCGCGAAGGACTGAGTGCAATTTTAGCAAAAAATTCTAATTCTTAATTCGACATTTTGGCTATAGAGTTAAAAATTCTACGCAAATCTTTTTCACGTGATAAACGATGATCACCATTTTTGATAAAGGTTATGGTAACATTGTCGGTGGGAATTGATTTGGAAATTTGAATTGCGTGTTGCCAAGGCACAGTATTATCCCTTTGGCCCTGAAAAAGATGTATGGGACATTTTATCGGAATTGGTTTGTTAAGTATAAGGTTATGTCTAGCATCCTCAATGAGATTAAGAGTGATTGGGTAAGGTTTGTCGCCGTATTCTGTTGGTTGATAATAAATTTTTTCACGTAATAAGGTTTTTTTTATTTTTGCAGGAAACCGGTTCCACATAAGTTGTTCTGTGAAGTCTGGTGCAGCGGCTATGCCAATAAGACCCTTGATTCTTTCGGGTCGCGCGAGTGCGACCAGCATCATTATCCAGCCACCCATTGAAGAGCCGACAAGAATAAGGGGTCCTTGAGTTAGTTGGTCAATAACGCAAATGGCATCATCAGACCACTGTTTTATAGTACCCGTTATGAATTCTCCAGACGAACGACCATGTCCACTGTAATCAAAGCGTAAATATGAAAGGCCATGCTTTTGGCAATGGTTTTGAAAAAAAATTGCCTTAGTACCATCCATATCTGACATGTATCCTCCAAGGAATACAATGTTAGGTTCTTTTCCGATAATTTTGTGATAGGCAATGGTAGAACCATTCCTGCAATTTAAAAATTTTGGAATATTAGTCATTGCAAAACCTATTAATCTGGCAGTAAGTCAAAGTTATGAACTCTACTTTTAAAAATCTTAGCACTGAAAAACCTCACGAAAAACCTCATCCGGTTGTTATGCAGATATTGCCTTCTTTGGTGACCGGAGGTGTAGAAAGAGGTACCATTGATGTAACACAAGCTTTAACAGATGCTGGATGGAAGGCTATTGTTGTTTCTAACGGTGGCCCAATGACCCATGAGATAACTCGCGCTGGAGGTTTGCATATAGATCTACCGATAGGTGCGAAAAATCCATTGACGGCTTACTTAAACGTTAATCGTTTAGTTAAACTAATCAGAGAGCACCAAGTGGATATTTTGCATGCTCGCAGTCGCTTGCCCGCCTGGAGTGGACTAGTTGCTGCTGGTAGGACCCAGATAAAATTTATCACAACTTTTCATGGTAATTATAGCGCAAGAAACTCCATAAAAAGATATTATAACTCTGTTATGGCCCGTGGTGATCGCGTTATAGCAATTTCTGAATTTATAAGAAAACAAATATGTGAAAAATATGGGGCGGATACCGATAATATAAGGGTCATTCCCCGAAGTGCGGATATAGATTTATTCGATCCTGCCGCGGTGAGCCCTGAGAGGGTAATTCAATTGGCAGAAGCATGGAGAATACCGGATGATGCTAAAATTGTTATGTTGCCCGGACGCTTGACGCGTTGGAAAGGTCACCTAGTCTTGCTAGAAGCATTAGGCAGGTTACAGGAGTATGAAAATCTGCGCTGTATTATAGTTGGTGGTCATCAGGGTAAGCGTCGATATGTTCGCGAATTGCATAAAACTATTAATAGATTTGGTTTGGAGCAGATAGTGCAATTTACCGGAAATTGTAGAGACATGCCCGCGGCATTTATGTTGGCAGATGTAGTTGTTTCTGCGTCGACGGAAGCCGAAGCATTTGGGAGGATAATTGTTGAGGCACAAGCAATGGGGCGTCCTATAATTGCTGCTGATCATGGGGCTGCTAGAGAAATTATCACTCATGGTGAAACTGGGTGGTTAGTAACCCCTAATAATGCAAATGAATTAGCTGATGTTTTGCATGATGCTTTATTAATTGATTCACAGGCTCGTAATCTTATTGCAAAACGCGCTATAGAAAATGTCCGCCAGAACTTTACGAAGGATCTATTGAGACAGAGAACGATGGCAGTTTATCAGGAAGTTTTAATGGATTAAATTTCATATGGTTACCAATAAACATCGAAGAATTCTGGTAATAAAACTTGGTGCACTTGGTGATGTAGTTTTAGCACTTGGACCATTTGAGGCAATTCGTAAGCACCACCCTAAAGCACACATAGTATTGTTGACTACTACAGCTTTCAAAGACTTCCTCCAATCAAGTGGATATTTTGATGAAATCTGGACGGATAACAGGCCCGGTTTTTGGAAAATATCCGAATGGCGGAAACTAAAATCTAAATTACGCGGGGCAAATTTTACAAGGGTCTACGATTTGCAGACTTCAGATAGAAGCAGTTGGTATTTTAGGTTATTTAGCCGAAAGGGTCGGCCGGAATGGTCAGGGATTGCTCGAGGATGTTCTTATCCCCACAATAACCCTAAACGGAATTTTATGCATTCTATCGAACGTCAGAAAGAGCAACTTGCCATTGCGGGTATTTCTTCAGTCCCGTCCTCTGATTTGTCTTGGGTTAATTCCGATATCAGTAGGTTTGGTATAAATAATAAATTTTTTCTTTTAATCCCCGGTGGTTCAGCACATCGCTTAGCTAAACGATGGCCGGTTGATTTTTATGCAGAGATTGCCAGCAAAGCTATCGGAAAGGGTTTCCAACCTGTTGTAATAGGATCAGTTGCAGAAAACTTGCTGGGGATTAGAATTAAGTCAAAGTGCTCAGGTACGATTAATCTTTGTGGTAAAACCAAGTTAGATGATTTGGTTGTACTGGGACGAGAGGCTGTTTTTGCTGTGGGCAATGATACGGGACCAATTCATATGGTTGCTGCTACTGGTTGTCGCACAGTTGTATTATTTTCAGCTGAATCAGATCCTGCATTGACGGCACCCAGAGGTGAGGATGTCAGCTTGTTGCGTCAAGAAAATTTGTCGGAACTTTCTGTAGAATCGGTTGCCGCTGCATTAAGATTGGTTTAAATGGCTGATGATGTAAACTATTGTAAAGTTATTTTGAACCCTAAATTTAGAAAACGTTTGATTAATACCAAATGACTAGCTCCAGATGAGTAATCCGAAAGATACTGTGGAGGTTATGAATTCTCCCAAAGAATCAAGAAAAGATGTGGCGCTGACTTTGCCAGATGGCAGCGTACGCACTTTTGATCACCCTGTTAACGGTTTAGATTTAGCAACTGATATTGGTCCGGGACTTGCCAAGGCGGCGATTGCTGTTTCGGTTGACGGTACAATTTGGGATTTGAGCAGAGAAATAAATTTTAATGCAGCCGTTAGTATTATTACCCGAAAAGATGAACCAGCGCTTGATTTAATAAGGCATGACGCGGCCCACGTAATGGCGCAGGCAGTGCAGAGACTGTATCCCAAAACACAGGTAACTATCGGCCCTTCTATTGAAACCGGCTTTTATTATGATTTCGCTCGTGATGAGCCTTTTACTCCACAAGATCTTGAAATGATTGAGAGTTGTATGCGGGAAATTATAGCCTGTGACGAACCATTTGTTCGCGAGGTTTGGGACCGTGAGCGGGCAATCAAGGTCTTTTCTGATATGGGCGAAAAATATAAGGCAGAACTAATTCGTGAACTACCGGCTGATGAAGATATAACCATTTATCGGCAGGGTGACTGGTTCGATTTATGCCGTGGTCCTCATTTACCGTCAACAGGACATGTTGGCGAAGGTTTTAAACTTATCAAGCTAGCTGGAGCATATTGGAGAGGCGATTCACGGAACGATATGCTGCAAAGGGTTTATGGGACAGCTTGGCGAGATAAAAAAGAGTTAGAAGCATACCTGCTCCAATTAGACGAAGCAGAGAAGCGTGATCACCGTCGGCTTGGAAGAGAATTAGATTTATTCCATTTTCAGGAAGAGGCGCCCGGGGCTGTCTTTTGGCACCACAAGGGGTGGACCCTTTTTAGATTATTGATCGATTACATGCGCAAACGGCAGGAGGATGCTGGTTATTCTGAAATTAGCACCCCTGGTGTTATGGATCGCAGCTTGTGGGAAACTTCTGGGCATTGGGAGACATTCCGTGAGCATATGTACACTACCCAAACCGAGGATAATCGGGTGTTTGCGCTAAAACCGATGAACTGTCCGGGGGGAATACAGGTATTTCGTCAAGGTATTACAAGTTACAAAGATCTCCCAAAAAGGATAGCGGAATTTGGAAAGGTAAATAGATACGAACCATCAGGCGCGCTGCACGGTCTTATGAGGGTTAGAGAATTTACACAAGATGACGCACATATCTTTTGTACTGAGGAACAAATCGATGAAGAGTGTAGAATTGTTGTTGAACTGATTTTGGATATATATCGCGATTTTGGATTCGAAGATGTAGCGATAAAATTTTCTGATCGGCCTGAAAACCGGATTGGTAGTGACGCGATTTGGGACAGGCTGGAAGCAGCTTTGAAAGGTGCCCTTGATGATATGGATCGCCCATATACCTTGAATCCGGGAGAGGGTGCTTTTTACGGCCCCAAGTTAGAATTTGTTCTGCGCGACGCAATCGGCCGCGACTGGCAGTGCGGAACTTTACAGGTTGATATGAACCTTCCCGAGAGATTTGGTGCATACTATATTGGCGAGGATGGCAAGCGGCAGGTTCCCGTAATGTTACACAGGGCATTATTTGGATCAATTGAACGTTTTTGCGGAATTTTAATTGAAAATTATGCTGGGCGCTTACCTTTGTGGCTTGCACCCGTGCAGACGGTAATCTGTACTATCACTGATGCAGCAGATGAATACGCACGCGAGGTTTTGAAAACCCTATCTAAAGCAGGTCTCCGTGCCGAGCTAGATATAAGAAATGAGAAAATTAATTACAAAGTACGAGAACATAGTTTAGGCAAGGTTCCAATTTTAATTATTGTCGGGGCTAAGGAGCATGAAAACCAGTCAGTTACAATCCGCCGTCTAGGTATAAAAAATCAAGAGACCCTTGCCTTGGCGGATGCTATTGCTAGACTTTCGGCTGAGGCTGAATCCCCTACCGACAGGCGGTAGGCTTTTAATTTAATGGATCAATTATACAAGGAGTAGAACCCATCCCAAGACGACCAATACAACCGCCGCAACCCCAAAAGGATGAGCGGCGCATAAATGACCTAATTGAGGCGGCAGAAGTCCGTTTGATAGGGCCGAATGGTGAGGTGCTAGGTGTTATTCCAACAAAGGAAGCTTTGGCCAAGGCTGAAGATCTAGATCTTGATTTAGTTGAGATGGCTTCCAATGCTAGTCCCCCAGTATGTAAGATACTTGATTACGGCAAGTTGAAATATGAGGATCAAAAAAGAAAGGCGGAGGCTCGAAAGAAACAAAAAACTATTGACGTAAAAGAGATAAAAATGAGGCCAGGCATTGATACACATGATTACGATGTAAAAATGCGTGCCATGCACAGGTTTTTAGACGATGGAGATAAAGTTAAGGTTACGCTGCGTTTTAGAGGTCGGGAGATGGCTCACCAAGACTTGGGCATGAACGTATTGAACAGAGTAAAAGATGACCTAGAACCATTGGCTAAGATAGAGCAATATCCTCGTATGGAAGGGCGTCAAATGGTGATGGTACTTGTTCCCCGTTAGGCTTCATTCTTGTTTTTTGAGGACAGGTGCACACTGGTTTTGCTTTCTAGGGTATTGCAAAATTTTAAAAGTACCGCTATAAACCGCGGCCCTGCGATAACGCTAAAGCGTTTAAGCATA
Organism: Rhodospirillaceae bacterium; assembly: GCA_002712335.1. The sequence goes on along the minus strand of PATI01000063.1, from coordinate 7,689 downwards.
AAAATTAGGTGGTCCGGCTATTATCTTTATTTTCTAAGGGTGATGGGCATGCCGAGGTCGCCAAAGCTAGAAATCATCTATTAAAAGGATTTTGAAATGCCCAAGATGAAAACGAAATCAAGTGCTAAAAAGCGCTTCTCCAGAACAGCGACCGGAAAGGTTAAACGCAATTTTGCGTATAAACGTCATTGTCTTGAAGAAAAACCATATAAAATGCGACGCAAGGCTCGTGGTACGACGACGTTGGCACCGCAAGATGCCAAACTCGTTCGACAGTACATGCCCTATCTATAGCCTAATCTGACGGAGAAAAAATATGTCACGCGCAAGAAGTGGCGTCGCAGCACACGCCCGCCATAAAAAAGTTCTATCTCAAGCAAAAGGCTACCGTGGTCGTAACAGAACCGCGTTTCGGGTAGCAAAGGAAAAAGTTGAAAAGGGTCTTCAATATGCATACCGCGACCGGCGTAATAGGAAGCGGAGTTTTCGCGCTTTGTGGATTCAGCGAATAAATGCGGGTGCGAGGCTCAATGGTCTTACTTATTCCCAGCTAATCAATGGTTTAAACCGGGCTAACATAGAACTTGATAGGAAAGTGTTATCAAATCTCGCGATTGAAGAACCCGCAGCATTTAAAACAATATGTGATCAGGCGCAGGCTGCGCTCAACAAATAAAGACTCGATACATGAATTTTATCATGCGTTTATTATAAACTAATATCGAGTGAAACAGTATATGGTGCATACTGATTTGACGTTATGGATAATGGCGGATGACATCTAAAAATATTGATAATTTGCGGGATACCTTAATTTCAAAAATTGAAAGTGCAGCAGACCTTGATTCATTAGATGATATTCGGGTTTCGGCATTGGGCAAGCAAGGGAGTTTGACCGCTTTGTTAAAGGGGTTGGGTAAAGCCTCTCCGGAAGAGAGAAAACCATTAGGGCAGGCCATTAATGAGGCGAAAGTAAAGATTAACAATGCGATAGCTATTAGAAAGGAATTTCTCGATGCCCAAGCACTAGATCTTAGGCTAGCATCAGAGACAGTTGATGTGACCTTGCCGGTTAGACCGGAGCAAGAGGGAAAAATTCATCCGATTAGTCAAACAATTGATGAGATGGTGGCAATTTTCTGTGAAATGGGATTTGAGGTAGCAGAGGGACCTCATATTGAAACCGATTTTAATAATTTTACTGCCCTCAATATCCCTCCAGAGCATCCGGCACGACAAGAGCATGATACATTTTACCTGCCAAAGAGAGAAGATGGTTCCCGTCTCGTATTACGAACACATACTTCTCCAGTTCAGATACGCACTATGTTGAGTAAGAAACCTCCAATCCGAATTATTGTCCCAGGACGAACATTTCGCGCGGATTATGATGCAACCCATTCGCCCATGTTTCATCAAATAGAAGGTTTGGTAATAGATCAGTCCACTCACATGGGTCACCTTAAAGGATGCCTTATAGAGTTTTGTCAGACCTTTTTTGGGGTTAGTAATTTACCTTCACGGTTTCGTCCATCTTATTTTCCTTTCACCGAGCCATCCGCAGAGATGGATATTGGCTGCTCTAGAAAGGGGGGTGGCTTGACTATCGGGGCTGGGGAGGATTGGCTCGAAATTTTAGGCTGCGGTATGGTGCACCCAAAAGTCTTGGCAGCTTGTGGTATAGATTCAAACCTATATCAAGGTTTCGCTTTTGGGTTGGGAATTGAACGCGCAGCGATGCTCAAATACGGAATACCTGATCTGAGAACTTTTTTTGATTCGGATCTGCGTTGGTTGCAACATTACGGGTTTTTGCCGCACGATATTCCTTCGGTGGCGCGGGGAGTCTAAACAAGGTGAAGTTCACATTCTCTTGGCTGAAAGAATATCTTGAGACCGAAGCCTCGGCTATAGAAATCGCAGATAGGTTGTCTATGCTGGGCCTAGAGGTTGAGTCGATCGACAATGCAGCGGAAAAGTTTGCACCTTTTTTAATATGTGAAGTTATAAAAGCTGTAAGTCATCCGAATGCGGATCGTTTGAAGCTTTGTATTCTTGAAATAGGGAAAGATCAGGTTCAGGTGGTCTGCGGGGCGCCCAACGTGCGAGAAGGTATGAAGGGCGTTTTTGCTCCCATTGGCTCCACAATTCCGGGGTCTAATATTGTTTTGAAATCATCTAAAATTCGGGGTGAGGTTTCCAACGGTATGATCTGCTCCGAATTCGAGATGGGGCTATCAGATGATCATGACGGAATAATAGAGTTGCCCGCGTCCGCACCTGTAGGAGAATCTTGGGCCAAATGGGCTAGCCTTGATGATGTTATAATTGAAATTGCGCTAACACCCAATCGCGGAGATTGCGCGAGTGTGCGTGGGATTGCACGCGACCTTGCTGCAGCAGGGCTTGGAAAACTTAGGCCACTTGAAATACCTAAAGTAGAGAGTAGTTTTGATAGTAATGTGAAATGGGAAATTGATTTTCCAAAAGATTGTAAAAATGCTTGCCCATTCGTTGTAGGCAGAATGTTTCGAAATATTAAAAATGGAGAAAGTCCGGGTTGGCTTAAAAACCGGTTAAAGTCCATTGGTCTTCGGCCTATTTCAGCTTTGGTTGATATCACAAACTGGGCAACATTTGCACTAGGGCGACCATTACATGTTTTTGACGTTGATAAGATCAGCGGGAATCTCACTATGAGATTTGCTCGACAGGGCGAAACCCTAAAGGCTTTAGATGAAAAGGAATATAAACTTGAAGACGGGATGATAATTATCGCTGATGACAACGGCCCGCAAGGCATTGGGGGGGTGATGGGGGGAGCTGCCTCTGGATGTAGTGCAGAAACAAAAGATGTATTTCTGGAGGTTGCATTATTCGACCCTGTTCGTGTTGCTGAAACTGGCCGTAAACTCGGAATTCTTTCTGACGCGCGTTATCGTTTTGAAAGAGGCATTGACCCTACTTCTTTAGAGTGGGGAACAGAAATCGCTAGCAGTATGATTCTAAAGTTGTGCGGTGGAGAAGCCTCTAGTTTAACAGTTGCCGGGGAAGAACCTAAATGGAAACGACAACAAGAGCTTAGGACTTCGCGTGTTCAATCCTTAGGAGGCATGGATTTGTCTGCGCAGAAGCAGGAGAAAATTTTATCCGCACTAGGCTTCGAAGCTGAGCTCTCAGGTCAAGAGATTAAGTGTCAGATTCCTCCTTGGCGCCCTGATATAGAAGGCGAAGCAGATTTAGTCGAGGAAGTAATGCGTATCCAAGGCTATGATGATATCCCAGCTTTGCCTTTACCAAATAACGCCGTGGTTCCTGCTCCCGCGCGTAGTTTTGAGCAACAACGCATTGAGAATGTTAGGAGAGTCTTAGCTGCCCGCGGATTAGTGGAGGCTGTTACATATTCCTTCCTTGACTCTGAGAACGCATCTCATTTTGGTCAAATTCCTGATGAGTTGCGCATTGCTAACCCAATTAGTGCCGATCTAGATATGATGAGGCCTTCAATTTTGCCTAATCTAATTTTAGCGTTATCGCGTAATCAAGCGAGAGGTTTGGCAGATGTAAATTTATTTGAGGTGGGGCCTAGATATACTGATGATTCACCAGAGGGTCAAACAACAGTAGCGGGAGGACTTCGTTCCGGAAATACTAATTCATCAAGTTGGATAGCTAAAACGGAACCTATTGATATTTTTCATGTTAAGGCAGATGTTTTAGCAGCTTTATCTGCTGGCAAAGCTCCTACAGATAAATTAAAGGTTACAAGAGATCTACCTAAATGGTATCACCCTGGTCGATCCGGCAGTATATGCCTCGGGAGCCATGTGCTGGGGCAATTTGGCGAATTGCATCCGCGTTTATCGTCGGAAATGGGTGTGGAAGGGCCCGTTGCGATATTCGAAGTTTTTATCGAAAGGGTACCATTCAAAAGATCAAAAAGNATGAAGGACAAGGAGCTNCTTACTTTATCACAGTTTCAACCTGTCAATCGTAATTTTGCTTTCCTTGTGGACCAGAATACTGATGCGGAGAGAGTTCTTCATGCTGTACGATTAGTTGATAAGGAAATAATTTCTAATGTGGAATTATTTGATGTGTATATTGAAGGTGTCGGTAAGGGTAAGAAGTCACTTGCGGTTAAGGTTACCCTGCAGCCCACCGAAGCGACAATGACCGAAAAGGAAATTGAGATAATATCTGACAAGATACTAGCTAGCGTTGCAAATCAAACAGGTGGAATTCTCCGGAGTTAAAAAATTCAAAGGCTCTGCCAGAAATTATATATTGATCTACAGTTTTATACTTATTTTGTTAATATCTTTTAAGATCTGATTAAGCTAGGTGTGCCTAGCCCTCGACTGGCCATTATGGTCCACGGGTAAAAATAGAGTATTTGAATGTCTAAACTTTCCCATATTCGCAATTTTTCAATAGTTGCACATATCGATCATGGTAAATCAACGCTCGCTGATAGACTCATACAACTTTGCGGCGGTGTTTCCGAACGGGAATTGAAAGAACAAATGCTTGACACCATGGATATTGAACGTGAGAGAGGAATTACTATCAAGGCGCAGACCGTNCGGTTAAAATATAAGGCAAAAGATGGTGAGACTTATCAATTAAATCTTATGGATACGCCTGGTCACGTTGATTTTACCTATGAAGTTAGCCGCTCATTGGCGGCATGTGAGGGTTCCCTTTTAGTTGTCGATGCTAGTCAGGGTGTCGAGGCCCAAACATTGGCAAATGTATATCTAGCTCTTGAGTCAGATCATGAAATAATTCCTGTCTTAAACAAGGTTGACCTTCCTGCAGCTGAACCTNATCGCGTTCGAAAACAGGTTGAGGAGGTAATAGGCCTTGATACATCAGAGTCGGTTGAAATTTCTGCTAAGACCGGTGTGGGCGTAAATGANGTGCTGGAGACTATAGTTCGATGTTTGCCACCACCTGAAGGTGATCAAGAAGCACCTCTAAAAGCTTTGCTAGTTGACAGCTGGTATGATGCATATCTTGGCGTAATTGTCCTTGTCCGAATAAAGGATGGCATCCTAAAACGGGGAATGAAGGTNCGCTTTATGGCTAGTGATGTAATTCATCCTATCGACAGCGTGGGTGTATTCTCGCCTAAGCGTCAACAGATTGAAGCGCTGTACCCCGGTGAAGTGGGCTTTATTACTGCCTCCATTAAACATGTTTCAGAAACTCAAGTTGGTGATACCATAGTCGCTGAAAAAACACCTGCCATGGATCCTTTGCCGGGATTCCAGCCTTCTGTGCCCGTTGTTTTTTGTGGTCTATTTCCGGTCGACGCAGCGGATTACGAAGATTTGCGTGATAGTCTCGGGAAACTTCGTCTAAATGACTCTAGCTTTCATTATGAAGCTGAGACGTCGGCGGCTTTGGGTTTTGGCTTTCGTTGTGGTTTTTTAGGTTTGCTTCATCTTGAGATTGTACAAGAGCGTCTGCAACGAGAGTTTAACTTGGAATTGATAACGACGGCACCGTCTGTAATTTATCGTGTTCACTTTAAAAATGCTAAGATAGAGGAAATCCACAATCCTACCGATTGGCCAGATCCTACACAGGTTGAGCAAGTTGAAGAACCCTGGATAAAAGCGACAATATTGGTGCCTGATGATTTTCTTGGGCCAGTACTTGCCTTGTGTCAGGAAAGGCGGGGAGAACAATTAGAGCTAACTTATGCTGGCACTCGGGCAATGGCAGTTTATAAACTCCCACTCAATGAGGTGGTGTTTGATTTTTATGACCGCTTAAAATCTGTGACCCGTGGTTATGCGAGCTTTGATTATCAACTCGAAGATTATCGAGAGGGCGAACTTGTTAAGGTTTCAATCCTTGTTAATTCTGAGCCAGTTGATGCACTGTCTATGATAGTCCACCGGTCCCAATCTGAACATCGTGGTCGAGCAATCTGCGGTCGTCTTAAGGAATTAGTACCGCGTCAGTTGTTTAAGATCCCTATCCAAGCGGCGATAGGCGGGAAGGTTATAGCTCGTGAAACCATCAGCGCCTTGCGGAAAGATGTAACAGCAAAATGCTATGGGGGTGACGTATCACGCAAGAGAAAACTTTTAGAGAAACAAAAAGAGGGTAAAAAAAGAATGCGCCAATTTGGTTCGGTTGATATTCCACANTCAGCCTTTATTGAGGCTCTTAGAATAAGTAGTGATTGATAACGCTTTGACAGTTATCTAAACCAACGTTTTTGCCGAAGTTTGCGACGTCCTATCCATATGAAACAGAAACCAAGACTGCCAAATATTAACCAACAGGGGCATAAAAGGATCGATGTAATGACTGGCTCCCAAAGCCAAGGTGCAAGATGACGTTGGATACCTGCCTGACTGATATTGATACTTTGTGGGTCAATTTTGAACCATAGTTCCCCCAATGTTAGAATATTCCAGTCTTGAGTTATAAGTGCTTGGGTGAACTCAAAACCTAAAGCAGCCATTGCTAAAATAGTAAGAANTAAACCAACGAANCGGAAAATACGCATCTAACCGTCCCCTACGATTTTACAACCTTTCGAGTTTAGTCAGCGGACCCTATTGCTGCAAGTTCTCTCTTTTGGTAATCAACGTTCCGTGTTTGAGAAATTTAGGGGGTCTGTTAAATTAGTTAAATGGAGGGGTGGCCGAGTGGCTGAAGGCGCACGCTTGGAAAGCGTGTATGCGGGCAACCGTATCGAGGGTTCGAATCCCTCTCCCTCCGCCAATTACGCAGGTTTAACAAGTCTCTTCACTTCTACGTGACCTCTTTTCCCATAACCGGTCCCCAATAGAGCGCGTGCTGCAGGCACAAAATCTTCATCGAGACTAAAAGGACAAACCGGTCTGACGACGTCGCTCGGATGACTTTGTATTTGTTTAACTGCTATTGACTTGCAGCGATTGCTATACACGCCATAGGTATCAAACTCGGCTATAGGTTACACTTCTTAAATTCTTGATGTATTCGTCAAATTCAAAACGCAGTGACTCAGGCGATATAATTTTTACCTGACCCAACCAATCAGGATGACAGAGTTCATGGATCAATTCACGATGACCTTGGCAATATAGTTCGACAATAAGTCCACCTTTGATACGATGCATTTTTTGACTTTTATGGAATTGAACCTTTTGAGCGCGCTTAGCGGCTTCACCCGAAAACCGAAGTTTTACCTCTAAAATCTTATCACCATGATAAATACCAAAGCTTTGAGCGGCCCAATCTTTTAAATTCCAATTAGGCTCTGACTCAAATATTAATCCAGTGGGGCGAACATTTTCTATGAGATCCAGTCGATAGGTTGCAGGTTTGTCTTGTCTTGAAGCGACAAGATATCCAAATCGTCCAAATAGGAGTCCAAGTGGATTAACTGTTCTCCAAGTTGTGCGTTGATGATTCAGTGATCGATAAAAAATTTCAATTTTTTCGAATCCCTGAATGGCACGCTCAAAAATTACCATATAACTCTCTTTGGCTTGAGTGCGAGGTCCAGTCCTTCCGATATATGCTGTGCGTTGAATTAGTTCCTCTTGGTCAATTGCTAGATGATTGGAGAGTGTTTTCTGATCGTGTTGCCAGTCTCGTTCCGGGTATGGCTACCAAGATTACGATGTTTGGTTTGTACTGGCAGAATCCATTCATGGCCAACATTGGAGCGCTCGACAT
>PATI01000062.1 GCA_002712335.1 Rhodospirillaceae bacterium | reverse complement strand
GTCTAATGAGATACGTCGTCCACAAATAGAAACGGTCAAACAACCAAGAAACCAACCAAGGCAAGCCTTAGCAGGACCTGTCTTATCCATTACCTTGGATGATACAAAAAAGTCCTCGACTGGTACCGCATTTTCAGTTGCAAAAGACGGGATATGGGTTACAGCTCGCCATGTAGCAGATGGTTGTGAAAAGATTGCACTTCAAACCGGTACTAAAAGATTTACGCAAGTCAGACGTATAGTTCATCACCCCAATGCTGATATCAGCATATTACAAACTAATTATGGAGCCCAACCGTTACCCGGAATTGGAACGCGTATTTTCCGCGGACAGGATGGCTATTCATTCGGATTTCCCAAGGGAAAACCTGGGGATGTCCATGCAAAAGTAATTGGTCGGCGTACAATGGCAGTAAGAGGCCGATATTCGACTAGAGAGCCCGTAGTGGCTTGGGCTCAAATTAATCGGATACCTGATAGAGGAACCCACCTCGGCGGCATCAGTGGAGGTCCATGGGTTGATAAAAACGGGTTAATAATAGGAGTGCATGTTGCAGGTGCTCCAAGACGGGGACGATCATACTCATCCACTCCTCTAAGTCTTTTATATATTCTAAAGCATGTGGGTTTGCATAACAATAAAGTTGAAAGTACCAAATCTAATTTATCGGTTCATAAAACTAATTTTTCTAGGACCGGTGAGCGCCTGCGTCAAAGTCTCACAGTTACCAATGTATATTGCATTGTTAGAAATAATTGGCGTTAGTTACCCTCCGGTGTAAGCGGAGCTGCACCCGGGTTCCATTGACCACGTCGCATCCTTACAACTGTATATGACTTGAACACGCCAGCCCTTCTTAAGGGTTCGCCATCTGCAAATTCATCAGCCGCTTCTCGACTTGGTACATTTATAATTAAGCAGCTACCAACCCTTATATCAGTCTTATCCTCCAATGTGGCCCCGCCTAGTATCAATATGTCTTTGTGAGTTTCCAAATACTCAAAATGCTCGTTTCGAGCCAATTCTCGCTTTTTTGCGCCATCTGGCGCATCAACCCCATAACACATATAAAGCATTACAAAAGTACTCCTTTTTTTATGAAAATAAGAGAATTTAGGTTTTTCTTTTTAAAAAATAAGAAAAAAATACTTATTTTTTATTAAATAGATCAAATACTTAATGGTATTCCAAGAATATTATAAACTAAAATATGTAAAGCCATAATATTAATTCCTAAAAAACGATGATTTATGGAATTTTTTAACTATAAATATAAAAAAAACTTTTTGATTGATTCGTAGTAATAAAAAAAAAAGTTTTTCTATATATTATTCATATAAAGACTTACTCATTAATAAATAATAAATAATTAAAATAAATTGAAAGTAAAAGTAAATATAAATTTTTCTATACAATGTTCTTTTCAAGTCAACAATTTTGCGTATAGGATTCGCGTGCTTTAACAAGCAGAGGTAACTATGGATTACTTAATGAAACCACTTAAAGCCCTTTTAGAGTTTGGGATACTGACTATTGCTTTATTGACAGTAGCTCAAGTTTTATTTGGGTCGGGAGTTGTCTCTCTTTTTGGAATAGATGTTATTGGCAATATAGGACAAATTGCCGGTGCATTTGGTAAAGAGGGCCTTGTTGGTGTTATTGCTGCGTTGGTAGCGGCGTGGCTGATAATGAGACAGCGACCATTTAGAGATGACTAAAATATAAGTTTAAGGCTTTTAAAGAAGCTTAAGAACATAAAAACTTTAATCTGGGGATAAGATCGGCATTTATTCAAGAGGAAAAAATGCTACTTTTTTTTAGCAAATTAAGGAGAGACTCTAGTGATTGATACTGTAAGAGGATGGCTAAAACAGTTAATTGAATTTGCCTTAGTATTAATTGGGCTTGGAATTGTTTTACAAGTTCTGTTTCCCAAGGCATTAATCTTTGTAAACTCTGACGTTGCAGGTAATTTGATTGGCTTGATCAATCAATTTTCAGGCGCCGGGTTAGTAGGCGTAATTGCGGTCTTTATCGCAATCTACTGTATAAGACGTTAGAAATAGATTTAACGTTGAAAAATAGCGCATCCCACTAGTTGGGATGCGCTATTTTAATGTTTCGTTTAAATGAATTAAGTCTCTAAATTAACCATCTTAGGCAGAGAATATACGTTTATCTTGGGAGCTATTTCTTGATAAACTTCTACTTCGACCAGCGCTGTTGTAGAAGTTGGAGCTTGGCCAATCCTTGATGTTCCATAGTCCCTAGTTAAAACATTTGGATTTCCGTGAATTTCTAAGGAACCTGGCTCACCATAATTAGAGTCATACCATGCACCCGCAGAAAGTCTTACGACCCCTGGCCTAATATCATTATTCAAAAGCGCTCCAGCCAAACAATGGCCGCGATCATTGAAAACCCTGACAATCTGGCCTTCCTCAATTCCTCTTTCATCTGCATCTACCGGATTGATCTCAATTGGCTCTCTTCCAGAAACCTTAGTTTCTACGCTTACTGGTCCGTCATCCATTTGACTGTGCAAACGATCCTTTGGCTGGCTTGACATGAGGTGCAATGGATATGTCTCAGCCTTATCGGAGCCAAGCCATTCTGCTGGCTCAAACCAAGTGACGTGGGGCGGACAATCATCGTAATCGAATTTTTCTATTTTGGTGGAATATAACTCAAATTTTCCTGAACGTGTTTTTAATCTGTTTTTTACGGGATCTTCTCGAAAGTCCATAAACAAGGTATATTCAAGCTGTCGATCCGGAATTTTATAAAAACCTTTCTTCCAGAACGTATTAAAATCCGGCATTGCTGCTTCATTAGTTTTCGCTCCCTCACGACAACTATCATAAAGATACCTAAGCCAACCATCCTCATCGCGGCCTTCAGTAAACTCCCTTTCACAGCCGAGTCTTGAAGAAAGTTCACATAAAATATCAAAATCATTCTTGGCCTCATCAATTGGTTCAATAGCCTTCTCCATTACAACTAAATAAGGATCTCTAGCAGCACACCCAAAATCATTACGCTCTAGTGTCGTAGTAGCAGGGAGAACAATATCTGCATGTCGAGCTGTAGCCGTCCACCAAGGCTCATGGACAATGATGGTCTCTGGCCGTTGCCACCCTCGTCGCAATCGATTTATATCTTGGTGGTGGTGAAAGGGGTTACCTCCTGCCCAATATATCATTTTAATATCAGGTAAGGTGATCTTCTTACCATTATACTCGATCACCTTTCCAGGTTCGAGAAGTGCGTCCGCAATGCGGGCCGCAGGAATAGCATAATTTGTTGGATTACGCCCGGCACTCAGTGAAGGAGGATTGAATTTAGGTGGAACATTTCCCATACCCCCCGTAGACCCATATCCAAATGAAAATCCTCCTCCCGGCAACCCTATATGACCCAGAGTGCAGGCTAATAAAATTAAAGCCCAATAAGGTTGTTCGCCATGGTCTCCACGCTGTAAGGACCAAGTTGCTGATAGCATTGTCCGACCTGCGGCCATCTGCAGAGCTAAACCACGAATATCCTTCGGATCAATCTCGGTGATACTCGCCGCCCAACTTGCATCTTTCGGCTGACCGTCGGTTTCACCCATAATATAGGGAATAACCCGGTGTACTCCTTCACAATAATTTTCGAGAAACTCCTTATCATGGAGGTTTTCTGAAATGAGAGTATGCGTAAGTGCGAGCATCAGCGCAGTATCAGTATTCGGACGAATTGGCAGCCAACTTGGTTTCAGAAACGCAGAAGCATCATCTCTACACGGACTTATGTTGACGACATTTACATCAGCGGCGGCAAGCTGTTTCATAGAGGGAATAAATTCATGCGCGACATTTCCACCTCGTGCCGCTTGCATGTTTTTTGGATTAATTCCTCCAAATACCACCAAATTTTTCGTGTTCTTAACAATGGCTGACCAAGATGTTATGGGCCCGGTGACCGTTCGCATATCGCCAGCAATGTGGGGTACAAATGCCATGGCAGAACCAAAGCTATAGTTCGAAGACTGATCTACACATCCACCAAACGCAAATAAGAACCGTCGAAGCTGCACCCTCGCATGATGGAAGGTTCCCGCACTAGACCAGCCGTAAGACCCCCCCAGGATTGCGTCGTTGCTATGAGTTTCTTTAATTCGTTTCAATTCGCCGGCAACAAGATCGAATGCTTTTTCCCAGCTGACAGCTATAAAGGGTTCTCGACCACGCCCCTCTCCAGAATTTTTGCCCCCATTGAGCCATCCCTCGCGTACATATGGTTTCGCGACACGTGTCTCTGCGTGCACAGAGTGCGGGATCGAGCGAAGCATCGCAGACGGATTGGGGTCCTCCTCAAATGGGCGCACACCCTTAACACGACCATTTTCAACCTCTGCATAAAATGCCCCCCAATGTGAAGAATTGCGAAATGTTTCGGTTACCATTTTAACACCCTTACTCAAAGATTACCTTATTATGGAATTGTTAATTTATATATTAGATCTTATGCCATTTAGTTGCCTGAGCACCATCTGAAAAGTATCCTAGCTAACATGTATAAAAATATAGGAAAACCATTCATCCGCAATGAGGACCTGCGCCTAGTGACAGGTAACGGGAAATTTAGCGACGATAACAATATTGCCGAACAGGCCTATGCAGCAATGCTCAGGTCCCCACATGCACACGCAATATTAAAAATTATTGACACCTCAGTAGCCGCATCTATGCCCGGAGTTCTCCTAGTTTTAACCGGTCGTGATTGGCAAAACAAAGGGCTTCCACCATTACAAAATAATCCTATTCCCAGCGCCAAGACTGACCCTAGGTTATTCGGCCCGAGTGGCAAGCAGCCTAATGTTAGAGAACAGTTTCCATTACCATTGGAACGAATTCATCTCGTAGGAGAAGCGATCGCAATGGTCGTCGCTGACACCGCCAACCAAGCTTTGGAAGCGACAGAAAAAATTAAAGTGTCATATGAGGTTTTAGAAGCAAACGCTGATTCAAGAAAATCAAAGTTATCTTCACAACTCTGGAAAGATTTAGATCAGAACTTATGTGTGGACAGTGAGCTTGGTAACCTAGAAAAAACGAAGGCAATAATTAACGAGGCCAACCATATTGTCGATTTAACGGTAAACGTAGGCCGCGTAACAGGTGTTCCTATGGAACCGCGCTCAGGCTTGGCGATTTACGACATTGAGACGGATAGTTATTCTTTATATGCCGGCGGAGGTGGTGCTTTGCGTCATCGCAAAGAGCTTGCGCTGCTCGCAGGCGTACCCGAAAAACGGATGCGGGTAATATGTGGGGATGTTGGCGGAAATTTTGGTACTCGAAATAGAGTCTACCCAGAAATTCCACTGATACTATATGCTGCCAAGAGTCTTAATCGACCAATAAAATGGACCGCTGACCGCAGTGAATGTATGTTGAGCGACCTTCAAGGCCGAGATTTGATCAGTTCACTTTCATTAGCTATTGATAAAAATGGTAAATTTCTTGCGATACAAGGCCAAAATATAAGTAATGTCGGCGGCTATCCAGTTTCTTTTGCCCCTTTGTCGAAGGGTGCAGGTATAGCGACTGGACCCTACGATATAAAAACAGCAGGCCTGAACCTCAAAGCTTGTCTAACCAATACCCCGCCAACTAACCCTTATCGAAGTGCAGGAAGGCCGGAGTGTATATTTGCTTTAGAGCGTCTAATCGATACCGCGGCGAGAAAGTTGAAAATCGACCGCATCAAATTAAGACGCATAAACTTAATTCGTAAAGATCAGCTGCCATATAAGAACCCGCAAGGAATGTTATACGACAGTGGAGAATTTGAACGCGTCCTCGATCTTGCAATAGAGAGGTCGGACTACCACGGGTTTGATAAACGTCGCATCGAAACTGAAAAACTTGGGCTCAAACGTGGGATAGGAATCGTACCCTACATCGAAACTTCATCGGGAGCCCCAATGGAATGGTCTAGCGTTAAAGTTCATACTAATGGTGTTAATATCTCGGTTGGCACCCAGTCTAGTGGTCAGGGCCATGAAACCAGCTTTGCTCAAGTTGCTGCCGAATTTTTAGGGGTACCTTTTGAAAAAGTCGTTATTGAACAAGGCAGTACCGACGTCGCCAAGGAAGGTAATGGCTCCCATGCCGGAAGATCGATGCGTATGGCAGGAACAGCAATAGTATTAGCATCTAATAAGGTAATTGAAAAAGGGAAGTTATTATCTGCTATTATTCTGGAAACATCATACCAAGATATAGAATTCACTGATGGAGTTTTTTCGGTAAAAGGAACGGATCGAGTGATCGATTGGTTCACCCTGGCTAAAAAAATTGTCGATTTAAAACTTCCAAAAGAACTCAGGGGAGGACTTACTGCGGAACTCAAGAATGTAATGCATGAAGCCGTATTTCCAAATGGTTGCCATGTATGCGAGGTCACGGTCGACGCAGAAACAGGCGAAGTAAATTTAGAGAGATATACTGCAGTCGACGACGTTGGGCGCGTGATTAATCCACTAATTGTAGATGGACAAATTCACGGGGGTATTGTCCAGGGGTTTGGTCAGGCTCTTATGGAAAGATGTTTTTTTGACGAAGAGACCGCGCAGCCTTATGCCGGCTCCTTCATGGATTATGCGTTACCACGGGCGTACGATGTACCATTTTTTTCTGTGAATTATCACGAGGTGATCAGCAAACAAAATCCTCTCGGTGTAAAATCGGGAGGGGAAAGTGGTACGACCCCTGCTCCTGCAGTTATCATCAATGCTATTGTGGATGCACTATACGACTTAGGAGTGCAAGATATTGAAATGCCAGCAACTCCCTATAGGGTTTGGTGTGCGATCAAGAGCGCTAATCAACAAAAGTGAGAAAATAAAATAATGCCAAAAAGGTTAAGAATTTTTTGAAAGTTTTTTAGCCGTAAACTTTTACTTTATACCGGATAATTTATTCAACAGGATCAATCAGCTAATTGCCCATCATCCCTTTGGATGTATTAACAGCGGAATGCATATTACGAGCAAAATCTGTTGCTTGTTCAATCGACATCGTCAACGCATTGGTAGCGTATTCCTTGACGGATAGAACCGCAGGCATTGGCGCTTTATCCAGAGCTGCACAGACCATGTCGAGATGTATATCTAACTTATCATCATCAACAACTCGGCTTACGAGACCGTATGCAAGAGCCGTATACGCATCAATTTCTTCCGTGGAATAAGTAAGATACAAAGCAGCTTTTCGGCCCACACGATCAACAAGCGAAGACATCGCCATGGTTGGCATAATATTGTGGCCCATTTCTGGTAAGGCAAACCGCGAGCTTCCTGCCGCGATTGTTATATCGCATACCGATGCAATCGCACAACCAAAGCCAAGTGATCGACCTTGAGTTACAGCGATTACAGGTATCTTGGAACGCCTAAAAGACCCGTAGAAATTAAACACTACTTCACTGCGCCTGCGCGAATCCATAGCGTCGGCCGGCCGACCCGGCTCCCGCCCATCTGGATCCCTGCCAAGGCAAAAATCTTCACCGACACTGCGGAATACAATATATTTAGAATCCTTGTTTGCTGCATCAATCATACTCGCTAATTGAGCAGCCATCGGATCACTTACCAAACCACCGCAATCCTCACGGTTGAGAGTTATGTTTGTAGCGTCACCTTTCTTGTCGTAAAGAATTTTTTCAGCCATTGACTTCCTTTTTGTTAAATATTTTTCTCAGTCGAATTTTGTATAAAACTCCAAATTTTTTGTGGAGTTGCCGGCATATCAATATGGCCCACACCAAATTCGGACAATGCATCAACAATTGCGTTGATCATTGCAGGCGGGGCTGCCGTCGTACCTCCCTCGCCGCCGCCCTTAACTCCTAAAAATGTATTGGTCGCAGGCACTTCATTATTCTCTAGTAAAAAAAAGGGAAACTCGTCAGCTCTTGGCATGCCATAATCCATAAATGAACCAGCTAATAATTGACCCGTCAAACCGTCGTAAACACACTCCTCTTGGATTGCCTGTCCTACCCCTTGAGCGATTCCACCATGACATTGTCCATCTACCACCAGAGGATTTATAATGCGTCCTACATCATCCACTCCTGAATAACGTAATATTTTAACGGAGCCTGTTTCAGGGTCAATTTCAACCTCACAAGCGTGACAGCCATTTGGATATGTTGGAAGAGAGTCATTAATCTCAGCAACTGCCTTGAGAGGCCCTCTTAATTTTTCAGGCACATTGTTATCAATCGCCACCCCCGCCGTATCGAATAGGGTTATTGCCCGATCAGTGCCCTCAACACAAAATTTCCCCTGCGAGAAGGTTATATCATCAGAGGAAACCTCCATCGCTATAGCAGCGATTTCTATCCCTCTAGCTATAATTTCATCAACCGTTTGACGATAAAGGTGACCAGCCAAGCGCATAGACCTCGAAGAGTGAGAACCCGAGCCCGCGGATACAAAATTTGTGTCTCCCGTCCTCAGAACAATAGTTTCAAATGGTACTCCAAGCCACTCTGAGACGACTTGCGCGTATGTTGTCTCATGCCCTTGACCAGAAGATTGTGTCCCGATCACTAAATCCACATATCCGGACGGAAGAATTTCCATCTCTGCTCTTTCCTGCGGATAGCCGGTCGCCGTCTCTATATAATTTGCCAGACCAATTCCTAAAAGTCGTCCCTCTTTTCGAGCAAGAATCTTTCGATTTGAAAACCCTTCCCAATCAATGAGTTGCATCGCCCTTTCCATGCTTAAAGAGAATTTTCCACTATCATATGTAACATCAAAAGCGTTGGTATAAGGAAGAGACCATTCAGGTATCATATTCAAACGCCGCAAATCTATGCGATCTATGCCAATTTCCCGAGCTGCCATGTCAATCAATCGTTCTATAACGAACATCGACTCTGGCCTGCCTGCTCCACGGTAACTCGCAGTTGCCGTTGTATTGGTCAGCACACCCCGAGAAACTGCATAACCTCCCGCAATATCATAAACACCATTATAAACCGTTGGCCCTCGAGCTAGTGGTACAAAAGAAACGGTGTGTGTTCCCAAGTTTGCAATATTTTCGGTTCTAAGTGCTAAAAATTTACCCTCAGCATTAATTGCTAGCTCTGCTTTTGTAACAAGATCACGCCCTGCATAATCGCTTATGAAAGCTTCGGAACGATCGCAGACCCATTTTACGGGTCGGCATGTTTTTTTGGAGGCCCACAATACCAGAGCAAATTCCGGATATGTATGATTGCGCGTTCCATATCCCCCTCCTACATCATGAGACACCACATGCATTCTTTCAGTTTCTACGCCAAATGTCGTAGATAATTCATTTCGAAACCGAATGACACCCTGCCCGCCCGCTTCTAATTTAAAACTATCAGTTTCTGGATCATAAACTCCAACAGCTGCACGTGGTTCCATCGGAACACCTGTTACGCGCTGATTGAATGTTTCTAAGGAAATAATATGTTGAGCTCTGGAAAATATTTCATCACACTCATCCCTATCCCCTTTAATGTCATCAACACTAAGGTTATTTGGAACTTCGTGCCAAAGTTGGGGACTTCCACTTTTTAAAGCCGATACCCCATCAGTGACACTTTCCAAAACATTGCAGTTTATCTCAATCGTTTCAGCCGCATCTCGCGCCTGCGCTTCAGTCTTAGCGACGACAACTGCCAAAACCTCTCCAACACGACGAATTCGGTCCAAGACTATCGGGAAAAGTGGAGTATAAAAAATTTCAGCTCCATCCCGGTTTTTAAGCTCCACATCTTTCGGGTTACCCCACGCCGGCATGGGCTTTAAACCATCACTTAACCAGTCATCTCCAGATAATACTTCTACCACTCCCGGCATCGATTTAGCTTTTGCAAAGCTGATACTTAATAATACTGCATGTGCATACTCAGAGCGGACCATCACGGCGTAAAGTTGGTTGGGCTTACCTATATCATCGCTAAATATTCCCTCACCTTTTAAAAGGCGGTTATCTTCACTTCTAGGGACGGGTGCTCCAATACCGTTCATAAATTCATCCAACTTTACTTATCCTCTAAAGGATTACCCGGGACCTCCCGGATCGAGGTGTTAGGTAAAACATCGTTTCGTCTAAGCTGGGCACTTCTTCTTCCATTTTCCATATACCGGCCATCTGCAGCACGTTTGGCCATTTCATCCCATTCCTCTGTCCAGTCACCTAATGAATACCCGTGCCAAGGGCTTTCCGGTTGCAGTGGGGGTAGATCAAGATTTTCCCAAAGAGCGGCAGCATGCTCCATATACTCCTTTTTAGGCAATGCAATGGGCGGCATATCTGACTTTAATGTCGCGTCTATTAAAAGCGTTGAGTCCTCTCCGTTAGGTGAACGCCTATCGCGGGGTCCGTAAGGTACGCGATGCCTCAATATTTGAATATCGAGAGCAGGATTAGCCCTATAGGCTAGTGCCCAGAAAATGGCGTCTCCATTACTGGGATCGATATCATCATTGACCGCAACAACATATTTTCCAATTGCGGCCGCCAGAGATGAAGCACCATAAAGGGCCCTCCATACCTCGGTAGTAGGAACGCCTCGTTCTACCTGAACAAAAAGTATTCGACGAAGATTGGTAAGATTTTCATGCAAATATACTTTTTTTATACCTTTTATCCCGAGATTATCGCGCAAATGAGACATGTAAAGGGGTTCATAAGCTACCCGTTTGATAACACTCGATTCGGAAGGTGTAAGTTGAGAAATGATTGATGTGAATACCGCATCTTTCCGCATGGTAATTGCAGTTACCTCCATCGAGGAATTAAAATCCTCCAATGCAACATGTCCATGACTTTCAGCAAAGGGGGCTTCTGGTTCAAGGTACTCAGTGTCTATTAACCCCTCAAATACAATTTCAGACTCCGCAGGTACCAAGATATCAATCGTTTTACATCGAACTTGTCGGATAGGCTCACCAACGACCCCGCCGGCCACCCCAATTTCGTCGACACCTATCGGAAGTTTTTGAGGGCCCATATAAGCAACTGCAGGGGGACATCCAACTACTATGGCACACGGCATTTTCTGTCCACGTTTTTTATATAACTCCCAGTGCATGTGACCTTCGGCACCGCCCGGGCGAGAAACCATCCTCACCGCTAAGCGATTTGAGCTTTTCAAGCCGGCTCGATACGTACCCATATTCTGAATACCGGTTTCAGGATTACGAGTAGTTACATTAGTAGCTGTTAAATATGGGGCACTGTCATAACCGGGCGTTGAAATAGGAACAGGTAAACGATCAAGTCCATTACCTTCACCTTTCAACTCTTCTCCCGAAATTAATATCTCTTGGCATGCTGCTTCATCGACAGTAACCGGATCAATGGGGTTATCCATTGCCTCATTCCATTTTTCTCCAATATTTTCTATTGGAACCCCCATACCTATCGAGTACATGGCCGCATTGGTCGATAACGCCCCCACCACGACTGGCATATCAAACGATCTTCCAAGGCTGTCGGTTACATTATCAAATTTAAAGGCCTTGCGCTCCTCCTCGGGAATTCCGCCCCTAAATTGCCATCGAACAAGTGGATGTAATTGGGTATCCTTGTTAACAGGTTCTTCAATTGTCGTAAGCAGCCCCGCCTCATCCAATTTTTTGAGGTGCTCATGAAAGTCTGGATAGCCGCACTTCTTAAATGAGTTAACCATGTGTGCCTCTTCAAAATTATTGCTTAAAAATTTAGCTTGTTGGCATCTAGGGGTACAGGGGCTGGAGGAAATAATTTTTTGTAATAGTTGCATCACTGGAGCTAAAAGTCGAAAATTAATAGGTTTGAATATTCTCAGGTTTTAATAATATTAATTCAAGATGATTGATAAACGTGTATACGATTTTGACTCAGCCTTAGAAGGCATGTT
This sequence comes from Rhodospirillaceae bacterium, assembly GCA_002712335.1. Next base: position 18,343 of record PATI01000062.1, on the reverse strand, counting down.
TGATGGAGCAACGATAATGTCTGCAGGGTTTGGCGCGGCCGGGGCCCCTCAAGAGTTACTCGAAGCAGTTTTAGATCACGGATACCGTGATCTTGTTATCATTTCCAATAATGCAGGAGAAGGCGAACGCGGACTTATAAAACTTCTAAAGGAAAGGCGCGTAGCTAAAGTAATTTGTTCGTTTCCAACTTCAAGTAATTCGGAAATTACAAAAGAGCTTTTTGCAAAAGGTTTGTTAGAACTTGAAGTTGTTCCACAAGGAACGTTAAGTGAGAGGATGCGTTCAGGAGGTGCTGGAATTGGCGGTTTTTATACCCGCACTTCCGTCAATACTCCATTAGATGAGGGTAAGGAACGTCGCGTGTTTGATGGTGAAGAATACGTACTTGAAAGCCCACTAACGGCAGATTTTGCACTTATTAAAGCGCGAGAAGCAGATCGTTGGGGCAACCTGACATATAACCTTTCCGCTCGTGGTTTTGGGCCTACAATGGCCATGGCGGCAAAATTAACCGTAGTTCAGGTCGACAGTTTTGTAGAGCTTGGCGACATCCACCCTGAGCAGGTGATCACACCAGGAATTTATGTAAATCGTGTTATGGAAGTGAAATACAGCTAATGAGCGCTACATTAAACCGGAAACAAATTGCATGGCGAGTCGCACAGGATATACCTGAAGGCGCCTACGTCAATCTCGGAATCGGGGCCCCAGAAATGGTAGCAAACTACCTTCCAGTTAATCGGGAAGTAATCATCCATAGCGAGAATGGCTTGCTAGGAATGGGACGTACGCCGCCCATTGGCGAGGAAAACCCTGACCTAATTAATGCCGGTAAAAAGCCGGTAACACTCGTCGATGGAGCAAGCATATTCCATCATACAGACTCCTTCGCCATGATACGTGGTGGACATTTGGATATATGCGTGTTGGGCGCTTTTCAAGTATCACAATCGGGGGACTTNGCAAACTGGGCAACCTTGGATAATTCTCGGCCTCCTGGTGTCGGAGGTGCCATGGACCTTGCTGTTGGAGCGAAAGAAATTTTTATAATTACCGACCATTGTACTAAAGATGGACAACCTAAACTACTTGAACAATGTACATACCCTCTTACGGGAAACGGCGTTGTCACAAGAATTTATACTGACCACGCATTGATTGATATCAAAAATGATTCATTTTTAGTCCGCGAAATTATTGATGGTACATCTTTGGATGAACTCCAGAAAATTACCGGCGGTAAACTGGTAATCGAAAATAATTGTTCAATACTTAACGCTCCGGATTTATAAATACTTAGTATGAATGCATATAAACTTCTTGGTGTAGACCGTCTCGCCAACCTAGAAAAGATTAAACAAGCCTACAGAACTCTTGCCAAAAAGCTTCATCCAGACGTTAATTCAGGGAACAAAGAAGCCTCGGATCAATTTAAACGAATTACAGCTGCATATAATCTGCTAGCCGATACAAAAAAAAGAGCCGAATACGACCACAACGCTGGCCTCCGAGGCAGTACACCCGCCTATGCCGCAGACGGGCAAAAGGGCGATGTATGGTATAATTTTGAGATTGATGAAACATCGGGAGAGCGCATTAAGGACCTTTATGGTGATGTTGCAGGTACTCGTCTTGGAAGGGTAAAAGGGGCTGCAGCGACGTCAATGAGGGTCCGAGGTCAAGATGTTGCTACTAAATTAAAAATCACCGAAACAGANGCTCGCGAAGGCATCTGTAAATTAGTCACCACCATGACCGGATTAACGATCGCTGTTGACGTTCCAGCAGGCCAAATTAACGGCAAATCGATTAAAATTAGAGGCTTTGGAATTGAAGGTTTCGGGGGCGCGGAATCGGGCGACCTCAATGTAATTATAGAGATCGTCCCCGANCCAACTATCGGATCTATTTAACTCATAAATGATGGATCTTGCCGGACTAAACGGCGAAAAGCTGCATTCCAATCTGCATCACCAATAGGGGCGTTACCATATCTGCCGTTTATTTGGGAAACGGTAAACTCACAAACTTCCTTCGACAACGGAACTGGGGTTGCATTGGCAGCTAGCAGCCTTTCCTGTGTTTCACACGCACGCACCAATCTACCCATGTAAGCAATAGCCTCGGCAATGGTTCGTCCAACGGTAAGAAGGCCATGATTTCGCATGATCATCGTAAATTTATCACCAAGATCGGAAATTATTCTGGGTGCTTCATCAGCTTCTTCTGCTATACCCTCAAAATCGTGGTAGGCAACCTGTCCATAAACAGAACAAGACCCTTGATCAAAAAACATTAACCCTTCCTTCATCGCCGAAACAACAACCCCCGCTAAGGGGTGCAAATGTATCGAACAGGCGACATGCGGCATTTCACGCTGGATAGCACTATGGAAGTTGAGTCCAGCGGGGCGTGGCTTCAGATCTGTGTCACTTATAACCTGGCCATTAAGGTCAAGCTTTAGAAGGTTGGAAGCCGTTATCTCGTCCCACGAATATTTAGAAGCATTCATTAGGAAATACTCCGGTTCATCAGGAATACGTGCGGTCATATGGTTGGCTGTTGATCCGTTCCAACCGTTACCATAGCAAATTCGAAAAGCAGCCGCGAGTTGAACCCTTGCCTCCCACTCAATTTCACTGACATCCTCACGCGTCGTTATGGCATCCATTGCTGAAGTTTTTTTCATAATGATAATCTTCCATTTCAAATTTTATTTTGGTGCGATAAGGCCCTCAGACTCTAAAAGTGGCAAAACACCCCCAGCAGTCATCGTATTTAATAGGACATCTGGAATACCACGAGCCTGCAGCACATTATTTGTACGTAAATTTTTAACAGTAAAATCTTTGAAAGAAACCGATGCCTGATCACCTTCGTCAAAAGCCTTGGAAACCCCACCGCATTCCAAAGCTAAAAACCCCCAATTCACGCAATTCCGGTAAAACAAACCATTAATGGAGTCTGCAACCATACACGCCAAACCAGTATTTCGTAGCGAACGTGCTGCGGGTCGCGAAGAACCCATGCCAAAATTTTGACCCCCAACCAAAATGTGTCCTTCGGCTACCTCATTTATCCATCCGGGACGGTTGGCTTCAAAAACACAGCGCAGTTGCTCTTCCTCAGTAAAAAGCTGCGCCCTCCCTGGCAAAATTAGATCGGTGTTAATATTGTCTCCGAACTTCCATGTTTTCCCTATGAATTCCATGATATTTTTCCTTTAGCCAATTATCTCACGTGGATCGGCGATTGTCCCTTTAATGGCAGATGCTGCAACAGTCGCAGGTGAACCCATATATACTTTTGAGTCAGGATCGCCCATGCGTCCCTTGAAGTTTCGAGTGCTAGCGGTTATGCAACTTTCACCTTTTGCAAGAATACCAAGGTGTCCGCCACCACACGCACCACATGTCGCATTTGTTACAACTGCTCCCGCCTCAATTAAAANTTCTACATATCCACGCCGCAAGGCATCGAGATAAATATTTTGGGTACCCGGTGTAATAATCAAACGAACATCGGAAGCGACTTTTTTTCCCTTTAAAACTTGTGCCGCCGCTGCAAAATCATCAAGTGTCCCATTAGCGCATGACCCGATGAAGGCTTGATTGATCTTCGTACCAGTGAGTTCTCCGACTTTGTGAGAGTTATTGAGAACAGTATCAGGCAAAGCTACAAGCGGTTCAATTTCGTTTAATTCAATCGACCTTCTATATAGATAATTTGCATCTTTATCCGGATACTGCTCCTCAAAAGGAGTGGAATTTCTGGCTCGAATATAATCTATTAAGACGGAATCTGGTTCAAATGTTGCGAATTCTGCTGACAATTCCGCACACATTGTAGTCAATGTACGACGGGCATTTATGGATAAAAAAGGTAACGCATCGCCGCCAAATTCAACATTTTGATTGGCATGAGATCCAAATTTATCAGCAATATAAAGAAATACATCCTTCATAGAAACAGCTGCATTTAGTTTGCCTTTTAAGTCATATCGAATTGTTTCTCCAACTCGAAACCAGGTCTCACCTTTGGTAACCGCATAAAACATATCCGGTGCGCCCGTTCCTCTAGCAGCGCAGTTGAAAACTCCGGCGCTACACGTATGAGAATCACCACAGACAAGAACAGAACCAGGCAANGCATATCCATGATCGGCNACCAATACGTGGCTTATTCCTTGTTTAGNACCTACGTCATGAAAGCGTTCGATGTTAAATTTTTTTACAAATTCGCGCCCTGTTTTTTGGGCTGTTGCACTTACAATATCTTTAGCGGGAACCCGATGATCAAAAACCACTACTACACGCTCTCGGTCATAAACCTTAATTATATCTCGCCAAATTGATGGACCAAAGTTATTGTCATATAAGATGGCTGTGCCCACGTTAACAACGACCAAATCGCCGGGTTTAACCAAATCCTGATCAGAATTTTTAGCTAGAATTTTTTCTATTACTGTCATACCCATAATAATTTCCCCTATTTTTTACTAGATGGCATGAAACCCACCGAATCCTCATATTTTTCGGATACCTCACTCTCTGGCAAAAACTCTTCTTCAAGTTCACGGATTTTATCAAACCCCATAAAAGCATGGATATCACCGACCGGATGACCTTTTACCTCTGAAAGAAACGCCTTTTGACAAGCTACGTCTTGTTCTTTGAANTTATGCATAAAATCCCACATTGCGCAGGCCCCCGCTCTTAGAGCGCCGGTCGCAAAACTAACCATTGATACACCCAATTCATCCAATTCCTTGAGAGTTAACATTGGTGACACACCCGTACGATTATAATGTATCGGAGCCTTTATTTTTTCACATACTTCTTCCACCTCCTTCTTTGCAGTCAGGCCTTCTGGAAAAATCATATCAACCCCAGAATCGAGATAAGCTTTGGACCGTTCAATCACCGCCTCGACTGATCCTCCTGACACACCGCGTGCATCTGTTCTTGCAATCAAGACGAAATCGGGATCGAGTTCATCTCTGACTTTTGCAGCTGCCCGATACTTACCCTTTGCTTCCTCAATTGAAATAATTTGCTTGCCAGCTATATGTCCACACCTTTTTGGGGCCACCTGATCTTCTATATGAATACCGGCTGTACCAGCCCGAATAAAATCCGCAACAGTCCGCATGACATTTATGGCGTTACCATGCCCTGTATCAGCATCTGCTATAGCTGGAATATCAACAGCTTCTGCAATATAGCGAGACATCATAACCATTTCATCTAAAGTAACCAAACCTACATCAGGCTTTCCAAGGAGGGTAGCCGAGACTGCATAACCTGAGACACCACAAGACTGAAATCCCGCAGCCTCAATTATCTTAGCGCTTAATGCGTTGTGAGCGCCCGGTTTCACAATTACATTGTTACTGGCCAACAGCTCTCTAAATGCTTTACTCATTGATTTTATGGGCATTAAAGCCTCCCTGATTTTTTATCATGTCTTGGGTTCAAAACTTATACGAACTTTATCTTAATCGCATCAATTGACCCAAGCGATCAAAACTCGTATCAAAATAACCTGACTTACTAATGACGAAAACCAATGGGAGAGAAAAAATGCCGACAGTTTCGGCTAATGGAATAAATATAAACTATCAAATAGAGGGCCCAGAGGGAGCTCCCTGGATTACGTTTTCTAATTCACTCGCGACAAACCTTAGCATGTGGGATCAACAAGTTAAGCTCTTGTCTAATGATTGGCGCATTCTCAGATATGATCAGCGCGGTCACGGTGACACAGACGCCAGTCCCCCACCTTATTCCTTTGACTTACTAGTGCAGGATCTGATTGGGCTTTGGGACATGTTAGATATTAATAATAGTGTTTTATGTGGTCTATCAATGGGTGGAACAACTGGTTTAGGTGTCGCCATAGATCATAATAAACGCCTTACCGGATTTATAGGTTGTGATCTACCACACCGCTCGCCTGAGCCTTTCGTTGAAGCGTGGAACGACCGCAAGGTAATGGCCGAAAAAGGTGGCATGAGAGGTATGGCCGAACCAACGGCCACTCGTTGGTTTACTGAGAAGTTTTATTCCAACTCTGGCAACCAAGAGACAATGAATAAAATCAAAAATATGATTAGCACAACCAAGCTTGAGGGTTTCATAGGCTGTGCTTCAGCACTTCAAACCATCCAATACCACGGCCGAATCGAGGAAATAAGAGTTCCCACATTATTTATTTCAGGGGCTGAGGACGCCGCTGCTGGACCAAAATCGATGGAACCATTATTGGCAATGGTTCCAAGTTCATCAATGCATATTGTCCCCAACGCCGGCCACATCGCCAACATGGAGAACCCCGATAATTTTAACTCTGCATTGGTTAGTTTTTTAAATAATTTATGAAATTTTATTGAGAAAGAATGTAAAATGAACGATCAAAAACCTATGGGTATTCGGCGCATTGTCACCGGCCATGATAAAAATGGAAAGGCAATAATTATTGCTGATGGACCAACACCAGGCGTCAAAACTACTCCCAATAGACCGGGAGTAATTTTTCATAACATGTGGACAACCAAATCTTCCCCCGCTCGATATGATGGACCCGAAGAAGAGACGAGTATCGACCTTCCCTTACCCCCACCAAAAGCCGGAACCACTTTCCGATTGATAGAGTTTCCGCCAGAATCGAAGGTAGAGCAAGTAGACGAAGAAACGGCAAGAAAGGCATTTCAGGAATACGGTGCGGACGGCGCATTGCAGCACGGTGAAAGCGAACAGAAAAAGAAACAACACTCCTTTATGCATCAAACTGATACTGTTGATTATGCTCTATGTCTCTCGGGAGAAATGACGATGTACTTAGATGATTCCGAGGTTGTAATGAAGGCGGGCGATGTAATGGTGCAAAGAGGTACCAACCACGCCTGGGTTAATAAATCAGAGGAATACTGCACGATGGCATTTATTCTCATCGATGGCGAAGGCGATAGAGGTGGAGAGTGAAGTTTCAGGGTGAAGTGTTTGAAACCTACTCCTAAAATCCCAGCGCCAAGGGCTTCACGACGAATACAAAAACAATATCGTTTCGGGAAAACTCTCGATGACCCCTACGCTTGGTTGCGCGACCCGAATTGGGAGCAGGTCATGCGTGATCCAAATAAATTAAAACCCGAAATTCGAGAGCATTTGGACGCTGAAAATAACTATACAGAAAAGGTTCTTCATCCAATTGAAGACTTCAGAAGGAAACTTCTCGATGAATTAAGGGGCCGTATTAAAGAAGACGATTTCTCCGTAGCCGATTGTGACGGTGATTGGGCATATTACCAAAGGTTTTTAAAAGGCGGACAATATCCTCTTTTATGCCGGCGCCCTCGACATTCCAACGTAACCACTGACGAAACAATTATATTTGATGGAGAAAAGGAAGCAAAAGGTGAAAAATTCTTTAAACTGGTTCATTCACAACACAGCCCCGATCATGCATTACTTGCAATCGCGTTAGATCGCAACGGTTCTGAAAAATACGTGATTGAAATACGGGATATAGAAAAGAAGAAAACTCTATCAGAGAAGATTGCCAATGCTCAGGGAGATTTCGTCTTTTCCGGTAACAGCAAAGCTCTTTATTACACAACTTTGGATGAAAATCACCGACCCAATAAAATTTTCTGCCATAATATTGGAGAAGTTCCTTCTAAAGATACTCTCGTTTATGAGGAAAATGATCCGGGGTTTTTTTTAAGCGTAGATAAAACAGAAAGTGGGCGCTTCATTTTAATAAAAGCCCACGACCATGCCGAAACAACTGAAATTCGACTGATTGATGCTGAAAAATCTAGTAACAAACCAGCGCTGATAAAAACTCGAGAGACCGGTGTGAGCTATGACGTAAGTGATCATGATGAAAAATTGATTATACGGACCAATATTGCCGGTGCCATGGATTTTAAAATTGTCGAGGCGCCTTTAGAAAATTACGCCACAGAAAACTGGAATGAGATTGTTCCTCACCGTAAAGGGTGTCTAATTCTTTCAATAATGGTGTTTAATAATTATCTTGTGCGGCATGAACTAAATGACGCTCTGCCTAGGATAGTAGTCCGCGACCTCGAAACTAATGAAGAACACAAAATTTTATTCACTGAGGAAGCATACGACCTGACACTTCATCTTGGTTTTGAATTCGAGACAGATATTTTACGCTTCTCATTTTCTTCACCTGTAACACCACACCAAATTTATGATTATAGTTTATCAAAAAGAACGCGCCTTATACGAAAAGAGCAAGAAATTCCTTCAGGTTACCATCCTGAAAATTATGTTTGTCGTCGCGAGTTCGCTGTAGGTCATGACGGTACAAAAATTCCAGTAACAATTTTATACCAAAAAGATACACCCATCGATGGAACTTCACCTCTACTCATTTATGGATATGGATCTTATGGGTATGCTATGCCGGCCAGTTTCTCTACCCATGTATTTAGCTTGTTAGATCGCGGCATGGTTTATGCCATTGCCCATATTCGGGGCGGTTCTGATTGTGGTTATGATTGGTATCTCAATGGTAAGTTAAATAGTAAGATAAACACCTTTTATGATTTTATATCAGCAGCAGAATATTTGATTTCGCAGAATTATACCAGCAGGGGAAAAATTGTCGCGCAAGGGCGTTCAGCGGGTGGAATGCTGATGGGGGCAATCACAAATATGCAGCCAGAACTTTTTAAAGGGATCATAGCGGAAGTTCCGTTTGTGGATGTGATCAATACCATGTCAGATAAGACTTTGCCATTGACCCCACCAGAATGGGTGGAATGGGGAAACCCTATCCTGAATAAGGATCAATTTTTGGATATGGCGTCTTATTGCCCGTACACAAACATTTATGATCGAGCGTATCCATATGTTTTAGCTACGGGAGGTCTTACTGACCCGCGTGTTACTTATTGGGAACCTGTAAAATGGACATCAAAATTGAGGTATCATAATACAGGAGACAACGAAATCCTTTGTTGGATAAATATGGAAGCTGGTCACGGGGGTGCCTCTGGGCGATTTGACCGTCTAAAAGAGGTTTCCCTTTCCTATAGTTTCGCCTTGTGGATATGCGATAAAGCAGGACTATGAATCTGTCCTTTAAATCTAAGGCCTTAGCTCGCCAATATGTATGGGACACACTCCAGCTTAAAAAGCAAGCTAGATTTCCTTTCCCTATCCAAGGCCGTATCCCTAATTTTAAAAATGCAGAAATCGCAGCCGCCAAATTGTTCGATATATCTCCTTGGAAAGACGCAAAATATCTTAAAATTAACCCTGATTCACCACAGCGGGCAGTCCGACTTGAAGCTCTTAAGCGCGGTATAACCTATTTTATGCCAACACCGAGACTTAGGGCAGGTTTCCAAAAATTTGATCCGGCCGTTATCGGTGCGGGAAATTTTTCCAAGGCAGTAACACTATCGTCTAGCAAAGAATGGTCTGAAGAAATATCTCTGAATGAAATTCCTCAAGTGGATGCTATTATAGCCGGCTCCGTGGCGGTCACACGTTCAGGTAAAAGATGTGGTAAGGGAGAAGGTTACAGCGATATAGAGTTTGCCATTTTAAGAGAACTGGGCCACAAACCGGTACCCGTCGCGACAACTGTCCACCAACTTTCAGTGGTTGAGGATTTTCCCAGAGAGACCGTTGACTTACCACTCTCGATTATTGTAACCCCTGATGAAACTCTGGTAGTCAAAGAACCCTTTCCTCCGCCGGATAAAATAGATTGGAACCAAATTAATGAAAAAAATCTTGAAGAGATGCCAATACTAAAAGACCTTAAAGCAATGAACCACCAAAAAAAGATCTAAATTATTTTTAGATAGCGACTCGAAATGCGAAAATTGGAAGTCAAATGACCTCCCCAGAACTAATAACGCTCGATATAAACCCAAAACGCGGCCCTAGGATCTATGGATTACTGAACCGCTCACCAAAAAGCAGAGTCGCCGCGCTGATTGTACACCCAACTAGTAATTTTTTTTCGCATTATTTGATTAAAGAGTTGCCAAAGCGGGGAATTAATTTTTTGGCTATAAATACACGCTATCTTAATAATGACGCCCATCTGTTATTTGAAAGAGTCATTGAAGATGTAGGCGCAGGAGTAAAATTCCTAAGAAATGAGGGTTTCGAAACAATTATCCTTCTCGGAAATTCGGGCGGAGCCTCAACTGTCGCATTATATCAAGCCGAATCTGAAGAACTTACTATTACTAAAACACCGGCAGGTGACCAGGTATGGTTAACTGCCGAACATCTTCCTCCCGCCGATGGAATTGCTTTGTTTGGAGCTCACCCCGGGCGAGCTTTGTTGCTTAGCCGTTGGATAGACGCTTCAGTTACAGATGAGAATGATCCTTTTTCTAAAAATTCTGAACTGGATATTTTCAATGCCATCAACGGGCCACCATTCAATGCCTCGTTCGTCTCAAAATATAGAAAAGCCCAGATAGATAGAATAAATTTTATTACCAACCAAACCAAAAAAAGAATCGAAATCTTAAAGAAAAGATCTACTGTCGTTAATGATGAACCTTTTTTAGTATTTCGAACTTGCGCCGACCCTAGGTTCCTAGACCTCACTTTAGACCCCAATGACCGAGAAACGGGAATGGTCTGGGGTGACCCATATCAATTAAATTATGGAGCTCGAGATGCTGCAAGATTTACAACTCTTAAATCTTGGATGAGCCAATGGTCCCTTAGTTCCAACGCAAATGGGCCGAAATGTTTACTCCGTACATCGGTTCCAATAATAAATTTTGAATTCACGGCCGATACAAACGCACTCCCAAGTGATATTAGAATGTGGTCAGAAGCGGCAGGAAAAAGAGAAGAATTTCATCAAATTATTGGTGGAACTCATTTTTTAATTAATCAGCAATCAAAAAGAGCAGAATTGGGAGAACTGATATCGGATTGGGCAAAGAAAATATAAAACTTTATCTCTCAATGCATGAAAAGTCCGCTAACTTATCCAAACAATTTCCGATTGTAGAGAGCATTAGTAGACGATTTCTCCTCAAATCAGCGTCATCACAATTTACTATTACTTTGTCGAAAAAATTATCAACCGGGACTCTTAAATTGGCTAACTTTCCCAACATTTCTTCAAACTGAGACATGTCTGGATCATTTAGATCAATGTTGTCGAATTCTCCTAAAGCTTCCCAAAGAAGTTTTTCTTCCGGTTGAACGAACTTATCTTGTTCGACAACCCCTAATCCGTAATTGGTTCCATCTTTTTGTTCTTCTATTCCAACTATGTTGCGAGCTCGTTTATAGGCTGTAAGAAGGTTTTCTCCATCGTCCGTGGCTATAAACATCGCCAAAGCATTGGCTTTTTGAACGAGCCGCAAAAGATCATCATCACCTGATTGAAACACGGCCTCTATAAGATCATGTCGAACACCCTGCGCTCGAAGATAAACTTTCAGTCGATCAACAAAGAAGTTTAAAAGAACTGTTTCAAAACCCTCAAGACTAAATGCTGCATCGTCTATGTATTGATTCCGCGTAATCTCCACGAGCCGGGTAAGCCGAACATTAAGATTATTTTGTAAAATCAGCCGAATAATTCCAAGAGACGCCCGCCTCAAGCCAAATGGATCGCGTGATCCAGTTGGCCTTTCATCCATGCCAAAAAACCCTACCAGAGTATCCATTTTATCAGCAATTGAAATTACAACACTAATTGGTGCCGTCGGACACGCGTCCTCTGGACCCGCGGGAGCATAATGTTCCTTAATAGCCTGAGCGACCTTAATATTCTCTCCATCAGCTAATGCATAATAGTAACCCATCGTACCCTGAAGGCTCGGAAATTCAGCCACCATGCCCGTCATCAGGTCTGCCTTACATAAGTGTGCCGCTCGTGCAGACATTTCCGGATCAGTACCAATAGTTTTAGCTATTTCTGTACTTAGTCTCTCAACTCGTTCAACTTTTTGTCCAAGATTGCCGAGATTTTTGTGAAACATCATTTGGCTCAGAGAATTGAAACGACTTTCCAGTGTGTGTCTTTTATCCTGCTCCCAAAAAAACTTGGCATCCGCGAGCCGTGCCTTCAAAACACGCTCGTTACCCTTTATGATTTCAATGCCATGGTCTTTTGTCTCAATGTTTGAAACCATCACGAAACGCGGTGCCAGCGAACCGTCTTTGTTCAAAACAGAAAAATATTTTTGATGTGTACGCATCGACGTTATTAACACTTCATCCGGAAGCATCATGAATTCTTCATCAATTTTTCCAAGAAGGGGCACTGGCCATTCGATTAAACCACTCACTTCTTCTAAGAGCTTAGGGTCATTGTTAAGCACAAAACCCGCGGCATCAGCCAATTGCCTAGATTGACTATCAATAAGTTTCTTTCTAAGAGAAACATCAATGACTACTTTATTTTTCTTAAGTTTGTGCTCGTAATCTACGACCGAACTAACTTCAATTGAACTAGAGCCCATAAAACGATGACCGCTAGTTATATTTCCACACGGAATACCGTCTCCAACTTCGATAGGCAAAATTTTTCCATTGAGAACACACATTATGCGCCGTAATGGCCTTACCCAACGGAAACTACCGCGCCCCCAACGCATCGATTTAGGCCATTGAAGACTATGGATGGCTTCTGGAAGTAAATGTTTAAGGACTTCGTCTGTCATAAGACCTTTTTTTTGAATAACGAAAAACCAAAATTCGCCTTTTTCAGTCTTCCGCTTTTCACAATGTTCTAGGTTGACATTGTTAGACTTAAGGAAACCTTGTATTGCCTTTTCGGGTGCATCCGTTTTAGGACCTCTGCGTTCTTCTTTTACGTTATCTTGCGCTTTCGGTAGTCCCTCAACTATGATTGCGAGCCGCCGAGAAGTCACGTAACCTCTAACGTCGCTAAAGTTTAGGTTAGTTTTCTTTAAACTGTTTTGGATAATTAACTTAAGTTCATCTAAAGCACGCAACTGCATACGAGCGGGAATTTCTTCGCAAAGAAGTTCTAAAATTAGATCCATTTTTATGCTGACCCTTCATTTTTAGAACTCCTAGAGCCAACCCAAGCTTCACAGCAACCCTTGGCCATGGCGCGCACCCGAGTAATATAATTTGCTCGGTCCGTAACACTGATGGCACCACGTGCATCCAATAAATTAAAGAGATGACTAGATTTTATACATTGGTCATAAGCTGGCAGTGGAAGTGATTTTTGAAGAAGCTGGCTACATTCATTCTCTGCATCTTCAAAGTGTTTCCTTAATATTTCAATATTTGCGTATTCAAAATTATATGCGGAATATTCCCTTTCGGCCTGATGAAACACTTCCCCGTAGCTCAAACCATGCCCATTAAAATCCAGATCATAGACATTCTCGACGCCTTGAATATACATCGCTAACCGCTCTAGGCCATATGTCAACTCAACGGACACGGGTTTGCACTCCAACCCGCCTACCTGCTGAAAATAGGTGAATTGCGTAACTTCCATGCCATCACACCATACCTCCCAGCCAAGGCCTGCAGCTCCCAAAGTCGGGCTTTCCCAGTCGTCCTCAACAAACCTTATGTCGTGGGCCAAGGGATTTATTCCTAATTCCTCTAGACTTTGTAGATAGAGATCCTGACTATCTTCCGGAGAAGGCTTGAGTATTACCTGATACTGGTAATAATGCTGTAATCTGTTTGGATTTTCCCCATAGCGACCATCTGTTGGCCTCCTTGACGGCTGCACATAAGCCGCTCGCCAGGCATCTGGACCCAGCGCCCTCAGGGTTGTAGCGGGATGAAAGGTCCCAGCACCAACCTCCAAATCATAAGGTTGCAAAATTGCACAACCCTGATTGCTCCAGAATCCGTGAAGTCTCAGGATTAGGTTTTGGAATGCGTCTTCGGGGTTGCCCGTTTGCCCCATTTCAGGTCTCTATCTATGTTGAAAAATCTTTGGAAAGATACGCGCGCAAGGGGGAAATGGTCAAGGAAACCTCGACTTAAAAGTGCACGAATTAATTTGAAAGATTAATTGGAACTTAGTAGGGACAACTATTTCGACCGCAACTTTTAGCAACTGAAATTGGAACAAAGGTAGAGCAAACACTACATTTTTCCATATTTTCTGGGGTTGCGTTAACGGAATTATTTTTTCGTTCTAATGATTCTTTCGTAAAATCCTGTCTCCACTTACGGATAACCTTAAAGCCTTGCCAAACAACAACTATAATAATCAATAGAACAATTAATTTGCTAAAACTGAATCCTAACAAAATTGACCCTCACATTCCAAATCGGTTCCAGGTCTTCCATTCTTGTATTGCTGAAATAATTGATAAAACCTGATGTCGGAATCTATCTTCACGGCTAGTGAAAAGTTTCTTTATAGTATTGCTCTTAACCGAGAAGTTACGAAACTTTACGCGCTCCCCATGAATATCTTTCATTTTTTTTCTTAAATCAGCTACCCCGTCAACCAGCCCCAATTCAACAGCTTGTTTACCGGTCCAGATGTCGCCCTCGAAAAGTTGATCGATATCCGAGGTTTTTAATTTAGCGCCCCGCCTATCCAATACCATTTCTTTGAAACTATTTTGTATATCAGATTGTATTAATTTAAGTTTTTCTATGTCTTCTGGTATCTCAGGCAAAAAAGGATCAAGCATACCTTTTCGTTTTCCGACTGAGTACACGCGTCTCTGAACGCCAAGGTTTTCAATGGCTTTTACAAACCCAAAACCGCTGGAAATTACTCCAATAGAACCAATTATTGAATTAGAATCGACAAAAATTTCATCCGCAGAGCAAGCAAGCCAATAACCGCCTGAGGCAGCGACATCTTCGGTAAAGGCGATTACTGGTATTTCTTTTTCAATAGATAATTCACGAATCCGTCGTGAAATTTGTGCTGACTGCACCGGTGATCCCCCGGGTGAATTAATTATCAACGCAACAGTTTTTGTCCGCGAATTAGAAAAAGCGCGTTCGATTGATTTTTCTAAATTCTCTAATGTTAAACCAGAACGGGTAGGACCAACCTGGCCAATAACACCAGATAACCTTAAAATAGATACAACCGGACGTGGATTCCGAAAAAAACGCAGCGGAATCTTGGAGAAACACTTACAAAGAAAATTTTTAAATTTCATGATATCCAATTCCAAAACATAAGCACTAAGCTGAATTATGCCAAGAACCTCAGAAAATTATCGCTGAACCCTCGAGCACATTTTTAGTTTCCTTGGTATAGCTACCATCTTTGTTATGTATAGTTAAACCCGGTAGGATACGGGAAGGGCTTTTCACNCCTTTTCGAGCCTGAACAAGCACACGTTTTGCTTCTTTACCGTCCCGTGGCCATAGCGGGAATATACTGATAGCTCCCAAATTTGCGGGCAAACACTCTATTAATTCATGAAGACGATCAGACCTATGAATTAATGTCAATCGCCCTTTGTGCGACAAACTATCATGGGCATATTTAAGCCAACGTTTTAATCCTGCACTACTTTCTCTTGTAGCAATTGCCCGTCCNAGATTATGTGAAACATGTTTAGTGCCTTCTGGAAGGAAAGGAGGATTTAACATTACATGGTCAAATGCTGTTATAAAATTCTTTGGTAAAGGTTTTGCCACATCACCCACCAACGCAGAAACCCATTTATCCAATCCGTTGATTTTAATATTTTCTATCGCTAAAGAGACCGCTTCAGNATCTATATCGATACCAATAATATTTATCCCTTTCACTCTATGACGCAGACACAACGAGGCCCCGCCCGCCCCAATACCCAACTCCAGCACTCGATCNCCAGTTTTTACTGAGACAGNCGCCGCCAATAATACAGCATCAATTGTAGTCCTGAATCCATTTTTTGGCTGGCGTATTCTTATTTTACCACNCAAAACGGTATCTTCCGTAAAANGACANNTATTCATATCAGTCAAGTTGATCCGCTTTCCCTGCTTCTTTAATTAATTTCCAAGCATTTAAATATTGGTTACTAGACACCATAATGCGCCTCTGAATAGCACCTAAACTACCTTCCATAACANTAGTATACTCGTCAAAAACAACTGTATCGATGCCATCGTTTTTTAACAGGACCTGTAACCAGTTTATTAAGATTACATCATTTGAACGAAGTAACTCCTTCATGAAATATNCCTAATCAGAGGTGCGACTAATTGACAGCAGACCTTAAGGCTTCTTGACCCNANAGCACGTTTATTTATGCTCAANATTCTATATTCCAACATTTAGGTTTTTTTTAAATATAAACGATGTCAGTAGTCGTCAATCTCAATGAAAAGCGAGAGGCTCAAAAGCCTGCCTCGCTAGATCTTCTAGTTTCAATAACATCTGATGATATTGATNACGTTAATACAGTCATCCTAGAACAAATGCAGAGTCCAGTATTACTTATTCCGCAATTAGCGGGACACATAATTGCCGCAGGTGGAAAACGCTTGAGACCTATGCTTACACTTTGCTCCTCACGCCTTTGTGGATATCAAGAAACCCGTCACATTGGATTAGCAGCCTGTGTCGAGTTCATACATACAGCAACCCTTCTACATGATGATGTCGTAGACGAGAGTGACCTTCGCAGGGGAGCTGCCACTGCTAACGCTGTGTGGGGAAATAAGGCATCCGTTCTAGTCGGTGATTTTTTGTTTTCTAGAGCATTTGAGTTAATGGTCGCGGACGGATCACTAGAGATCCTTAAAATTCTCTCTGCTGCATCATCGGTAATTGCAGAAGGGGAAGTCCACCAATTGATAACTGCAAATGATACAGACACTACAGANCAGGACTACTTGGAGGTTGTTCAGGCAAAAACNGCAAAACTTTTTGCCGCNGCTTCAGAGATAGGAGCAGTTGTCTCTAGTCGTCCCGTGGGTGAAAGGAGCGCGCTTCGATCATATGGACACAATTTAGGGATGGCATTTCAACTTATTGATGACGTTCTAGATTACTCAGCACAGCAAACTACTNTAGGAAAAGCCGTTGNAGACGATTTTCGCGACGGAAAGATCACTCTACCCATCATACAATCTTTTCAATCTGGAGATGAAGAAGAACGCGTATTCTGGCGGCGTACTTTGGAAGATATGGAACAGAAAAAAGGTGATTTCAAGCGTGCGGTTCAATATCTTGAAAAATCCGGTGCTTTGTTAGCAACAATAGAAAAAGCAAAAGAATATAGTCGCATTGCNTTAGATGCATTNGATATTTTTTCGGAAAATTCATATAAAAAAGCATTATCAGAAGCAGCTCGATTTTCTGTTGAACGCAGATTTTAATAAAAATTAAAATTTAGTGGTTTAGTGTTCGGTTGTTGTCCAGATTCAATTTATATATATGTAATTCGGCCGGAGTGTAGCTCAGCCTGGTAGAGCACTGTCTTCGGGAGGCAGGGGCCGGAGGTTCAAATCCTCTCACTCCGACCATTAAAACCCTTAGAAAACAGCCATTTTTTAGCTTTTATAGGAAACCTGTAGAAACGTAAATTGGCACAGAAAGTGAACAAATGGCACAGAATTGCACTCAAGAGTCCCCATAAAAGTCCCCGTAATTTTTTAAGGTACTTATTTTGTTCTGTTTCTTTTCCGGGTCAGGAACTCAGCGCCTTCTGCTAGGTCAACGAAAGGGGTGACACGACGGTTATCAGGCACCTTGGGATCAATAATAAATATTATACTGGATCCATATTGCTCCTCGGAAAACTGATGACCCTGGGCAAAGGTATCATGCCACTTGTATCCTCTCGCCCTGGCATAGATCACACAAGAATGATCATCACGTTCCATCTGTTGTAGCGCCCACGTAGTGATCCCCACCAACAATGATGTCTGGATTATACGCCGACCATCAAGTGGGTTGTTTATGAGAAAAATTCACGGCCCTGACTGACATAAATAAAAATGCAGGGAGTACGGGTAGGAAACTTTTTTTCACTACTTCGCACAAATACCATTCTGGCAATTCCACACTTTTCCATTTGGACCAATTCTGAGTCCATTTGAACTATTTCTGCGTCTAGGAGGACTGATTGTTTCCAAACTCCGCTTTATCAATTCTAGTCCTTCCTGTATCTCACGTTCACGTTTTTCTTTGTATAAACGGTTACGAGTTGTTGAGTTGCTGGCTGAATTATTTTTGATAATTATCGAATTTTGTATGTTTTTCTCTTTAATTTTATATAAATCAAACATGCACTTTGACATGTCTTTAGAGCCTTCTTTGAATCCAAAGGCTCTGCACTTGCTTTTATAAGGAGCTATGTCTGTTTGTATCTTTCTTTTTTCAGTCCTAAGCTGTTTCTTTTGA
>PATI01000061.1 GCA_002712335.1 Rhodospirillaceae bacterium | reverse complement strand
GAGATTCGGTGCCCGAAATTGCGACTATTTATCGAAGCGAACGCGCAGTGACTCGTTCTTTCCTGCCCATCTCGAAATTTCAAAACGTAACGACAGAGGATCTCAAAAATCCTCCACCAGAAGATTGGACTTATTGGCGACGGGGACCTAAAAGTCAAGGATATAGCCCCCTTAATTCAATTAATAAGGAAAATGTGTCTAGTCTGAGCCTTGCCTGGGTTTGGGGTATGGAGCCGGGCAGGAGCCAACCCGCACCGCTTGTCAGAAACGGCATCATTTATATCCCTAACTTTGGCAATATCATTCAGGCTATTGATGGCAGAGAAGGAACGCTGCTGTGGGAATACGAGAGACAGTTCCCTGAGGGAAGCCGGCAAGGAGGGCAACTCCGAACGATTGCGATGTGGGAGGACATGATTTACGTGGCGACCACTGACGCACACCTCGTGGCTTTAGATGCTCGAACCGGGGCAGTGAGGTGGGATGTAGAGATTGCAGACGAAACACTTGGATATTCGAACACAAGCGGTCCCATTGTGGCAGACGGAAAGGTCATTAATGGAATTAACGGGTGCACCCGTTTTTTTGAAGAAAGTTGCTTTATAACCGGGCACGATGCTCGAACAGGGAAAGAGCTTTGGCGAACTCATACGATAGCGCAACCTGGCGAATTCGGCGACGACACTTGGGGTGGCTTGCCACTGGAATTCAGGGGAGGCGGAGATGCATGGATAACTGGTAGCTGGGATCCTGAGTTAGGGCTAGTATTTTTTGGCGTAGCTCAAGCAAAGCCTTGGATGGCCGCAAGTCGCGGACTAACCACTGAAGATGCCACTCTTTATACAAATTCAACTCTCGCAATAGATCCGAGTAACGGAGATATTGTTTGGCATAGACAGCATGTTCCGGGCGAGTCTTTGGATATGGATGAAGCTTTTGAACAGGTGCTTATAGATTTATTCGACGAACCCTACCTTCTTACTATCGGAAAAAGTGGGATTCTTTGGAAACTTGATCGTCGAACTGGCGAATTCCAGGGGTTAGCACAGACTGTGTTCCAGAATGTCTTCTCCGAAGTAAATCTGGAAACTGGTGAGGTAAGATACCGAGATGATATTCGTAACATGCAGATCGGCGACTGGCTGTCAGTTTGCCCCTCGACTGCAGGTGGACATAATTGGCAATCCAGTACTTATCATCCAAGTTCTCGACAACTCGTAATACCACTCAGCCAATCGTGCATGGAAATGTCTCCTAGGGAGGTAACATTCGAAGTCGGTAGTGGTGGCACGATGGCGGACCGCCGCTGGTTCCCAATGCCAGGAACCAATGATGAGTTCGGTAAATTAGCAGCATACGAAGTAGACTCTTTGGACGAAAAGTGGAGCATTTCTCAGCGAGCTCCGTTTCTTACCGCAGCCCTATCAACAGGTGGTGGTTTAGTATTCATCGGCGACTATGACAGATACGTCCACGCCTATGATGTAGACACTGGCGAAGAATTGTGGCGTTCGCGACTAGGGACTTCAGTTGAGGGCTTTCCTGTGACTTTTGCGATAGATGGTGAACAATACGTCGCTTTTACCTCAGGTCGCGAAGGGGGGAGTCCATGGCGTATTGGTAGTTTCCTGGCGCCCGAGCTAGTCAGCCCAGACGGTCACAACGCACTTTATGTTTTTAAATTAAATTGAAAACTCTGACTATTTTTTTAATTTCGCGATATTAAGAATTCTAGATAGAATTGGAATAGTGAAGAACCTGGAAAAATGGTGTCAGCTAAGATATGAGTTCTGAGCAAGAGTTTCGAGCCAACAAATCCTTCCAAAATGATAGAAACATTCTATCGGTCAGCGATCTAAACCAGCTGGCGAGAACCCTCCTTGAGGAAAATTTTTCGAAAGTTGTGGTGGAGGGAGAAATTTCTAATATCGCAATGCCTAGCTCTGGCCACTGGTATCTCACCCTAAAGGACAGTAAAGCCCAGATTCGCTGCGCGATGTTCTCTAACAGAAATCGACTTGTTAGATTCCAACCAAAAGACGGAATGGCGATTACAGCATATGGAAAATTAAGCATTTATGGGAGCAGGGGCGACTACCAGTTAATAATTGATAGCATCGAAGAAACTGGTGAGGGAGCGCTGAGGAGAGCCTTTGAAGAGCTAAAAAATAAGCTACTTGCTGAAGGATTATTCGCTGAAGAACTCAAACAACCGGTATTGTCTAATTATCGCCATATTGGTGTCATTACCTCAGAAACCGGAGCAGCATTCCAAGATATTCTCAGCGTATTTTTACGACGCTCTCCTACCACCAAAATAACCTTATTACCCGTATCCGTCCAAGGAGCAGATGCTCCATCCGAAATCATCCGCGCAATAGAACTCGCAAATCGACTTAAATCAAAATTAGGCATTGAGTCCCTAATTATTGCTCGTGGAGGAGGTTCATTAGAGGACCTTCAGGCCTTTAATGAAGAAAGCGTAGCTAGGTCTATCGTAAATAGTGAGCTATGCGTTACTAGCGCGGTAGGTCATGAGATAGATTATACAATAGCTGATTTTGTTGCGGATCTAAGAGCACCTACTCCATCCGCTGCAGCTGAAGTCATGAGTACCAACCAAGATGATTATTATGAGTATCTGGTTGATGTAATAGCCAGTCTGAGTAACCGGCTTGAGAACAAGATCAGTTCCACGGAAGAGCGCCTAGCTATGTTAAAAAATAGGCTCAAAAGCCCAGGTAGAAAGCTGCAGGAGCATTCACAAGACCTTGATCGACTCGAGAGCCAATTTCTTCTGTTAACGAAGAGCCAAATCAACAGGAAACGCAGTGAGATTAGTCTTCTCAAACAGTCTCTTTTAAGTAAGTCTCCCATAAATAAAATCGAATGGGATCTTTCAAAATTGAAAACCAATAGGAATTCACTTATACAGTCATTAAGCAAGTGTCTAGAAATAAACAAATCTGCTCTCACGTCATTAAGCAGAGGTTTAGAAGCGGTTAGTCCATTGGCCACTCTAGAGAGAGGCTATAGCATTACTTTTGGACCTGAACTGTCACCAATCAAATCAGCGAATACTGTGAAGGTTGGAGACAAGATTCAGTCACATTTGCATAACGGTAACATCGAATCGATTGTATCAAAAATAGAGAATTTATAGGATTGGATGGAATATGAAATACGTTAGGCATGCAATTTATCTAGCTTTCCTGCAACTCACGGTATCAAGTGGATATGCGAATGTCGATATTTCGAGCATGCCCAATTCATCTATGGTGCCGGGAGGAATAGCAGTGATCCCTACACCGGCAAGGGCGGTCAGTGGCAGCTATCGAGACGAAAGAATCATGCTAGCTGATTTTGAGGGTAAGCAATTTGCGATCATCGGAATCCCACTAAATGTAGAAGTTGGATCTCAGAATTTCACATTGACCTTAGCTGGTGGTGGTCAACAAAAGCTTGCGTTCCAGGTACAAGACAAGTCCTATACTGAACAACACTTGACCATTACTAACAATAGACAGGTGAACCCGAATGCAGAGGACATGCGAAGAATATCTCGGGAGCGACTTGAAATGGACGCAGCATTTTCTACTTGGACTGATCATTTAGAACCTGTTTTTCAGATGAGACCACCGGTCAAAGGGATCAGGAGCAGTTCTTTTGGTCTCAGACGATTCTTCAATGGCCAGGCTCGTAACCCTCATTCGGGAATGGACATTGCCGCAGACGAGGGCACCCCAATATACGCACCCGCACCAGGGATTATCCGTGCAACTGGCAACTACTTTTTTAATGGCAACACAATCATCTTAGATCATGGTCATGGCTTGATTTCGCTCTACTGTCATATGAATACAATAGATGTGGAAGTTGGGTCTACTTTAAAAACAGGCGAGCAAATAGGTAGAGTTGGACAAACTGGAAGAGTTACTGGCCCCCATCTCCACTGGAGCATTAATCTAAATAACACCCGCGTTGATCCAGCGCTTTTTTTAGATAACTAGTTGAACGTCTGCAGAATATATGCCTCTTAGATCAAACTGCCGAATATGAATTCAAGTTTGAACAATTAATCCATCGTATAGTAGGATTTCAGAACTTTAAATTTTATGAAGGTCAGTATGAATAAACGAGAACAGCAAAAAAAAATCAAAGATGAAAAACAACGAGCGGCGCGCCAGCGAGAGAGAATCAATAAAACGGTTAGAAAAACTGTTTTTTTCATTGTCGTTCCCCTACTAGTAATCTTTTCAGCCTATGTTTTGCTTAATCAAGGCACAACATATTCTGCAGCTGAGATCGCAGAAAACGACCATGTAAGAGAGTCAGGAGAAAAACCTGTTAGCATTGTTGTCTACGCTGACTTTCAATGTCCGGCCTGCGCAATTGAGCATCAAACAATGTCGCAAGCCTGGCCCTCTATAAGAGAGTCCGCCCAATTGGTCTTTCGTCACTTCCCGGTTTCGAATACGCATCGCCATGCATGGACGGCTTCACTATATGCAGAAGCCGCTGGACGACAAAATCAATTCTGGGAGATGCATGACTACCTATTTGCGACCCAGTCTATTTGGTCAAACTTGTCTGAAGTTGAAAGCGAATTCGACAGTTACGCTCTTGAGCTAAATTTAGACATTGAGCAACTTCACTCCGACATCGCATCCGAGGAAGTCGTGATGAAGGTTAGAAACGATGTAAGAGGCGGGACAGCCTCAGGGGTCCGAGCGACTCCAGCTGTATTCATCAATGGACGCCAAATCAATAATCCTAGCCGATCTAGAATTATTGAAGCTGTGAGGGCAGAAATTGACTCTAGCTAAGTTGACCTTTCTTGTCCGTAGCTAACTGACAAAACCTCTGAAATAAAATGACGCTATTAGGCGTGTCTGAAACTAGACTAGCAAGCTTTTCTGGATCAAGTCCTTCTTCTCTAATCGTCATCGATCGCTCATCTATATATTTTCGGACAATATTTTTTGAAAATTCAGGATGAAATTGAACACCCCAACTTTTATCACCAAACCGAAACGCTTGAAGGTTATTTGAACTGCTTACAGCTAATTCAATTGCTTCGGATGGCAGTTCAACGACCGATTGTTGATGGGAAACATTAACATTAAATCTTTCTGGCAAACCACCGAATAATAGGTCATTTTTTGCTGACTCTTTGAGCTTTATCGGTATCGTTCCGATACTTCGTCCCTCTGCGTTAAATCCAACCTTGCCCCCAAAAGTCCAGGCAAGCAACTGATGCCCATAACAAACCCCTAAAATTGGTATACCGCTTTCATGTGCCTTTTTAATATAACTCGCTCCAATAAAGTTCCAGGCTTCTTCATCAGTAATAAACGCAGGCGAACCAGTAATAATAATTGCTACTATGCGACTTAGGTTAACTAAAGACTCTCCAAAATGAAGAGACCGAACCACAAACCTACTCTTAGACAGCCCTGAGCAAGCAACAAACCAATCTTCAAAGTCCTCTCCTGAGTCAAGTAAACTTTTAATTGTGTTGCCAGTCTTAAGAATGAGAATTTTCTTTTCTGCAACCATAATCCAAAAATCTATATAAATTATTCAGGATTCGGATATTTATTCTGGCAATAGTTGAAAGTTTTATTGTCAATATTGCCGCCAGATAATATTACAGCGACAGTCTTGCCAGAAATATCGATTTTTTTATCAAGCAAGGCGGCCAAGCCCACCGCTCCTCCTGGCTCTACGACTAATTTTAAATACCGAAAAGCAAAAGCAACTGCGAAGGCTACAGAATCTTCCGAAACCACTAAAAAGTTATCTACAGTTTCACGATTCACCGACCAAGTCATTTCCCCCGGGATTGTAGCCATTAGAGCGTCGCACATCGTTGGTGTATTTCCTTTAATCTGAACTCTATGTCCAGCTACTTTTGATCGTGCATGATCATCATACTGCTCTTGCTCAACCCCGTAAATGCGAACCGAAGGTAAGGTACCCTTGATTGCGGTCGAGGTCCCGGCAAGCAACCCACCTCCACCGCAGGGTGAGAGAAAAGTATCTAATTCCTCTCTTTTTAAATTAAGCTGTTTAACAATTTCTAAACCAGCCGTTCCTTGACCAGCCATAACATCAAAATCTTCGAAAGCAGGCACGAGAGTAGCCCCTGTTTCATCAGCTATATTCCCGGCGATCTCTTCTCTCGACTCTTGATTTCGGTCATATTCAACTACGGTGGCACCGAGGCGCAGAGTTCCTTCTAGCTTTAATTGGGGCGCGTCGTTAGGCATCACAATTGTTGCCTGCATACCAAGCATATTGGCAGCTAAGGCTATGCCTTGAGCGTGGTTTCCCGATGAAAATGCGACTACACCAAGTTTTCTCTGAGCGTGATCTAATTGCGCGAGTCGGTTGTACGCACCCCGAAATTTAAATGCCCCAACATGTTGGCAATTTTCTAATTTGAAATACACATTCGCTTTCAAACGATTATTCACATAACGATTGGTCACTAGGGGAGTATTTACTGCCACTCCAGATAGTCGTTTCTCTGCCGCTTTAATCTTACTAAGAGTCAAAGACATAAGTTACCGCTTCAAATACTGTCTATTATTTTTAATTTGTCGTTTCCTGGCAACTTTTTGCTGCGATAAACCATCTTCTATCTTAATGTATGGATTATCATCACTCTTCATCTCTATCCTCACAGGAGTTCCCTCTAGTTTTAGGGCGTTACGGAAAGTCTTCTCTAGATATCGAATATAGTGTTTAGGGACTTTGTGACATTGCTTACCATGAATAATTATCCGTGGTGGATTCTTTCCCCCAGCATGAGCATAACGTAACCTTATCCTTCTGCCATTAACAACAGGCGGGGCATGATCTTTCACTGCTCCCTGAAGAATTTGAGTAAGCATACTAGTTGGAAGCTGGTTTTTAGCCGATCCGTGAGCAACTTGGATTGACTCATATATTTTCCCAACACCACTCCCGTGTAGAGCTGAGATGAAATGAATAGCCGCAAAGTCGACAAAAATAAGACGCCGCTGAATTTCAGATTTAATTAATGCTTTCTCTTCGTGTTCCATGCCATCCCACTTATTTATCGCAATCACGAGCGCCCTGCCACTCTCAATGACATACCCCAAGAGATGTAAGTCTTGCTCAACAATCCCGTCACGCGCGTCGATCAACAAGACAACAACATTTGAATCTCTAATTGCTTGCAGTGATTTGACGACCGAGAATTTTTCCACAACTTGTTTGGTCTTTCCTCGTTTCCTGATCCCTGCTGTGTCGATTAGCGTGTACGACTTACCTCGTCGCTCAAAAGGGATGTACAAACTATCCCTGGTAGTTCCAGGTTGATCATAAACCACGACTCGTTCCTCACCCAACATTCGATTAACCAATGTTGATTTGCCTACATTGGGCCTTCCAGCAACAGCTATTTTTATACTTCCAAAAGTTGTATCCGAAGTCTCGTCTGACTCTATCTCAAATAGCTCATCCTGCAGCACATCTTGCATTAAAGGTTTAACACCGTGGCCTTGCGTCGCCGTGATAGGTGAGATTGAAGGAGTCCCTAACTTTTGAAATTCAGCAACTGCCAGATCTGGGTCAGTACCGTCTACTTTATTCACCACAAGATGTGTCTTCTTGCTACTCTTCCGCAAGTAGTCAAAGATTTTTTCATCATCTGGAGTTAACCCGTGTTTTGCATCAACCAGCAATAGGCATACTGATGCTTCGTCTATCGCCTGGATAGATTGTGAGGCCATTTCCTTGTCAATGCCCTGTTCTCCCCCAGAGATACCTCCCGTATCCACAATAATGAAAGACTTACCACCATATTTACCTTCACCGTACTGCCTATCCCTCGTAAGCCCGGGTATATTGGCAACAATAGCGTCCCTCGTAGACGTTAAGCGGTTAAAGAGAGTCGACTTTCCAACATTAGGTCGGCCAACGAGAGCGATGACTGGCCTCATGAAAAACCTGCCTGAAGATATTTTAGATGTTTACTCTATGGTCAGCGATACCAAAGACCCACTGTTACCATATACTATTAGTCTACCATTATTGGCTAAAAGGTTAGATCTGATACCGTCATTGTCAATACGCGTTCGACCAATAATCCGTCCGTCTATTTGTGAAATTAGGTGCAGATAACCTTCAAAGTCTGCGACAGCTACATAGTTAGAAATAGTTTTAGGCGCCGTTAAATCCCTATACTGTAGCTCTTCATTTTGCCATACAACATCACTCGAATTATTCCTCAATGCAAAAAGGTGGCTCCGATCGTCGTTGTAATAAATGTTTCCAAAGCCTTGGTCCATTCCATGATAACTAGAGGCTTCCATACCCCATACAATTTGACCTGAAGCAGTGTCAAAAGCCATCAGATTACCTTGATAACTTGATGCTAATATCCTAGATCCATCTACAAGTAACTCTCCATCCACATCGATAACACGCTCGATATCATACTGACCTTCTGGCACCGCAACTCTTTCTTCCCAATTCCAAACACCATCCTCTGCCGCAACAGAAACCAGTATTCCATTACTAAAACCTGCGATAACCGTTCCCTCCGAAGTTAGAACAGGCGAGGATGTACCCCGTAAGGTAAGTGCGGGGAGTGTTGTCTCATAAGTCCAGCGCTGAAGGCCATCATCTCTGTCTAAAGCGACCAACTTTCCATCAACAGTTTGAGCCACAACAATATCACCATTAGTTTTTGGTTGGGAGAGAATCTCGCTAGACACCCGCGCTCGCCATATTTCTTTACCATCAGATTGATTGAATACTACTAACTCCGCCTCTTCCGTACCTATCATCACAATTCCATCACCAGCACCAACTCCGCCCGTGATCGCAGCTTCAATTTCAGTCTGCCACATTAAATCTCCATTAGTACTATTTACAGCAAGGAGTTCGCCGTCATCACTAGCTGCAAATACAAAGCCTCCATCTACCACAGGCGTTAATTTCTTAAAGTTGTCCCCTTGCCCGTTTCCTACATCAATTCTCCAATTTCTATTTATAGTAATCTCAGATGCAATATCCGTTAATTCAGCAGGCGCTCTAGGGTCCTCATCATCACCAAAAGGATTACGAACCCATTCCGAGATTCCACAACTATTCATTACTGAGAGCACCAAACCTAAAAATAGTACTTGCGCAACTATCCGATAAAGTAAGATATTTAAACTCGCATACATAACCTTCAACCTATCACTCTAGCGATCATCTGGTAATTCAGATAATTTCAACTGCAGAACCTCACTTACCGATCCAGCTTGTTGAGCCGCAACGTAAGAGTCACGAGCATCAACGTATCGTCCCAAGGCAGAATAAATATCTCCCCGTAATTCCGCATAGCCTGCCTCAAATGAGCCTGGGATTACATTATTGACAATTTTTAGCGCTCTTTCTGCATCGCCCTTAGATAAAACAATTCTCGCTAGTCTTAAAGTAACAGTTAGAACCAAACCTTGGTCTTCATTGCCGAAAATACCGGTTTGAGGGTTTTCAAGGATCCAGCCCAAAGCTTCTTCTGCTGCATCTAAATTATTATCCGTTACATGCTGTTGCGACGCAAATAAGGCTCCGTACTGGGCATAAACACTGTCGCTATGAGACTCCATCAACTCTTTCGCTATTCTGACAATGTCACTTCTTTCTTGCTCCGTAGGAGACTCACCAGCCTCTACAAGCGAGATCTCTAAAATTTGTTCATATAGATCTGACGCCATTTCAGAGGCGACTAATTCAGTATTCTGCCAGAGCGACCAACCACCGTAACCTCCAAATACAACAATCACGGCCGCTATCAACTGCTTGCCATTGTCATTCCACCATTTCTTTATCGCTTCTATACTTTCTTCTTCCGCAGCGTTTAAAGTCACAATCTACTCCTAAGCCTGATTTTTAGCCTTACACATTATTTTTGACCCAGATTGATGCCTGCATATATTGAGACTTTAAAGATTTGTTATCTCTCAAACATCCTCAATGTATCCTAACCATCTCAAATTGATAGAAAACCTCTTAACTCCTGCGAGATTTCTTTGATTTTAACAACTTTCGATTCATTTGAATCATCGAGCCGGCGGATTTTCGCATTAATTGGTTTTCCTTCACAAGATTCTTCTTCCAGAATTATCGCAACATCTGCTCCGCAGTTATAAGCTTTTTTCAGTTGGCTGTTAAATTTTCCACCACCACAGTGACATAAAGTTCCTAAGTTTGGGTAGTCTTTACGAATTTTATTAGCCAAAGACAGGCTCTCTGAAACTAAATTCGCACCGATAGTGGCTATAAATATATCAATTTGCTTAAGCTGTGAGATCGGAACTTTTTCTAACGAATCCAACATGAGTACCAATCGCTCCATACCGATAGCGAAACCGCATGCATATGTGTCTTTTCCACCAAGTTGCTTCACCAGCCCATCATAGCGACCTCCCCCACAAACCGACCCTTGGGCACCCAAAACACTGGTCGTCCACTCATAAACACAATTGTTGTAGTAATCTAGGCCTCTTACAAGCCTTGCATTTTCAATATAATTTACGCCAGTCGCGTCGAGCATACCCTTTAATTTGGCGTAATGGGATTTACTATCTTCACTAAGAAAATCGGAAAGAATCGGTGCAGTTTCAATAACTGATTGCACCTCCGGATTTTTACTGTCCAGTATCCGCATTGGATTAGAATGCATCCGATTCAGCGCATCTTCATCGAGCATTTCGGTTTTGTTAGTTAA
The DNA here is from genome assembly GCA_002712335.1 of Rhodospirillaceae bacterium. The sequence goes on along the minus strand of PATI01000061.1, from coordinate 4,213 downwards.
AAACTCCGTTAGTGCCCTCGCATAAGCCTTACGATCCTCAGAATTACCTATATTGTTGATTTCCAGAGTCAAATGCTCTGTCAACTTTAATTCTTCCCACAACATATGTGCAAGTTGAAGAACTTCAACATCTATATCTGGACCAGACATGCCCAGGGCTTCTACACCAAATTGGTGAAATTGACGATAGCGCCCTTTCTGAGGCCGCTCATGCCTGAACATAGGCCCCTGATACCAAAGTCTTCGTTGTTGATTATAAAACAATCCATGCTGCTCTCCTGCCCTCACGCATCCAGCGGTACCTTCTGGTCTCAAACTCAGATTTACACCATTACGATCATCAAAAGAGTACATTTCTTTCTCAACAATATCGGTTACCTCACCGATAGACCTTTTAAATAATTGTGTCTGCTCGACTATAGGGAAGCGAATTTCTTGATAGCCAAAGCGTTTCACCACCTTTGAGAAAGTGTCTTCTAGAAACTGCCAGGTGACGGACTGATCAGGGAGGACATCGTTCATACCTCTGATCGCTTGTAGTTTCTTCATACCGAATCAATCCGTTGCTATTATGTCTTTGCTTTCAACATGTTTTGATTCAATACGCTTGCGAACCATGGCTTCTAGATCATCCACAAGATTCGCATTGGAGATTTTATGATCAGGAACTCCGTCAACGTACACTAAATTTTTTGGACTTGCACCAGTCAGGCCGACCTCAGCCACTTTAGCCTCACCAGGTCCGTTGACTATGCAACCAATTATCGCGACATCGACAGGCGTAATAATATCTTCCAATCTCGTCTCGAGCTCTTTAACTACTGATATAACATCAAAATTTTGTCGAGAACAACTAGGACAAGCCACTAAGTTCACTCCTCGATGTCTCAAGCCCAGAGCCTTAAGCAAGTCTGAACCTACTTTAACCTCCTCAACAGGGTCAGAGGCAAGTGATACTCTTATAGTGTCCCCTATTCCTTCCATTAACAAAGACCCTAGGCCTATAGCCGACTTTACGGTGCCAGACCGCTGACCTCCTGCTTCGGTGATACCCAAATGAAAAGGCTGGTCCACTTGCCTTGCAAGCTCCCGACAGGCCCTTAAAGTCATAAATATTTCTGACGCTTTTAAACTTATTTTAAATTCATGAAAATCTAGCTTATCAAGTGTATCTATTTGCTTTAACGCTGATTCAACCATGGCTTCAGCGCATGGCTCTTTATATTTTCGAAGAAGCGATTTACCCAACGAACCAGCGTTCACACCAATACGAAGAGGGATAGATTTATCCTTAGCAGAGTCTACGATTGCTTTTACCCTTTCGACATTTCCAATATTCCCAGGATTAATTCTCAAACAGTCTGCTCCATATTCAAGTACCTTTAACGCGATTCGATAATCAAAATGGATATCAGCAACCAATGGGGTTTTAACTTGTCCTCGGATCGTTTTAAAAGCATCGGCTGCATCCATTGTCGGCACCGAAACTCTGATAATATCAGCTCCAACTTTCTCCAATCGATGTATTTGAGCAACCGTGGACTGTACATCTGTAGTCTCAGTATTGGTCATACTCTGGACTGAAATTGGAGCATCACCTCCAACAGCGACATCACCTACCATGACTTTTCGAGTTTTTCTTCGCTTGATAAAGTTGGACGATGTCATCAATTTACATTCCTAAAATTAGACTAGCTGAATTATCTATACGAATTTTATCTGTCAACTCAATTTCCAACCCATTAAACCTAATTCGAGCAACTGTAGCATCAGCAACCAGGATATAAAACGGCGCAACACCTCTAACCTGCAATGTGCTTCCTGATGTCATAATCTCTCTAAACGGTTTATTTTGAGGGGCGTCCATTATCTCTATCCAACTTTCATCATAAAATAAGATATCAAGTTTATCTGCACCTGGAGAGCTGAAGTCTATGATTCTATCAGGTTCGCTCCGATCGAGAACACGACCACTATTTGACTGTATTGAGGGATTGCTGCCTTTTTTATACGGGCCACTAACAGTTTTTGATAAGTGCTCGTTAGCAGCGGGCATGGTTGCAAACTGAAGTTTTTGAATTCCATCGAGCGTAGTTTCGACAGTAAGATTTAAAGATGAGGTTTCTCCAAAAACACTTTCATACACCCAGAGGCCAGTAAAAAAGACGATAAACAATATCGCTGACAGCACAACAAAATTTCTGTTTCTAGNTTTTAAATTTTTTTTAGGACCGCTAGCGTNAGTAATCTCTTCGCTCTGAGAAGNTGCTTTCTCATATAATCCAATAATCTCACTCGGATTCAGACCAAGAAGATCAGCATAGTTTTTAAGATATCCTTTTATAAAAATAGTACTAGGTAACTTATCAAAGTTATTAGATTCAAGAGCCTTGACGTAGTGGTTGGTGATATGAAGCCTCTCGGCGATTTCAGCCGTTTTGATTCCTTTGCTTAACCTTTCTTCCCTGAGTCGAGAACCTACACTGGTAGTTTTGATTTCTACCTTTGCTCCTTCCTGCTGGTCGGAGAGGGCATCTTCTTGCATTTTTAAGGATCCCTTTAACTAATTCGCTATTTTCAACACACTTATATTCTTTCGGCTGCAGTAGCAAGTTTTCCAACTAGTTTAATGCTTTCATTGCTTTTATCTATTTTTCGCTTATGCCTAACACTGCGCTGTGTACGATCNGTAACGCCTCCAACGAGTTGTCCGCATGCAGCACCAATATCGTCTGCACGGGTTGTCCGGATTGTAACGGTATAGCCGGCTTTTTTTAAAATTTCTCTAAAATTCGTNATAGACGAGCCACTNGGCCGCTCGAAGTTACTTGATTCNAAGGTATTGAACGGAATCAAGTTAATCTTGCATGGAAAGGAATCCAANAATTTTGCAAGATCCCGCGCGTGTTGCCNATGATCATTAACTCCTTTGATTAAAGTGTATTCAATCAAGGGCACCCTATTATCTGATAAACTAGCCATATATGCCTTGACTGNATCAAGTAATTCGGCAATCGAATATCTCTTGTTNATGGGCATGATTTGTCCACGAAGCTCGTCATTGGGTGCATGCAAGGAAACAGCTATAGAGACTTCTGTTAAACCTTTCATTTTTCTAATCGCTGGAACTACACCTGAGGTACTTATCGTCACTTTCCGCTTCGATAATCCATAAGCTGCGTCCTCCATCATTATGTTGACACTATCAATTACGTTATTAAAGTTTAACAACGGCTCGCCCATCCCCATCCTAAATACATTACTAATTGAAATAGGATTCGACTGATCAAAATTACCAAGTAGCTTATTTGCCCACCACAATTGTCCTATTATCTCAGCAATACTTAAATTACTATCAAAGCCTTGTTTGCCTGTGGCGCAAAAACTGCAGTCCAAAGAACATCCCGCTTGTGATGATATGCATAAAGTACCTCGACCTCCCTCAGGTATATAAACCATTTCCACTTGACTGCCGCTAGCAACCTCTACAATCCATTTGCGGCTACCGTCGTTAGAAACAAACTCGTTCAAAACATGTGGTAATCTGACTTCTCCAACCTCAAAAAGGCGCTTACGCAGGTCCTTACTGATATCGCTCATGAACTCAATATTGGTGACACCTCGTTGATGAATCCATTTCATGACCTGAGCTGCTCTAAAGGGTTTTTCGTTCAGGTCACTAAACAGATTCTTTAATCCAACAAGTGTTAGACCCGCGAGATTAACTTTTTGTTTATTGCTCATGATGCAATTCTCAAAAACTATAGTCTTTAGGAGCAGATCTCATCATCGGAAAAAAAATACTCGATCTCTCGCGTTGCTGATTTTTGAGAGTCTGACCCATGAACCGCATTGGCATCAATTGATGATGCAAAGTCTGCTCTGATTGTCCCCGATTCAGCTTCTGCTGGGTTTGTCGCCCCCATTAACTTTCGATTCAACACAATGGCGTCAGAACCTTCAAGAACCTGCAACATTACTGGCCCTGAGGTCATAAATTGGATTAAGTCTTCGAAGAAGCCCTTACCTTTGTGCTCAGCGTAAAAACCGCCAGCAGAGTCTTCATTAAGTTGGACCATTTTCGCAGCAACAATTTTAAGACCAGCCTTTTCAAAACGACTGTAAATTTCGCCAATAACATCTTTGGAAACTGCGTCCGGTTTAATTATAGAAAGAGTACGTTCTGTCAATTTTAAGCTCCCGCTTGTCAATA
>PATI01000060.1 GCA_002712335.1 Rhodospirillaceae bacterium | reverse complement strand
AAAGATAATGTTGATCCCATAACAGTACAGATACTCCGTAATCGTATAGGGAGCCTAATGGATGAGATGCACCACCATTTTTTTCGCTCCGGCTACTCAACGATCGTTCGGGAATCTAGAGACTTTAGTTGTGTAATTCTGGATTCCGAAGGGCGATTACTTGTTGCTCCTCCGATGTTTTTCCACTCTACAGCCTATCGATACTTCGTCGAGAGAATTTTAGAACTAGTCGGAGACAAAGGGCTTTGCGAAGGGGATGTTTTTATCACTAATCACCCTTATGACGGTAGTATGCCGCATGTCCCCGATATGGGGGTTATAGTTCCAATTTTTGCCCAAACAAAACTTATTGGATTTGCAGGCTCGATAGCTCATAAAGCGGACGTCGGCGGAACAATGCCTGGATCTACATGGGGGCAGGCTACCGAGCTTTTTCAGGAAGGTATTCTCTATCCCCCTACCAGACTTTATCGGGCGGGCGTTTATGACAAGGCAATTGAAAGATTGATTGCGGCAAATAGTAGGCAACCTGAATTAACATTAGGTGACTTGCGTGGCCAAGTAGCTGCCTGTTTTATTGGACGTGACAGGATGAGTAAAATTTGTTCCGAACTCGGTGTTGAGACCTTGAGAGGAACACTTAATGTGATGATTGAGGCGGCCGGTGTCGAATTTCGTGAGGCGCTGTTTCAGCTGCCGGACGGGGTAGAGGAGGCAGTATCTTACCTTGATAGCGATGGCATCGATCGAGATAAACCGATCCGGATGCATGTCCGAATAACTATAAAGAAAGGTGAAGTTGAATTTGATTTTTCTCAAAGTGACCCTCAAGGAAAGGGGCCGGTTAATATTCGTCGTGCCCTTGTAGAGGCCTGTTGTTACCAAGTTTTGATAGGGATGGTAAATCCCAACTTAATTTACAGTGATGCTGTGAGGGAAGTGGTTTCCATAAAATTGAAGCGAGGAACAGTTGTGAGCCCAACACCCCCTGCTCCGTGCAGCTCATACATGAAGACTTGTATGACTGTTATCGATATGTTGCTCGAGGCATTTGGACCTTTCTCAACGAAGCGCGCTGCTGCATATAGTGGTGGGAGTGGCGGTGGACTGACCATAGATTGGGGAGAAGGGCCGAGGAAACCACGTGGAAATCAGTATGAAATTTATGGGTCAGCTTACGGAGGTTCTTCATCTCAAGATGGTGCCTCCGGTACAACCGTCCATCTCTCAAATATTTACGTGACGCCAATAGAAATTGTAGAGTCTGAATTTCCTTGCAGGATNACAAAGTTTGAGTTGATTCCTAACTCTGGCGGTGATGGTCAGTATAGGGGAGGTCTTGCCATGAGAAGAGAGTATGAACTTTTACAGCCAGGTTTGGTCATATTTCGCGGAGATAGAGCCGTTCGACCACCCCGCGGGGTCGCAGGAGGACAGCCCGGTCGTCCCAGTCGATTTTTGATCAATCCCGGTAAAGCCGATGAGAAAGAAATGCCCATCACCACCAGTATAAATTTGGAAGCGGGGGACACTATGATGATGGAAGCTGCAGGTGGCGGAGGCTACGGAGATCCTTCGGATAGAGATCTAAAAAGCCGTGACGAAGATATCCGCGAGGGTTACGTTTCGTTAGACTAGATAATTTTGTATGCAATTTTGCACTTTTTTATATCTATCGGGTTTGAGTAAAAAGAATTTCAACTCTGGATTTCATCAAGTGATGCTAAGTCTGGCGGAGTACCGGGCAGTTGCATTTCTTCCCAACGTTGAGAAACTCTATCGTAGACTTTTTTCCTAACCATCGTGCGGACTGGAAAGTCCTTCAAATGCATATGGGGTTTGCAGGCGTCGATTAATGCCTTGGAGCCATAAGGCCTTACTTCTGGAGGAAATTGACTGGTATCCAAGCCGGTTGACCATGTCTTCCGTTGTAAATCAATATCATCAACCGGATTGGCTCGGGTGCTAAGGGCCCACAAAACTTGGTTGATGTCTGTTGGGTCTACATCATCATCAACGGCGATAACCCATTTGGTAAAGTATGCACCCGCNGGGCATTGTGCAGTAGAGGATAGCGTCTGGGCTATGTGTCCGGCATACTGTTGTTTGATTGATACCACTGTCATTCCCCAGCTTGATGCTGCTGCTGGGTGACAATATACACTTTCTATACCGGGGATACCAAAACGTTCGAGATCGTCCCAAATTGCCGCTGACCGTTGGATTGCGTAATAGGCGCCAATTTCACAAGCTGGATAGTCTGCCATCAGTGCAGCTGTCATGATCGGGTTTTTTCTCATATGCAAGGCTGTAACATTGATGACCGGTTGCGGTTCCTCTGGTCGACCATAATATCCGGTGAATTCTCCAAGTGGTCCTTCCATTTCCAGATCGCCCTTGGATACCGTACCCTCTATTACGATCTCAGCCCGTGCGGGTATTGGTAGGGATGTAGAAATTCCTTCTGTAAGCTCCAATGGTGCACCAAGTAAACCGCCGATTATATCAAGTTCAGAAGTTTCTCTACTGTAGGCCTGAGCGGCCACCATAAAGGGTATTGGGTCAATACCGTAGGCCACGACTACTTCACAATCTTCACCACGTTTCCACCAAGCTTCTCGGTCGAGGAGACCATGTTTGCCCGGTGAGCAATACATGCCCACACGGCGTGGNCCATGCAGCATTTGTCGGTAACATCCAATATTTATACGGCCAGATTCAGGATTTTTGGTGAAGGTAATGTCCCCTGTCCCAATATACTTTCCGCCATCACGAGGCCAAAATTGTGGTACAGGTAATTTTGTTAGGTCTATATCATCGCCTGTGAGAACGACTTCATTTACAGGAGAAGTATCAGCTGGGACACTTACAGGTTCTATTCTACGCTGACTAATTTCCCGCGTTGACAGAATTAATTCACGGGTTGAAAGATTGGGGTCCAATCCAACGGCGAGTGCGAAGCGACGATTGCTGGCACCAAGCATGTTACTAAGAATTCTTGTCCCAGATGTATCACCCTCTATATTTTCAAAAAGCAACGCAGGAGCATTTTCATCCCTGGCAACCATATAGGTTGTTGCAGCCAATTCTTCTTCTGCATTGATGGGCACGGTAATTCGATGTAATTCACCATCTGCTTCAACAATATCCATCCATTCCCGAAGGTCCCTTGGACCCCGTTGATTAAAACCTATTTGTTTTGTCAAATTTGCATTGTCGTCTGTCATTTGCCAACTTTGGCATGTGGTTTCCTTATAAGCAAACCATTCCGAGTTTACGTTAAAAGGTTGTAAGTCCTAGCTTTAAGGTTTTATCATTTAAAAATTGGAGGAGTTTCGATTATGCAAATTTTGGCGCGTGTTGATCACCTTAACGTTCAAGTTCCCCCTGATCGAGAACGAGAAGCTATCGAGTTCTATAGAGATCTCATTGGTTTTAAACAGCTGAAGAAACCGGATAGTCTTGGACCATCCGGCGGCCATTTTTGTATTTCTGAAAGTCCTTGGTATGAGCTGCATGTTGGTATTGCTCGAGGTAAAAGCTCGAAAGACCTAGATTTTAAAAATACCCTTAGGAATCACCTTGCATTTCAGGTCAATAATTTGAAAGAGGCCCGTTTGAAATTTGAAAGCGCAAATATTCAAATTATCGAAGCTGAGGCTTCCTATTCAAAAGATCGCAATTTTCATCAGGATAGGTTTTTTATTCGTGATCCAGGAGGAAACTTGTTAGAAATTATGGAGACGCGTCGTGAATATGAAGCTGTTTCTCATTGAGAGAAAGTGTTTATTTCCACAATTTTCTATTGCAATATGAGGCACCACAATAAAAAATTTGGTGTATTATTTTGACTGAATCTCCCTTTATCATTGATCAGCCAGACCAAATGGTATTCCGGCTTAATCGCAGGACACTTGCGGATCCCGTAATTTTGGAACGCGAACAAACTCAAATTTTTGATAGGTCGTGGATTTATTGCGGCCATGAGTCGGAGATAATAGAGCCTGGTGACTATCAAACGAGAACAGTTTGTGGCCGCCCAATTATATTTTGTCGTGATAGCAGCGGTGATGTCCGTGTTTTTTTAAATGCATGTCGTCATCGAGCGGCAATGGTTTGTAGAGAGACATGCGGTAATACCAAAAGGTATAACTGTTTTTATCATGGTTGGAGCTATAACCAGAATGGAGAGTTGGTTGGTGTCCCGGGAGAGGAATCCTATCCACCAGGGTTTGATAAATCAAATTTTTCTCTTGCCGAACCTCCCCATGTAGAATCATATCGTGGCTTTTGGTTCATAAGTTTTAAACCTGATATTAGCAATCTTGAGGAGTACCTTGCAGAGGCAACAGAGTATATCAACCTTGTTGTTGATCAGTCCCCTAGCGGAAATATGCAGGTAATTAAGGGCACACAAGAATATGATATTCGAGCAAATTGGAAACTCTTAGTTGAAAATAGTTTTGATGATTATCACCTTTTGACGACGCATAAAACATGGCTAGATTATATGCGGGACTCTGGAGTACAGGTTGAACCTCCCAAGGGTCAGGGGCTTCTACTACCATCCAAAGGTATCGGAAAAGGACTGGGTAACGGTCACGCAGTAATTGACAATATAAATTTTCGGGGGCGGCCTGTCGCTCGTTGGATTTCTATCTACGGTGAAGAGGCCAAGCAGGAAATCGAAGAAATAAAGGGTGAGCTTGTTGAACGTTTGGGAGAAGAAAGAGCGGCTCGTGTAGCGGATACGAACCGTAATTTGGTCGTATTTCCAAATCTTGTAATAAATGATGGTTCATCAGTGACAATTCGAACTTTTTGGCCGGTGGCGGTTGACCATATGAAGGTAACAGCATGGGCGCTTGGAACAAAGGAGGAGTCAGAACGAGCGCGGGCCCGTCGTCTTGATAGCTTCCTGACATTCTATGGGCCTGGTGGTTTTGCGACCCCAGACGATGTAGAGGCTCTAGAGTCTGTGCAGGCAGGCCTTGCAACTTGGCGTGAAACTGAGTGGTCAGAAATGACCCGCGGGCTTAACAAAGAAGGTGAACAACTCAATACCGATGAGGAGCATCTGCGTGCGTTTTGGCGTCAATGGAATAAAATGATGGAAGATAATTGATGAATGAAGGAAAAATCACCCGAAATGAGGTCGAAGATTTTCTTTATCATGAAGCGGCTCTATTGGATCAATGGAAATTGGAAGAGTGGCTTAGACTTCTTACACAAGACGCGGTTTATGAAATCCCTTCCAATGATGCGCCTGACAGCTCGGCCCGAGACGCCTTGTTTTTGATTGCTGATGATTTTATCAGAGTGAAGGCTCGCATTAAACGTTTGTGCGACACCGAAGCGCATGCCGAATTCCCTCGCAGCCGAACGCGTCGGATGATCGCAAATGTCCGGATAACAGAATGTGAAGGAAACAATTTATCCGTTTCTGCCAATTTCTCTGTATATAGATATCGACGAAACGCTTCGCTGAGGCTTTATGTCGGGCGGTATGAATATGGTTTAAGAATAACAAGCAAAGGGTTGCTGATTGCTAAGCGCCGGGTCATTTTGGATCCGACGGAGCTAGGGACCTTGGGGGCTATAAGCTTTATTTTATAGCATTTATCCAATTATCTTTCTTGATATGAATTAAGATTATTTTATTTTGTTTAATATGTTACTGAAAGACCTTTGTTTACTAGTCAAAGTTATCACAGTGTTTCTGGTAACTTTTGCTACGACCTTCCCTAATCTGGTATATGCTACCTCTCTAAAATCTGAACTACATGATTACCGTATAGTTGAATTGGCAAGTGGCCTCGAAAACCCCTGGAGTATGGCGTTTCTGTCTGGAGGAACGATGCTAATTACCGAAAGAACCGGAAGGGTTAGACTTTTTAAAAATAAAAAACTTGACCCGATACCCCTAGATGGCGTTCCAGATGTTGTCGCGAGTGGACAGGGTGGATTGTTTGATATCTTGTTACACCCCAAGTTTGCTAGCAATCGTCAGCTCTATCTATCTTATGCCGCGAGAGGTAAGACCGGAGTGAATACAAGGGTAACGCGCTTTGTGTTTGATCCAGAAACAAGTGCACTAAGAAATCCACTTAAAGTTTTTGATGCTGAACCCAAGGTATTTGGAGATAGGCACTTTGGAGGCAGGATGATCTTCGATCGCCTAGGTTATCTTTTTATCAGTACGGGCGATCGCGGAGAAATGCGAAGAGCTCAAGCGCTTAATGATCATTCCGGTTCAATAATTAGGATTCAGGATGATGGTCGCATACCGAAAAGCAATCCTATAAATAAACATGCTGGCGCTAAAACGGAAATCTTTAGCTATGGACATCGCAATCCGCAGGGGATGGCACTCAATCCTTTAAGTGGGGCTGTGTGGACACATGAGCATGGCGCACGTGGCGGTGATGAAATAAATATCATCAATATCGGTAAAAATTACGGATGGCCGATGATTACGCATGGTGTTGATTATGATGGGTCGAAAATTGGTTTAGGAACGAGGGCGCCGGGAATGGAACAACCTCAATATTATTGGACTCCTTCAATTGCCCCTTCTGGTATGGTTTTTTATTCTGGCGCCAAATTTCCTAGATGGAAAAATAATCTTTTTATTGGTAGCCTCAAAAATAAAATGTTGGTTCGTTTAGAAATCACAGGGAATGTAATTTCAAAGGAAGAGCGGCTTCTTAAAGATAAGATTGGTAGGGTACGCGATGTAAGAGAAGGACCCGATGGGTTTATTTATCTCATCACTGATGAATTAGACGGTCGACTTGTTCGCCTGGAGCCGAACAATTAACTTCTGGGAATTAAAACTAATGGAATGTCGTTGCCGATACGCTAAATACTGATTGGTACGTGGTCATTATTTTTACTTAACCCTACTTGAATAGGTCCTCTGGTAAAAAGTCTTCAAGCTCTACTTGATCAAAATTTTTAGGCATAGCACGAGCAAATCTCTGGCGCTGATCTGGACGGCTTACTGCAGGCATCGTAGCATCAATCAACCATTTTGTTCCCATGCGTTCAAACTGATGACCCCCTTCAGGCACCGGAGATACCTTGTCCAGTGGAAAAGTCCGCGTATTGGGTATTAGATCGACGTCATCAGCAGCGTTTACTCGGGTAGTGACAGACCACATAACCTGACGCAGGTCATTGGCATCTATGTCTTCGTCGACGGCAATTGCTAGTTTTGGGTGTAGATAGGGCCCTGAAAGAGCAGCAAGCAGGGCCGTCTTGGCTTGTCCTGACATTTTTGGACGCAGTTTTATAACAATCATCATTAAACCAGCTGCAGCATGACACCGGATATCCATGATGTCCATACCACCTTCGACTTTGCTTAAATGGTCCCAAGTAGCAAGCTCAATTCCAATTCCAGTTGTTGCCTGCGTACATGTTATGGGGGCGCCACAATGTAAAGCATAATATATCGGATCCCGACGATGGGTGATTGCTTTAACATGAAAAACTTCGCATTCATCTGCTTCCGCATAGGTCCCGGGAACTTCTCCAAAAGGTCCCTCGTGGCGCAGCTCGCCCGGTATTATTTCGCCCTCAATTATAATCTCGGCATCCGCAGGGACTTCAACATCTATTGTCTCGCATTTTACCAATCTTACCTGGTCTCCAAGCACACCACCCGCTACGGCCAGCTCGTCTACCCCAAAAGTGGTTGTAAAGGCAGATCCAAACCAAATAGCCGGGTGAGCACCGATAACTACTGCCACCGGCATGGGTTCCTTTCTTTGCGTATACTTGTCGTGAATACGGCGAGCCTGTCGGGGCAAGATTAAAAAGCCGGTGGTTCTTTCATCGAATACCTGTTGCCTGTGAATAGACATATTACGAATCCCACTTTCAGGATCTTTAACAATGGCCATACCCGCTGGTATAAAAGGCCCGCCATCTTCCTCTGAAATGGTTACTACTGGAATATCGTAGAGTGATGCCTCTTGCCCGAGTTTAATAACCTCTTTACAGGGAGCATTCGCCGTATCCTGAATTACTGGTTCCAAGGGCTTTGATACTTTACGAAGCATTCCCTCCAGAAACTCATCTTCTTGCAGGTTAACACCCATAGACCATTTGGTTCGATCAGTAAAAATTTGACTGCATACCTGCCATTCCGGGTGACCCTTAATATTGTCAAAGATTGTTGCTTTACCGTGTTGGTCGTATGTCTTCCATTCAATCGCAGACAGGTTAGTCTGGGGGTCGACTTCTTTCGTTACACGCAACATTTCGCCACTATTCTCAAGTTTTTGGAGGTAACCCCTTATCCCTTGATCTTGCAGATTGCGGGCTCGCTTGGCTTGTTTTTCTTCCGTATCTTTTTTCTGGGCGTCTCGCTTGTCGAGATCGCCCTTTTTATCTACCTCGCGCATGAAGCCACGTAAGCCATCATCACCCATTAGGAGCTCCTTATTCTTGAAAGATTATCAAATATTGTTTTAAAAGACGAATGGCAGAGTTTCCACCCTTGTTTTAATATTTTATTGTCCTTTAAAATCCGCCCGACGACGTTCCTTGAAAGCTGTCAGACCTGCTGCTCTATCTTCAGAGAACGTTAACATATGGGCTAAATCCCCTTCACCGAGGAAACCGTTAAAACGACTTTGATCCAAGCCACGATTTATTGCCTGTTTGCTCATCATTATCCCAAGTGGTCCATTTTTTGCCATTTCAGATACAATTTCCTTGGCTTTTTTTAGAGCTTGGCCGGGAGGAACCACATGATTGACAATACGAAGTTCTTTAGCCTCATCCGCTCCAAGCCTTCTCCCTGTCCATATCATTTCTTTGGCTAAGGCCGGGCCAATTAACCTTGGTAGGTTTTGCGTGCCCCCACCTCCAGGGATTAGACTGTGTCTTACTTCAGGGAGACCAAACTGAGAATTTTTACCAGCGATGATAAAGTCACCCCACATTGCCATTTCAAAACCGCCGCCAAGACAATAACCTTCAACTGCCGAAATTACGGGTTTGGTATAAAAACAGAGAACCCGATATAATTGACGGTTAGGAGCGATGTTGAAGCGTTCTCTATACATATCAAAACGATCTTCAGGTTTACTCCCCATACGTCCAAGGTCGGCTCCAGCGCAGAAAGATCTATCATCGCCGCTCAAAATTATGGCGGTTATCTTTCTATCTGTTTCAGCCTCTATCAATACATTGGAAATTTCCTGAGACATCTCGATATTAATAGCATTAAGAAAATCAGGCCTATTTAGTTGAATACTACAAATGTTATTTCTCTTATTAACCTTGATAAATTTGTATTTTGATTTTCTTGGCTTTTTTCCAGCCGCTCTTGCTTTTTTATTTGGTCTCTTCGCCATGTTAGTCCCTTTTACCGCTATGATTGAGGTCTGGTTAATCAAACTTGACAGATATTCGGTTCACGAGGGCAATCCGTCAACCGGTGGTGTTAAAAGATATATTGGCATATGGAACTAGTGCAGATCCTGAGTTATACAAAGAACAACTGAATTTTATGGAGTATCAGGCATTATGGATTCATACAAAATGTATATCGGTGGACAATTTGTCGATGCAGATAGCGGTGATCGCTATGACACAATTAATCCGTTTAATGGAGAAAAAATAGCCAGTATTCCCTATGCCGGCGCCATTGATGTTGATAAAGCAGTCGCAGCGGCCAGAACCGCTTTTGACAGTGGTCCATGGTCTCGCATGTCTGGTGAGGAACGTAGCGACCTAATTTTAAAAGCAGCAGCGATTTTAAAGGAGCGCATGAAAGATTACGCTCGTCTGGAATCTCTTGACTCTGGTGGCACCATAAATAAAACCGGAGCAGATGCGTTTCTCGCTTCGAGACAACTTGCGTTTTTTGGAGAGCAAGCTAAGCGCTTTAATTCAGAACCTCAGCCTATTGATAAGCTGATGAGAGAAGGCCGATCCTTCAACTATACCATTCGGGAGCCAATAGGGGTTTGTGCACAAATTATCCCGTGGAATTTCCCTTATATGATGGCGATTTGGAAGCTTGGTCCAGCGTTGGCTACCGGTAACACGGTAGTTCTTAAACCTGCTTCTGATACGCCGGTAATGGCTTTAGAACTAGCGAAAGTGTTTGATGAGGTGGGAATACCTCCTGGTGTTGTAAACATCATTAGTGGACCCGGGGGTGTTATTGGAGAGTCCCTTACGACGCATCCCGATGTCGATAAAGTTGCATTTACGGGATCAACAGAAGTTGGTCGTGAAATTATGTCTAAAGCTGCAGGGACACTTAAGAAGGTAACATTGGAGTGTGGCGGTAAGGGGGCAAACATTGTCCTTGAGGATGCCGACCTTGATATAGCTGTCGATGGCTCAATTTGGGCTTCCTTTTATCACCAGGGCCAAGTCTGTGAATCTGGCACCCGTCTTATGTTAGACGCTAAGGGTCACGATAATTTTGTAGAGGAAATGCTAGAAAAACTCAAAGCTATGAAAATAGGTGATCCCCTTGATCCATCGACTCAGTTAGGTCCGGTGGTCTCCGAAGGACAGATGAAATCTGTCCTTCGGTACATAGAAATTGGAAAAAAAGAAGGGGCGGTGCTCGCTTGTGGCGGGCAGCAAGAAACGGGAAAAGGTTTAGAAAAGGGCTCGTTTATACAACCTACTTTGTTCACTGGTGTAACCAATAATATGCGTATAGCACGAGAAGAAATATTCGGGCCAGTCCTAGGCGTGATGATGTACAAAAATGTTGAAGAGGCGATTGAGATGGCCAATGACTCGATTTTCGGCCTGTCAGCAGGCATTTGGAGTTCTGATATTGGAAAGGCCAAAGATATCGCCTCACGCTTGCGGTCAGGGACAATTTGGATCAACGAGTGGCATATCCTTTCAGAGAGGGCGCCCTTTGGAGGGTATAAACAGTCGGGAATTGGTCGCGAATTTGGAGACGTAGGGCTTAATGAGTATACCGAGCTGAAGGCATTATATGTTGATGATGCAAAAACGCGGGATAACAAACCCTGGTATGATATGGTTGTGTCTAGGTCAAAATCAGATAATTAGTACTCTCAAATATGATGAAGTGAGTTATTAGTTAGTACGGATGAGTTGGACTCGATTTACGCAGTAGGCAAAAAGTATAATTATAACAACAAAAAGGACTGCAACACTTATTCCGAGAGACCAATGAATACCAATAAATCCGCCTCCTACACCTATAGTAAAACCGCTAAATGTTCGCATTCCCAAACTACCAACGTTGAAGAGCCCTATAGCTCTTCCTCGTAGGTGGGGTGGGGCATGAATTTGTGCCAGTGTTCGGGTCATTGCATTAAAGGCTAGGTCAACGAAACCTGCCCCAAATAGCAATAATGCGGCGAAATAAAAGTTTGTCGTTATTGCGAATCCTCCTATCATTAGACACCAAATCAAAGAGAGGACAAAAGCCGTATTAACTTTTGCTGGCAAGAGACTTTTTGATTCAAGCACTACTCCCGCCGTAAATGCTCCAGTAGCAGTAGCAGCTAACAAGACACTGTACCGAATGCTGGTATCAGAGAAGCCGAAATCATACGCAAATTCGGGCATTTGTGCTTGGTGTGCGTTGCCGACAATCATTGCGGCAACACCCGCAAGTATGGTCATAGAAAATACAACCGGGATTTTATAAATTTCTTTGATCGCTGATTTTACATCTGAAAAGCTTTTTACTGCTCGTTGGCGAACTTCTTTTGATTGTTTTGTTCGAAATTTAGGTCCGTAAGGTGCCTTCCATAGCCAAATGGCAAGGGGTAAGTATATTAAAATATTCAAGAATATGGCGGTGGCTGGTCCAAAGGCAAACATCAAAATTCCACCAATGGCGGGTCCCATCAAGAAACCCAACATGCGAGCCGAAGACATCAGACGAATAGCACTTTGCAGCTGCTGGCCACCGACTATATCGTGCACCAAAAGTTGACCAGCCGGATTCCACAAGACGCCAGCCATACCATGAATAGTGAGTAGGATGGCAGCATGCCATTTTTCAAGACTGTCGGTGACTATAAAATAGCCCCAGCCTAGGGAGGCTAATATGAATAGCAACATTCCAATTTGAATGACACGCCTCGGATCAAACCGGTCCGCTAAAGAGCCTGCCCAAAAAGAGAAAAGCAAAAATGGTCCCCAATGCGAAATTATTGCAAACCCTCCTAGTTCTGGTGATTGAAATTTCTCATATATAATCCAATAACTGATGACGTGTTCGATACTGTCCCCCAGCATTGCGAGGCAAGATCCGATCAGGTAGATTCGGGCACCTTGGTTCCGAAGAGCCGCAAAGGATTTGGGTCGCTCTGTATCGTCAGGTTTTGAGTTCATTGCCATCAATCGTCATTTAACAATTTGGGGTTTCCGATACAGTAATCAGGTTACCATCTGGGTCTGATAAAGAATAGGCAGCATAAGGAGACCGCTTGAGGAGTGCGAGGCGGGCTTTGCCTTCGTCATTAAAACCTATTGGTCTGGGCGCAATATGGGGGTTTTCGTTCGTCAAATTGTCTACGCGTCTAATATAAGAATTTAGATCTGGGACACGAAAACCAATATGATCCATTGCGGGTTGTTCGATTCCTGACCCATCAAAATCTGAGATCTTCCAAGGCAGGATGGACATGGTTACCCGTCCATCAGTGAAACGGTGACCTCCATCCTTGCCGGGGTCATTTATGGCTTCCAGAGCAAAAATTTTACTATAAAAATTTGCTACACGTTCGACTTCTATTACACGAATTGCAAAATGGTTTATTGTAATATCTTGTTTCCAGCTCTCCATTTCATAAACTTCGGAACGGTTCCCATGTCCAATCTGTGATAAATCGAAGTAATTTCCAGCTGGATCATGCGTACTAAAGCTGGCGAAAGGCCGTCCACTCGGTCGTTCGACGATTTCTAAATCGGGATAAAATTGGACTATTTTTGCGCATGTCTCTTCAAAATTTTCTACTTCGATGCCGAAGTGATCTATTCCGGCACGTCGTCCGCTGCGCCTAGGTATAAGTGTAATTCCGACATAACCGTCGCCAACTGAAATGGCACGGCGTTCACGGTTTGTATCCCCAGAAACAGCCATGTTGAAATATGTGCGATAAAACATACCAAGGGTCGTGTAGTTATCAGTAGTGATAGCAAGGTGATTAAGTTTGGAAGGCATTTTGTTATCCTTCGATTTCAAAACATCAGTTTGTGCTGAAAAATTAGTTTCGGCAACGGTGATATTCCTTGCCCATATCAATTCTGGTGGGCAAACTTAACTATCTTTATTTTCTAAAAAGGCCATAAGATGATCAACGCTGCAATAGTTGGAATAGGCAGGTGGGGGCAGTATCTCGTTAATTCTGTTCAGGGGCAGAGCGAACATATCAAATTTACAGCAGGGGTCACTCGGACTAAATCTAATGCGGTAAATTTTTGTATAAAAAATAGCATAGATTTGCGCGAGAGCTTTGATGACTTGTTGACTGACCCCAAAATTGATGCAGTTATTCTAGCGACACCTCATACTCAACACGAAGATCAGATTGTTGCTGCTGCAAAAGCAGGGAAACATATCTTTACTGAAAAACCATTTACATTAGACATTGCCGGGGCAAAGCGCTCTGTGAAGGCGTGTCATGAAGCGAATGTTGTATTAGCCTTAGGACATAACAGGCGTTTCATGAAAAATACTGAGGCCTTAAAGCAGTTATTGGATAGAGGTGACCTTGGGACACTGTTACATATAGACGGAAATCAATCCTCAGATTTAAATGTTGCAGCGGGAGCCTGGCGTGATTCTAGGGAAGAGAGCCCGGCTGGAGGCATGACATCTCTTGGCGTGCATGCGCTAGACTGTATGATTCATTTAGTAGGAAAGGTTGAGGCTATAGATGCCTATAGTGAGAGGCGGGCAATTAATTTTGATATAGATGACACTACAGCGGCATTACTGCGCTTTAAAAATGGTATGACGGGAACACTAGTGACTTTGGCTGCGACTGCACGCATTTGGCATATTCGGGTAGCTGGTTCCAAAGGCTGGGCAGAGATGAAAGATCACAAGTCATTAACTGTATGTAAATCTGATCAAACACCTGAGACATTTTTATTTGAAGATACGCCATATCCTCACCTTGAATCTTTAACTGGTGAATTAGAGGAATTTGCTGCAGCCGTTTCCGGTTTTGGTATATTTAGGATTTCTACTGAAGAAATGGTCCATAACGTTGAAGTGCTTTGTGGACTTATCAATAGTGCAAAAGTTGGGAAGCGAATGTTTTTTTGATTGAAATTCTCAATCATTGATCTCTTTATTGGCAATATACGGGAAGAGACCATATTTAATGTTAAGGGACATAAAACATGGTGCGTAATAATAAAAATATTAAACCCAGAGCAAGCTCTTCTGAAGTTTCAAATTTTTTAGATAAGCTCGCTCTTGTACCTCAAGTAAAATCGTCGAGTGGTACAGGACGATTAATGTTTGCGATGGATGCTACCGCAAGCCGAGAGCCCACTTGGGATCGTGCTTGCCATACGCAAGGGGAAATGTTTAAGGCTACGGATGGCCTTGGCGGACTATCAGTGCAGCTAGTGTTTTTCAGAGGATTTGGTGAATGCAAAAATAGTTCTTGGCTGTCGGCTTCAAGTGAACTCGTGCGTCGTATGACTTCCGTATATTGTCGTGGGGGGAGAACCCAAATTGGAAAGGTTTTCAACCATGCCATTCGTGAAACAAAAATTCTGAAAGTTAATGCTTTAGTATATGTCGGAGATGCAATGGAAGAAGATGTTGATGAGCTTTGTCATAGTGCGGGAGAGTTGGGGGTGTTGGGTGTTCCAATTTTTGTGTTTCAAGAAGGTGATGATATTGTGGCCACACAAGCTTTTAAACAGTTTGCCTCCCTCACCGGANGAGCTCATTGTCGATTTGACGGCAGTTCGGCGAACCAATTACGCGAACTTCTTGGCGCCGTAGCGGTCTTTGCTGCTGGGGGTTTGACTGCCTTAAAAGATTATGGAAATGACGCGGGCCAAGTAGTCGCGCAGATTACATCTCAAGTTAAATGACGAAATAGGGCTTAGAAAAAGGTCTAAAAATGCCATATCTCGTTCTTGGAATTGCAATAACCATCGGCTTGTTCCTTATAATTAGAGGATTGGTAGGCCTCAATCCATTGCGCGCCATTAAGGTTTTACTTGGGGTGTGTTTGNTAGTTGGTTTGGGTGCGAGTATATACNTGATTGCTTCCCGCGGTCTCGGNATCGTTACATTTGTTTTGGCAGTTTTGTTGCCTATGTTGCTTCGCTGGCGTGCTGCACAACAATTTTTTAAAAATTTAAGAGGACCAAGTCGCGGGCAGGCAACGGGTGTAAAGACCCGTTTTATCAGAATGTCCCTAGACCATGATAGCGGGGTTCTTGATGGGACTGTTCTAGAGGGAAAATTCAAAGGGAAACGACTCGGAGAACTCGATCAAAAAGAACTTGCTGATCTACTCGAACAATGTCGTATTGAAGATGAGGAATCCTCTCAAATCTTAGAAGCTTATTTAGATCGTATTTTTGGGGTGGACTGGCGTAATGATCACGCAAGTTGGGGTCACAAAAATAAGAAGGGCTCCTCACAAAAAGGCCCGAGTACTTCGGAAAATAAAATGACTCGGGAAGAGGCATATGATGTGTTGAATATTTCTCCAGGAGCATCCACTAAAGAAATTAAGGCTGCTCACCATGCCTTGATGAAAAAAATTCATCCAGATCAGGGGGGATCAAATTATCTTGCTAGTAAAATTAATCAGGCCAAAGAAATTTTGACAGGTGAATGACAATCTATAATTTTGGCACTATTGCTTGCCTAAGTGTATATCATTATGGCACAAACACGCCCCTATTTTGAAAACGTTAATAAATTTACATCATCTAAAGGTTGCAAAATGATACAACGCGTTCGTAAGGCAGTGTTTCCGGTTGGAGGCTTGGGGACTAGGTTCTTGCCAGCAACAAAATCAATGCCGAAGGAGATGTTGCCCGTTGTTGATAAACCTTTAATTCAATATGCGGTGGAAGAGGCAAAGGCGTCTGGAATAGAGGAATTTATTTTCGTAACGGGGCGAGGAAAAGCTGCGATCGAAGACCACTTCGATCATAGTATCGAACTTGAAAATATTCTNAGTGCAACGGGAAGAAAATCGGAAGCCAAATTACTNGGTGAATTAGTTTTGGAACCAGGGCAAGTGGCCTATACCCGGCAACAAGAGCCACTTGGTCTTGGTCATGCCGTATGGTGTGCCCGTGAATTGGTAGGTAACGAACCGTTCGCCGTTTTGTTAGCAGATGATTTAATTCAAGCGGAGACGCCGTGTTTAGAGCAGATNCTAAAAGCATTTTATCAAACATCCGGTAACATAGTGGCCGTAATGAACGTTCCAAAAAAACATACCGCACGTTATGGTATAGTTGATATGGGAAAAGAAATTGGATCTTTGGTTGAAGTTAAGGGTTTGGTAGAAAAACCAGCACCGGAAAAAGCCCCTTCAACTTTATCTGTAATTGGTCGATATATTTTATTGCCAGAAATTTTTGAATATTTAGGGCAAAAAGAGAAGGGTACAGGAGGAGAAATTCAACTGACAGACTCTATGGCGAAATTAATAGGTAATTCCCCGTTTCACGGACTTAAATTTGAAGGTCATCGTTTTGATTGTGGAGATAAATCTGGGTTTATTGAAGCAAATTTGGCTTTTTCTTTGTCTCGAGACGATATGAGGGATGAAATTTCCTCTATCATTGAGAATTATAAATAAAGTGCAGCCCATTATTAAAATNATAGTTTTTTTTAAAGGTAAAACTTTATGAAAATAGCAATGATCGGTGCAGGATATGTTGGTCTCGTTTCAGGCGCATGCTTTTCGGAATTCGGGGTCGATGTTGTTTGCGTCGATAAAGATGACAATAAGATCAAACAATTAAATTCATGTGTCTGTCCCATTTATGAGCCCGGATTGGAGAATTTGATTACGAGTAACGTTAATTCGAAACGTCTTTTTTTTACAACTGACCTTTCTCTGGCGATGAAAGGTGCCGATGCGGTCTTTATTGCTGTTGGCACACCTAGCCGACGCGGTGACGGGCATGCTGATCTTTCTTTTGTTTATAAGGCCGCAGAAGAAGTTGCAGCAAACCTTCAAGGTTATACCGTTATAGTCACAAAATCTACAGTCCCAGTCGGGACAGGAAGAGAAGTTAAAAGAATCATCCGGAATCAGAAACCGGATGGACAATTTGATATCGCTTCCAACCCAGAATTTCTAAGAGAGGGTGCAGCTATCAGTGATTTTATGCGNCCGGATAGGGTTGTGATAGGTACGGAGAACAAACGCGCTGCTGACGTGCTGAGTGAGCTATATAGACCGCTTAATCTGCTAGAAACACCAATTGTTCAAACAACTCTGGAAACTGCAGAATTAATAAAATATGCCGCTAATTCGTTTCTGGCGACCAAGGTAACATTTATCAATGAATTCGCCACTTTGTGTGAAAAATTGGATGCCGATATTCAAGATGTCGCAAGAGGAATAGGGCTCGATGGTCGTATCGGTAGTAAGTTTTTACATGCGGGGCCCGGTTATGGGGGGTCATGTTTTCCAAAAGATACACTAGCGCTTGTAAAAACAGCACAAGAAGCGGGAGCGCCAATAAAGATTGTTGAAACAGTGGTGGATATTAATAACCACCGCAAAGTTGAGATGGCTGATAAAGTTAGTAAGGCTTGTGGTGGGTCGGTAAAAGACAAAACAATCGCGGTTCTAGGTCTCACTTTTAAGCCGAATACAGATGATATGCGTGATAGTCCTAGTCTTGTAATCATACCTGAATTACAAAAGTCAGGGGCCAAAATAAAGGCGTTTGACCCGCAGGGTATGAGAGAAGCAAAAAATTATCTCCATAATGTGGTATTTTGCAAAGGGCCATATGAGGCAATGGATGGAGCCCACGCTGTTGTTATTATTACGGAATGGAATGCATTTAGAGCTCTAGACTTAGTCCGAGTAAAAAGTCTCCTTAAAACCCCAATTCTTGTCGACCTTAGAAATATTTATAACCTTAGCGAAATGGAAAAAGCTGGTTTTATTTACTATAGTATTGGCCGGAAGGAGTTAAAGATAGGTTCTTAAATATGTCTGCTACCAAGCTAAACTCACAAATTTTACGTGAATATGATATTCGTGGCATCGTAAATAAAACAATTACAATTGAAGATGCGATCGTTGTAGGAAAATCTTTTGGAACGATAGTAGCTGAAAAAGGCGGCAAGTCGGTTTGTATAGGGTATGACGGTCGTATTTCCTCTCCTGCTCTGGAGAAGGCTGTTGTAAAAGGTTTGCAATCATGCGGACTATCAGTAATACGAATTGGTGTTGGGCCGACACCAATGCTATATTTTGCTGTTCACGATTTGCGGGCAGATGCCGGTATCATGGTTACTGGTTCTCACAATCCTCCAGAATATAATGGGTTTAAAATGATGTTAAATCGTCACCCATTTTATGGTGATGACATCCTTAAAATTGGTAAAGTTGCAGCGTCTGGTAGTTTTTTTATAGGGGATGGGAATGCAGAAAAAGTGTTAGTTCAGACACGATATGTGGCCCGTCTTAGGGCTGATTATGGGGGTGGTCGACCCCTCAAAATTGCTTGGGATGCTGGTAACGGTTCTGCGGGGCCGGTGATGTGCGAGTTATGCTCTGCATTACCAGGTAACCATATTTTAATAAATGAGACGATTGATGGAACTTTTCCATCACATCATCCTGACCCGACAATCCCTGAATGTCTTGAACAGCTGCAGGGAATTGTGAAGTCTGAGGGTTGTGATTTAGGCATTGCTTTTGATGGTGACGGCGATCGGATCGGCGCAATTGATAGCGAAGGACAAATTCTATGGGGGGATCAACTCATGATGCTTTTTGCAACCGATTTACTCCAAGAATTTCCTGGCTCTACAATTATTGCTGATGTTAAGGCTAGTCAGGGGTTATTCGATACAATAAGTCAATTGGGCGGAACACCTCTAATGTGGCGCACAGGTCATTCTCTCATCAAGGCTAAAATGACTGAAACCAAGGCTCTTTTGGCTGGAGAGATGAGTGGGCACATTTTTTTTGCGGATAAATATTTTGGTTATGACGACGCGCTTTATGCAGCTGTAAGATTGATAAATTTTATTTCCTCCCAAGTTAAATCCCTTGCTGAAATACGATCACATTTTCCCGAATTTGTTAATACACCGGAAATTAGATTTGCTTGTGGGGATAGCGATAAGTTTGAGGTTGTTGATAAAATTCTAACTAGAATGCGGAGCCGAAGTGCAGAGATCAACGATGTTGATGGAATTCGAGTAAAAACAAGCGATGGTTGGTGGCTTTTACGAGCATCAAATACGGAGGAGGTTCTCGTAGCCCGGCTTGAATCAGAAAATGTAGCAGGTCTAAATCGTTTGCGAAAAACATTATTAGATGAACTATTGGAGTGTGGGATTAAACCGCCATCTAATTTTTAACGGTCGCCTTGCGCTGTAGGCCGTTTTTCTTGGACAACTAAACATCGAATGTTATGTTGTGTAAGCCTTTTACATACATTTCTTGCTTTAAATTTTTCCATACCTATAAATCGAGCTCGAAACATCCGCTTTCCTCTACTTATGTTCTCTTTTATGTAAATACGCGACTTTAATGTATGGCGAAGAACCTTTGACGCTCGCAATGCGGCTCGTCGTGCAGCCTGAAAGCGATAAAATGCACCAACCTGAACACTCCAAAGCCGGTTTGTTTTGTTTCTTCCAAAAATTTGAGCATTATTAATTTTTGAACCCGAAGTGCGAAAAGTTGAAGCTGCTGCTTTATTATATTGGTATTTCTGATTGGTAATATCCATTTGATCCAGCATTTTAAAAACTCGTTTGAAAGTTTTTATAACGTGCCGATCACGCCGTTTTGCAGATTTACCACCAAAAAAGGTACCTATTAGCCTTCTTTGTTTATATTTAAGAGAAACGGCAATGTTGTAACCAGAGTCTCTAATATAACCTGTTTTTATTCCATCAGTGCCCCTCAATCGTCTCAAAAGTTTATTATGATTCTTATGTCGGGACCCCTTGAAATAGAACTGATTGGTTTTAAAAAAATTAAAATAATTAGGAAAGTGCTGCCGCAAAGCGATTGATAGAAACGCCATATCTCGTGCTGTGCTTACCTGCTTCTTGTTAGGGAGGCCAGAGGCGTTTTTAAATTGTGTGCGTGACATACTCAGCTGACGTGCTCGACTAGTCATAATCCGGGCGAAGTTTTCTTCTGTTCCGCCAACCCTCTCTGCCAAAACTGTCGCGATATCGTTTGCCGATTTAGTTATAAGGGCTTTGATAGATTGTTCTACAGTGATTTTAGAATTTTGTTTTAGGCCAAGCTTCGATCGCGGTTGACGTGAGGCTCTAAGGGAAACATTGAGTATAGTGTTTCGTTTGAGTTTGCCCGATTTTAAATTTTCAAACACCAAATATAACGTCATCATTTTTGTTAATGAAGCAGGAAAAACAAGTAAATCGGGATTAAAGGCATGCAGTACGGTTTGGGTTTCTTCATCAACAATAATTGACGCATAGCGCGCCGCATTTGCAGCACCAGACTGCAATGCTAGAAACAAAAGCAGGCCCATAGTTAGCCTGAAATGCAAGCAAGCCCCCAACTTTTATGATTTTTTATAAATAGCAACCCAAACAATTTATTTTACTAAAAAATATCGTTTTCATAAAAAGCATATAAGCTCTCTTCACGTTAATCTTTTTCGCCAATTTATATGTCAGAATTAAGTTCGATAAAAAAATTGGTTAAATTTATTAGCGATTAGCGCTATCATGTCTAATAAATTACGAATCTACATCCATAAATTGCGCCTATGTTTTTTTTATGGTGTTAGTTTGTTCTTTAATCAAAGACACCCTATATTGATTATGAATAAGGTAGACTTTTTAGTAATCGGTGTTGTTGCAAAGAAATATATAAGACTTCGGATGTATTATGAGTGATAAAGACCAAATTCAGCCACCGGAAAGAGACAATAACAGCAATGTCGGCGTCGTCGTTCGGAATGAAGCCAAAACGCGCAAACCTTCAATGTATAAGGTTGTCATGCTAAATGACGACTATACCCCTATGGAATTTGTGGTTTTAGTATTAGAGAGATTTTTCAGTAAAAGCCATGAAGAAGCTATACAAATTATGCTGCATGTTCATCAAAAAGGTGTTGGGGTTTGTGGGGTTTTTACCTACGAGGTCGCGGAAACTAAAGTTACTCAGGTAATGGACTTGGCTCAACAGCATGAACACCCCCTGCAATGTACACTCGAGAAGGAGTAAAAAATGTTATCGCGTAATCTCGAACGGAGTCTTCATAGAGCCTTAGCAGGGGCGCGTGAACGTAACCACGAATTTGCAACTTTAGAACATCTGTTGTTTTCATTAATTGATGATCAGGATGCAATTGCAGTCCTTAAAGCTTGTGGGGTTGAGTTAGAAAAACTCAAGGAAAACCTATCAGAATATTTAGATAATGAGCTTGGTAATTTAGTTGTAAATCGGGACGAAGATCCGAAACCAACCGCAAGTTTTCAACGTGTGGTTCAGAGAGCAGCCATTCATGTTCAAACTGCAGGGCGACAGGAGGTCACTGGGGCAAATATCATAGTAGCTATGTTTTCAGAGAGGGAATCACACGCTGTATACTACCTTCAAGAACAGGAAATGTCGCGTTTTGATGCTGTAAACTACATTTCCCATGGAATTGCCAAAGTTCCGGGGCGTTCTGAGCCAAAGTCAGCAGAGGGAACCGAAGAGAAAGAAGACGAAGGAGGCGTAAAAAAAGGAAATGAAGCTCTCGCGGCTTATTGTGTAGACCTAAATCAAAAAGCTTCAGAGGGTAAAATAGATCCATTAATAGGTCGGTCAGCAGAAATCGAACGTACTATCCAGGTCCTGTGCCGGAGGACTAAAAATAATCCCTTATATGTCGGAGATGCTGGAGTTGGTAAAACGGCATTGGCCGAAGGACTCGCGCGTCGCATTGTTAATAGTGAAGTTCCAGAAGTATTAATAGAATCAACAATTTTTTCTCTCGACATGGGTGCTCTTTTAGCAGGGACAAGATACCGCGGCGATTTTGAAGAACGATTGAAGGCCGTGGTGTCTGAACTAGATCAATGTGAGGGAGCCATACTTTTCATAGATGAAATTCATACAGTTATCGGAGCTGGAGCAACAAGTGGTGGATCCATGGATGCCTCCAACCTTTTAAAACCTGCTCTGCAAAGTGGGACTCTTCGATGTATTGGTTCTACAACATATAAGGAATATCGGTCTTATTTTGAAAAAGACCGAGCTTTGGTTCGTAGATTTCAGAAAATTGATGTTGTCGAACCCTCAATAAGTGATGCGGTAAAAATTCTTCGGGGGTTAAAACCTTACTATGAAAAACACCACCGTGTTCGTTATACCGCAGAGGCCATTAGAACTGCTGTTGAGTTGGCAGCTCGCCATATTAATGATCGGAAATTGCCTGACAAAGCAATAGATGTAATCGATGAAGTAGGGGCCGCCCAGATGCTCCTGCCTGAAAATAAAAGACGTAAGATGATCACGGTAAAGGATGTTGAGGACGTCGTTGCAAAAATTGCCCGTATACCTCCAAAAAGCGTATCTCAAGATGATCAGGAAACCCTGAAAACACTTGACCAGGACCTTAAAAGAGTTGTTTTCGGGCAAGATGAAGCCATCAATGCACTATCTGCAGCAATCAAATTATCGCGCGCTGGTTTAAGAGAGCCGGAGAAACCAATAGGTTCTTATTTGTTTTCGGGACCTACAGGTGTCGGTAAAACGGAAGTTGCTAGGCAATTGGCCCTTACAATGGGTATTGAGTTAATCAGATTTGACATGTCTGAGTATATGGAACGACATACTGTGTCACGTTTAATTGGAGCTCCACCTGGTTATGTCGGATTTGATCAGGGCGGATTGCTTACAGATTCTATTGACCAACACCCACATGCCGTTCTTCTACTCGATGAAATTGAAAAGGCGCATCCTGATTTATTTAATATATTACTTCAGGTGATGGATCATGGCCGGCTCACTGATCATAACGGTAAAAATGTAGACTTTCGCAATGTTGTATTAATTATGACTACAAATGCAGGCGCTGCAGATATGGCTAAAGAGGCAATTGGTATAGGACGCTTCAAACGTGAGGGGGATGATGAAGAGGCAATTAAACGAATGTTTACCCCGGAATTTCGTAATCGTCTTGATGCAACAATACCCTTCTCTAGTCTGTCTCGTGAAATTATATCGAAAGTAGTTGATAAGTTCGTTATTCAACTGGAGGCACAATTAGAAGATCGTAATGTCACCATTGAACTTGATGGTTCTGCTCGTAATTGGTTAGTTGATAACGGCTATGATGAACATTTTGGAGCCCGCCCATTATCGCGTGTAATTCAGGATAAAATAAAAAAACCGCTCGCAGACGAACTATTATTTGGAAAGTTAAAGAAAGGTGGCGTGGTTGCGGTGTCATTGAAGGAAAATGAACTTACTTTTGATATACGTCCCGAAGAATTACAAAAGGAACCTCCAAAGACTCAAAAAAAACAGCTAAGAAGAAAAAAAGTTAAAGAAAAACAAAATACAGAACTAGTAGAATAGCTAACTCTTTTTTTCGATTAAATATGCTCTTTTTTAAAAGGGGAGCGTTCTTCTTTAAGTGCGGTCATTTCCCATTGAGTTTGTTCTTCTTCTCTTTTTAGGAATTGAGCAATTGCCTCTCGGAAGTTTTCATTGCGTATCCAGTGAGCACTATACGTTTCTGATGGAAGATATCCTCGACTAATTTTGTGAGGTCCTTGGGCACCTGCTTCTACCTTATTTAGTTTGTTTTCAATTGCAAAATCGATTGCACGGTAAAAGCATACTTCAAAATAAAGCATAGGATAATTGGGCAGTCCTCCCCAGTTTCTCCCGAATAGTGTATCTGTTCCAAGAAAATTGAGGGCTGCACCAATATAATCATCATGATCTTTGGCCATTATCAAAACAATTTTACTAGCTAGGTTTTCCCGTAATAACATGAAAAAATCACGATTTAGATAGGCATGAGACCATTTTTTCTCGATTGTTGAGATATAGAAATTATAAAAGATCTCCATGTGTTTTGGTTTAATGTCATCGCCGGTTAAAATCCTTACCTTGGCTATGCTATTGGCAATTTTACGTTCTTTTCTTATATTTTTTCTTTTTCGAGAATTTAGCACTGTAAGGAAATCATCAAAGGAGTCATAACCCTCATTTTGCCAATGGAACTGCTGACCAAGTCGTTTGAGGAATTCCTCCTTTCCTAGCATGTCACGTTCCTTTTTTTCACAAAATGTTATATGCAAGGATGAAACCTTATGTTCATTAGCAAGGTCCTTTAATCCTTTGACCAAAATTCTTCTAGAACCTTTAATATTTTTGTCGGATGCAACCAAAATTCGGGGTCCGGTGACAGGAGAAAATGGAACCGAAACCTGAAGCTTTGGATAATAAGCTCCTCCGGCTCTTTCAAAGGCTTCGGCCCACCCCCAGTCAAAAACGTATTCACCGTAAGAATGGTTTTTAAGATAACAAGGAACTGCTCCAATAAGTTTACCTGAGGCATCTTCTAAAGTTAAATGTTGTGGAAGCCAGCCCGTTTCGGCCTTTACTGAGCCACTTTGTTCCAAGGTATTTAAAAAGGCGTGACTAACGAATGGATTAGAAATACCCGCGCATTCATCCCAAGACCTAGGATCAACGAGGTCGAGACAACTTACAATCTTTAATTTTATTGATTGTCCATTAGGCATGTAAGTAAGTTAAGTACGGTATTAACAGCCGGCAAGGCCTATTAAACTAATATCAAAGGGAAATAAAAATTATATATAATTCCGTGACAGATTGACTATTTATTTTACTTCAAATACGCCGTCGATCTCTACTGCGGCTCCCTGAGGGAGTGATGCGGCACCGATTGCAAATCGAGCATGTCTTCCATTTTCGCCGAAAATATCAACCATTAAATCAGAAGCTCCATTAATTATGGTGGGCGCGTCTATAAAATTTGGAGTGGAATTAACAAAACCACCAAGTTTTACGACACGTTGAACCTTGTTAAGGTTTCCCTCACAAGCAATCTTAAGCTGCCCCAATAAATTTAGACCACAGGCGCGTGCAGCCTTTTTGCCATTTTCTACATCAATATTTAAGCCGAGTTTTCCTGCAATCAATCCATCAATCGCCATCGACACCTGTCCCGATATGAAAATTAATTTATCGGCTTTCACGAAAGGAATATAATTTGCTGATGGAGTTCTTGGATTTGGAATTTCTATACCAAGCTCTAAAATTCTCGAATTTATATCTGCTGTCATATAATTTTCTTTTTGTTTATTATGTTTTTAAGACTTGCGGCCTTGGGTGTTAAAACGGTATTTCTAAAAATGCGGGGGGTGAAATTTCACCCCCCGCAGTTCAGGGAGACGCAACGTCAAATTTGCCGTTGCTCGACAACAACACCCGGTGAGGAAGGACCGGATGTTGGACCCCGCGCCATATCCGATGCAGGACGGCACGAAGTTCTAGAATCACTCGGTGAACTGGGTAAATAACGAGTGATTTCATTTTCATATCCAAGATAATTTATCCTCACTTGGTTTCTATTTATAAGTGACAAGCTTTCTACACTTTAGTTATTGCTAGGATGACCTTTCTATATTGAGGCATCTTTTTGCCTTTATATATATTTATTAGGGCGCAACGTAAGGCGCTTAAAATGACCTTATTAGACCCTAAAAAATTTTTACTATCACGAAAGAGCTATTACCATATCAACATTTAGTAAACTCTCTTAACTTTAAACGCAATATATGGTAAATAGCAATAGAATCGGTAGTTTTTTAAGTAACGCTTTATTTTTTAGTTTTTTGAGTTAAGAGAAAGGTGTTCCGTATAGGAAAACGATTAATCGGTTAGCAAAAAAGGAGTTTTGTTTTCCTTTAAGAGATGTTCAATATTAGAAAAATTGTTTATTAGTATTTTTATATAAACAAAATAGGTCAATGTTTAATGACTATCGGAACTCGTCTATACACATTTTTTAAAGGCAGGCATGTTGGAAACGATTTGCACGGGAATAGATATTTTATTGATCGACGCCCTAAGGATGGGAAAAACGCAAAACGTTGGGTTATATATTGCGGTTCAAACGATGCCTCTAAGGTACCTGCCCATTGGCACGGTTGGTTACACGGGCGTACAAATGAGGTGCCCGCCGAAAGTAATAGAAAATTATATGATTGGCAGCAAGATCACCAAGAAAATTTGACCGGAACTGAAAAAGCCTACAAGCCGCCCGGACATTTGTTGAGTCAGGGAAAACGTGCAAAAGCGACTGGTGACTATGAACCTTGGCGACCTTCATAGTAAACATAATTTGGAGTATTTATAGATGGGTAAAAATCTATCGGAGTCTTTGCTCGGTGCGGGAGTATTGATTGGAGCGGTAATATTTTTGATATTCGCTTATTCTAAGAGTGGATTAAAAAAGTTTGATGGTTACGAGGTTTCAGCGAAGTTTGACCGTATTGATGGTCTCACTGAAGGAAGTGACGTCAAAATGAGCGGTATCAAAATAGGCTCAGTGGTTGCGCAAGAGCTAGATGGAACTACCTACCTTGCAAATTTGAAATTGAACGTTAATAAGGATGTTCTACTGCCCAGAGATAGTTCCATAAGGGTGGCATCTAACGGGCTTTTGGGAGAAAAATATCTCTCTATTACACCAGGTGGTGAAGAGGAAATGATTAAACCAGGCGGTGAAATTACACACACGCAAGGTTCGGTAGATCTGTTATCTTTGGTGGGTCGTATGATTTTCAGTCAAGGTAGTGAAAAAAAGAAAGACAACGACAGAACCAGAACTAATGGCACGAAATAAGCCTATACCGGGGGCAAAGCAAAGGTGGTTTGCTGATCGTTATGCAAAGAATGCTCGTTTCGTTTCTCAAATGGCGCATCCTCTAATAGAACTTTTGAACCCCAAAAAAGGAGAGACCATTCTGGACTTAGGTTGTGGAAACGGTGCGTTCACAAAGTTAATTAGTCAAAAAGGTGCAAATGTTATCGGGGTTGATGCTAGTGAAGATCAAATTCTTGCCACCAAAAAACTAGGTATCACAGCAATTGTGATGGATGGTCACAAGTTGGCTTTTAGGCCTGTTTTTGACGCAATTTTGACAAATGCCGCATTGCATTGGATGACGAAACCCACCGATGTACTATCCGGGATGCGGCATTCACTAAAGCCTGATGGACGACTAATTGGAGAAATGGGTGGGATTGGAAATATAGAAAAAATCACTTCAGAAATTTATGCCTCCCTTCGTCGCCGTGGTCTTGAAAGTCACGTTGAATTTCCTTGGTACTTCCCGAGTCAGAAAGAATATAAAACGCATTTAGAAAACCAAGGGTTTTATGTTAAATATATGAAATTATTTTTTCGTCCCACTCCGCTCCCCGGTCATTTTTCTGATTGGATGGACACCTTCGCAGAATGCTTTTTGTTAGTGTTACCTGAAGATGAGAGAGCAAATTTTAAAAAAGAAGTGACAGATAATTTAAGGCCCGATCTTTTTGATCCAATTAAAGGGTGGGTTGCGGATTATGTGCGACTCAGATTTTCTGCCGTTAGACGTTAGTCAAACTTATGAAATTAAGTAACACTTTAAAAATTCTATCAACAAGTCTAATTATTTCATTATTTAACAACGAAACAGAAGTGAAGGCCTCTACAGGGGCACTGCTGCAAGAGTTAGATAAAGTGACTGCAAGAATAAAATTAATCCAAGCCCCTATAAATCAATTTGTTGATTTTGGCAGCCTTCGGTTGCGCGTGCGAGCCTGTATAAAAAGACCACCAGAAGAATTTCCAGAAAGCTCTGCTTTCCTAGAAGTTTTTGATGAACATTCGGGACAGGTCCGCACTCCCATATTCTCTGGTTGGATGTTTGCATCGAGTCCATCACTATCATCGATGGAGCATGCGATTTATGATATATGGATTGTTGACTGTATAAAATCTAAAATTTCTCGATGATCAATTTCCTGTTTAAAAAAAGCACTTTTGTCGAGAGCTGATGATAGTAGGTGCCTATAGCCGCTACGGTGAATTTCTGCAGCGCCAAATTGATTGAGGTGATTAGTAACAAACTGTGTATCTAGCAAAGTAAAGCCACCCAATTTTAAGCGAGCAACCAAGTGAACCAGGGCGACTTTACTAGCATCGTCAGCTCGACTAAACATGCTTTCACCGAAAAAAGCACCACCTAAAGCAACCCCATACAAACCACCGACTAATTTACCATTTAACCAAGCCTCTACGCTGTGGGCACGGCCAATTTCAAAAAGATTTATATAAAGTTGTATAATTTCTTGATTTATCCACGTATCTTTTCTCTCGTTCGTCGGTTTTGCGCATAGCCGAATTACATCCTCAAAAGCTGTATCACATTGAATTCGAAAACGGTTCTGGCGCACAGTTTTTCTGAGACGCCTAGGAATGCGGAAACGTTCAATTGGCAGTATTCCGCGTTTTTCCGGGTCGATCCAATAAAGAGCTGATTCGTCATGATGCTCAGCCATGGGAAACAATCCAACGGCGTAAGCACGTAAAAGTATGTCAGGGCTTAACATTGCACCAAGTGTGGGAGGTCACCGTGTTTCAACAAAATTCTCGAGCCAATGAATATTATAGTCACCATTTACAAAATCTCGATTTTTTATGATTTCTTGGTGCAAAGGGATGGTAGTTTCAATACCATTAATAACATATTCTTCGAGCGCACGATTTAATCTCATTAGGCATTCGTTTCGTGTCGTTGCATGAACAACCAACTTAGATATCAAGCTATCATAATGTGGAAGCACGCTGTAACCAGAGTATAATCCCGAATCTACCCTAACACCTATTCCTCCGGGTGGATGGTATGTATTAACTTTGCCGGGGGAAGGTCTAAAATCAATAGGTGTTTCCGCGTTAATACGACATTCAATAGCATGGCCATTAAAGGTTATATCATTTTGGGAAAAAGAAATATCTGAACCACTGGCAAGCTTAATTTGTTCGCGTACAATATCTATGCCAGTCACCATCTCCGTTACGGGATGCTCAACTTGTAGACGAGTATTCATTTCGATAAAGTAAAACTCGCCACCCTCATAGAGAAACTCCACTGTGCCCGCGTTACGATAATGCAAGGACGATAGGGCGTTGCATGTAGTTTCGCCAATACTATCCCTAACGTTAGAGTTGAGAGCAGGGGAACCTGCTTCTTCTAAAATTTTTTGGTGTCTTCTTTGAAGAGAACAATCTCTTTCTCCCAGGTGCACTACCGTACCTTTTCCATCACCTATCACCTGAATTTCAATATGCCGCGGATTTTGCAGAAATTTTTCCATGTATACGGCACCGTTACCAAAAGCGGTTAAAGCTTCGGTTCCTGCCTCCTTGATAGATCCCTCCAATTCGGACTTTTTGTGCACAATCTTCATTCCTCGGCCACCGCCGCCAGCTGAAGCCTTGATAAGGATTGGGTACCCTATCTCCTCTGCCATTGCATGTGCGTCCTTTATATTCTCTATAGCCCCCTCGGAACCGGGAACGACCGGAATACCGAGTTCATCGACCTTATTCTTAGAAGCGATTTTATCACCCATTAATGCAATATGATCAGCGGTCGGGCCAATAAAACAGATATCGTGCTCTTCTACGATTGAAGCGAAATTTGCGTTGTCGGAGAGAAACCCATAACCGGGGTGGATAGCATCAGCATTCGTAACTGTTGCTGCGGTAATTATGGCCGGAATATTTAAATATGATTCATTTGCCGGTGGAGGTCCAATACAAACACTCTCATCAGCAAGCCTAACGTGCATTGCGTCTGAATCCGCTGTTGAGTGAACGGCAACTGTTCTGATACCTAATTCTTTGCATGCTCTATGGACTCGCAGAGCTATTTCACCGCGATTAGCAATTAAAATTTTATCGAACATTTCTTTGTCCTCACTCGATAATCACGAGGTCCTCACCAAATTCCACGGGAGTTTGATCGGATACACAAATTTCTGTTACACGTCCTGCATGAGTTGCACGTACAGGGTTAAATGTTTTCATAGCTTCAAGCAATAATAAGGTTTGGCCTTCTGAAACAGTCTCTCCCGGCTTTATGAATGGTGCGGCACCCGGCTCTGGAGATAAATAAACAACGCCAACCATTGGTGCTGTAATAGCCCCTGTCCTATTATCTGCAATATTCTCTGATGTATTCGTTAATTGGGATGGTACCGAAGGTGTAAAAGAATTTGTTGAGATTGTTTCTTTAATGTTACGGCATACCCTGATCGCATGTTCGCCAACTTTATACTCGATTTCGGTTAATCCTGTTTCATTAAGAAGCTCCGCGAGTTTGCGGACCATCTTTTCATTCAGATCGAATTTTGACATCAGAAGTCCTCTTTATCAGAAATTAATCGGTACATTGCATCTAAGGCTAATTCGTAACCAATCACACCAAAACCACAAATTACACCCTTGGCTATTGGTGAAACATAAGAGTGGTTCCTAAACGCCTCTCGGCTATAGATATTAGATAAATGTACTTCAATTATTGGATGTTTGTATTGTTTGAGTGCATCTAAAATTGCCACAGAGGTATGAGTGTATGCAGCCGGGTTGATAATAATTCCGTCGGTTGAGTCCATCGAAAACTGAATATAATCGATGAGTTCGCCCTCGCTATTACTTTGTTTGAAATCTAATTCGAGCCCGATTGTCTCTGCTTTCTCTTTACATATCTCCTCAACCTCGGAGAGAGAAAATTTGCCGTAAATCTCGGGTTCACGAGTTCCCAAAAAATTTAAATTTGGTACGTTTAGAATTAATATTTTTGGCATATCAAATATTGAACATTCAGATTTTTAAAAATTACTTTATATTACGGTTATAGCACCTGTGCTTAGTAAGCAATCAAACTATCAAATTTTACATAAGTGTATAATCCAAAGTTAAAGAATCAAATTCAGGAATAAGCCTTGTTAACAAAAAAAATTCAAGAATTTCTCTCGAAAGACCTGTTTGAGACTCCTTTCTTAGTAGTTGATCTAGATATTGTAGCTAAAAACTATCAGAAACTTGTTGATCAATTGCCGGGAGTAGATGTTTTTTACGCTGTTAAAGCCAATCCAGCCATACCAGTCTTGGAATTATTGCGTGATTATGGCAGTAGTTTTGATACAGCCAGCATCCACGAAATAGAATTATGTCTCAAATTAGGTATTTCTCCAGAGTGTCTCTCATTCGGACACACTGTTAAAAAAGAAAGAGATATTCTTAAGGCGTTTAATTTAGGAGTAAAAACTTTCGCCTTTGATAGCTTGCCGGAGTTGGAAAAGGTTGCACGTGCGGCTCCGAATACAAATGTATTTTGTCGCTTTCTAACACCTAATGATGGTGCTGATTGGCCTCTGACAGACAAATTTGGATGTTCACCAGATATCGCCGCTGATCTTCTTTGTCAGGCGGTAGGTCTAGGTCTGAAACCCTTAGGGGTTTCATTTCATATTGGGTCGCAACAAAAATATCCTTCTAATTGGAGCATAGCATTAGAGAAAGCGAGACGGATATTCGATGTAACTTCTGAGAGAGGGGTGAACCTCTCCTTTCTGAACCTTGGTGGTGGGTTTCCATCTCAATACCGAGTTCCGGCATGCAATATCGAGCAACATACAGATGAGATAAAAAAAGGGACGAAAAAATTTTTTGATGATAAAGTTATCAGGATGGTGATTGAACCAGGGCGTTTTATTGTTGGAGATGCCGGCATCATTCAAAGTGAAGTTGTTCTAGTTTCTCGCAAAACAAATTCTGATTACAAACGTTGGGTTTATTTAGATATTGGAAAATTCGGAGGGTTACCGGAAGTTCTAAATGAAGCGATTCAATATGAAATTAGAACACCTTATGATAATGAGAAGGTTGGCCCAGTTGTAATAGCCGGGCCCACTTGCGATGAGGTAGACATTCTCTACAATCATTCTGGTTACAAATTACCATTGCAACTCTCTATCGGTGATAAAGTCGAGATTTTGAGTGCGGGTGCATATTCGGCTAGCTATTCTTCCGTTGGTTTCAATGGCTTTCCACCGTTAAAAGAATATTATATTTAAACACCTTGATAAGAGAGCACGAATTAAAAATAAGGAATTGAGAATACGAGATGAACCTGTACAGTTATTTTCGCTCCTCCGCAGCTTTTAGAGTTCGAATAGCACTCAATTTGAAGGGTTTAGCGTATGGAACGAAATTGGTTAACCTTTCAACTGGAGAGCACCTTTTAGGTCAATATAGAACAGTTAACCCGCAGGGTAGAATTCCAACTCTTGTTGACAAAGAAAAAGTTTACATTCAGTCAATTAGTATTATTGAATACCTAGAAGAAGCATATCCTAAACCGCCTTTATTGCCCACATCTATAGAGGAGCGTGCTTGGGTGAGATCAATCGGTAATATTATTGCTTGTGACATTCATCCGTTGAACAACCTCGCGGTTCTTAATTATCTTACTAATGAATTTTCTATTTCCGAGGCTCAAAAGGTTCACTGGTATCAACATTGGGTTTATCAAGGGTTTGAGGCTGTAGAAAAAATGCTGTCTGAAACTGCATCAAGAGGAAAATTTTGCTTCGGAGAGGAACCGGGTTTGGCGGATATTTGTTTAGTACCGCAGGTTTTTAATGCACAAAGGTTTGATTGTAATTTGGAAACTTATCCGGAAATAGCGAAAATATTTAGGTTATGTATGGAAGTAGAGGCCTTTGCCAATGCCCAGCCTTCAAACCAGCCGGAAGCGGATAGTATTATTTGATTTTTAACTATTTATTTGTTTCTTAACCGTTAATTTTATTTTTAAGGTCTTCTGTTCTAAGCCAAGCAGGGGATCCACGTTTTAATAATTTAAGAGCCCGTTTTGCCTGAGCAAGAGCGAGTTTTTTGTGCCCTATCAAAAAATTATATTCTGCGAGGGACCACGAAGATAATCCAAATTCCTTTTTTCGGCCGTAAGCAGCTGCCGCTAGGCGCCATGTCAATGCTAATTCTTGATCAATAGTCAAAGCGTGTTTTATTTGAAAAAGCGCATGATCAAGTAGTTCAGACCTTCCTGTCTCGATCATAACATGGGCAAGACTAGTTCTTATTAATGGCGCATTTGGCAACAAGCGAACTGCTTTTTGATATACAAGTAACGCGTCATCTAGGCGACCGTTCTCAAATAGCATTTGGCCTTTAAGTTCAACAAAATATGGATCTGTTGGATGCGCAGCAATAAGAGTATTAATTATAGGCAATGCGCTGTTCAGGTTGGCATTTCGAAACATTGCAATTGCCCTAGCATAAAGAGCTGCTGTTGATTTATCGTTGTCTGAATACTTTGCTAAAGTAAATCCGGGTTCCTCAATAAAAGCATCAAGTTTTGCGACTAGTCTTAGTTGTTTTTTGGCAATATTTATGGGTAATTTTTTATCAGAGCTTGATGAACTCCTTATATGGTTTTCCATAAAACGGATTCTTGACTGGATGGAGGGGTGACTTCTGACGTAGGGGTCTTGGTTAGAGGTTTGGAGAAATTCTTGGCCGGCCAATACATTCAGTAATTCTAGCAGTCCTTTACCGGAAACTCCGATTATATCAAGATATTTAGCAGCAGCTTGATCAGCAGCTTGTTCTTGTCCTCGAGTAAAGTTTAGAAATGATCTAGAAGCTAAATTTTTTCCACCTGAGGTTATAGCAACCACCGGAGTAGGATCTTTTGCCAATGCACTTAATGCAAGACCCATAATTTGTGAGATAAAAGCGGTACTACGTGCTTTTTTCATTTGATTATTCATACGGATTAAATGCCCGCCGGCGATATGACCAATTTCGTGGGCAATCACACCTATAACTTGTTCGGCATTTTTACTTTGTCTTAACAATCCTGTTGTTAAAAAAATTTTTTGTCCTTTTGCGACGAAAGCGTTAATTTTGTTATCATTTACAATATATGTTTTTAAACTTTCATCTGATAGGTCTGCGGCGAGCAGGACCGGTTTCGTATATAGCTTTATGATATTCTCAATTTCAGTGTCACGAATTAAACGAATGGATTCAGCTCTTAAAAAGCTGGGCAGGGTAACGAAAACACCTATTAAAATAGTGAAAAATAATATGGAAATAATGAATGTTTTTCTTAGCATAGTTAAATGCCTCTCCATTGCTATAAAAACTAAGGACCGATGAACCATGCGTCAATGTATTACTATTTTAACTATTTTAATTTTGTCGGGTTGTTCAACTAGTAAAGTTCCGCAATCTATAGGAATTATTGGAGAGACAAATTCATATTTGGGTAGTATAGCATCAGATGAAGCACGCGCTTCCCTAGTCGGTCGAGATGTACTTTCTATTGGTGGCAACTCCTCAGATGCGGCCGTAGCCATGGCGTTTGCGTTAATGGTTAGTCGCCCTGATGCAGCAGGAGCGGGTGGTGGTGGCGTTTGTTTGCATTATGATAGCAAAAATAATCAGGTAGTTAGCTTAAAGTTTTTACCAAAAATAACTAGTGCAAAAATACCCAAGGGATATCGAGCTGGAACGGTTCCAGGAAGTTTCCGAGGGTTATACGCGCTATATGCTAAATTCGGAAAACTAAGATGGGAACAATTGGTAAAACCTGCTGAACAAGCTGCGAGGTTTGGTTGGCCCATTTCTAAAGGGCTAAGTGCGGAATTAAAAAATACCGGAAAGTGGGCACTTAAGGATGTATATACCCGCAAGTTATTTCGAAATTCTCAAGGTGAGTTTTTATCTGCTGGAAAAACTATCCAGCAATATGAGTTGGCGGGCACCCTGAGTGTTATTAGGCGTCAAGGCCCGGGGTATTTTTATTCAGGAAATTTAGGCGCTACCTTTATAAAGGGTCTTAAAGAGTCCGGTGGATGGCTGACGAAAGAAAGTTTGCGAAATTACTTTCCTGTATGGGGACAAACTTCCATTGAAAAAGCAGGTAATAATAAATTGCATTTTCCCTTTTTTGACGGATTAGGTAGTGAAATTACAAGGTCAGCTTGGAAGGAAATAACCTCTCGTAGAGGTGCCCCATCTTTGTCTGAAGCAAGTAAAGCGGTGATTTTTACTTCCTCCTCTAAAATAAATCATAATTTAAATATTGGGGTTAAAGCGAGAGTAGGTGGTTCCGTTGGGTTGAGTGCGATGGATAATTCAGGTAACGCGACAGGTTGTGTCTTAACAATGAATAATTCTTTCGGAATGGGCTATGTGGCAGGCAGTACCGGTATTATTGAATCTTCTCCAACAGTTAAAGGTTCCAGTCTTAATATAGCACCCGTAATTATGGTAAATGAGCATTTATCACAATCTTATCTTGTTGGTACGGCTTCAGGTGACCAATATGCAGGCTCATCTCTTGCTTTAACTTTGACAAGACTTTTGAATGAAAATCTTTCGCTAGAAGAATCTTTGAATATGCCTAGATATGCGCCTGGTAAAAATGAAGCAGAAATTGTGATTGAGAATTCGTTACCTAAAAAGCTTATAGAGGAGTTGATTGGAAAAGGAATGAGTCCAAATAAAATCGTCTCACTTGGGCGCGTCAATATATTATATTGCAAAATGGGTGCGGTAACTGGACCGGGGACCTGTGAAGTTCAAACAGACCCTAGAACAGCCGCATATGGAATAAATTTGGGGCTTTAATTTATGACTATAAAGAATTCACGACGTGGTGAAATTCCTCCATTCATTGTTATGGATGTATTGCAGACGGCTAATAGACGTCAAACAGAAGGAAAGGATGTTTTGCATTTGGAATTGGGGCAGCCGGCAACTGGTGCGCCTAAGGGTGTGATAGCTCTAGCACATGAAATGCTAGATAAAGATCTTTTGGGTTATACTGAAGCTTTTGGCTTGTTATCTGTTCGTAAAAGAATTTCTGAATATTATTGTGATACACACAAGATTAGCATAGATCCAAAGCAAATAGTTATAACTACAGGATCTTCTGGTGGTTTTGTATTAGCCTGTATTGCGGCATTTGATGTGGGAGATAGGGTGGCAATTGCTGATCCGGGTTATCCGGGTTCCAGAAATATATTACTTGCGTTAGGTATCGAACCAATTTTGATTCCGACAGGACAAGAAACTAGGTTTCAGCCGACACCGGAATTACTTTCCAAAATTGATGGAAAACTAGATGGTTTGATAATAGCTAGCCCGTCTAATCCCACAGGTACAATGCTTGGTAAAAATGAATTAAAATCTCTAACGGAATATTGCTCTGATAGAGACATGAAATTAATCTCAGACGAGATCTATCATGGTATTACCTACAAAGAACGTGGAATATCAGCGTTAGAGTTTTCTGACGACTCAATTGTTATAAACAGTTTTTCAAAATACTATTCTATGACGGGTTGGCGTGTAGGTTGGATGGTTGTTCCAGAGAACTTAGTAAGAAATATCGAATGTCTGACACAAAATTTATATATTTCAGCACCCACATTGTCTCAGTATGGTGCATTAGCGGCGTTTGACTGCAAGAAAGAATTGAATGCAAATGTCGAACGTTACAAGGAAAATCGTACTATATTACTATCTGGTTTGCACGAGGCGGGTTTTACAAAAATAGCGCCCGCTGATGGCGCTTTTTACATTTATTCAGATGTATCTGATTTGACCAATGATAGCGAGCACTTCTGTCACAAGATCTTGGAAGATACCGGAGTGGCAATCACCCCCGGCATTGATTTTGATCAAGGCCGAGGAAATGCTTTTGTAAGACTTTCTTTTTCGGGATCTACGCAAATTATAAGGGAAGCCTCAGATCGATTAAAAGATTGGATGTCAAAGCAAGGTAAACGTTAAAAGTTTTTAACGAGTGATGCGTTGCCACCAGCCGCGTTTTGGCGGTCCCTCTGGTTTAGTTTCTGCTTTACCGAGGTTGGAATCTTTGTTCTCTTTTATCTCTTTCTTTTCTGAGTGGATTGTAGGATCCAAGTTCTGGTCTGGCTCACTATTTTTACTTTCCTTGATTTGAGAGCTCGATTCATTATTAATTAAATTATCTGCAATTTGTTCTTTTTGACTGCGTCGTCGTCCACCCCTTCTTCCTCGTCGTCGTCGTCGGGGGCTGCGGTTTTCTTTATCGTTAGGCGTGTCTTCGGAATTATCTTCTTCTATAGATTTCTTTTCAGTTTCGATGTTTGCAGTTGAGTTATTGGTCTCTGATTCTTCAGGTCTGGTATTTTTTGAGAGTGTTTTTTTTCGTCGCCTTCTAGGGCGCCTTTTTCGCTTCCCGTTCTTCTCTTCGTCTGATGGAGAATCGTTTGACTCTGTCTTTTTATTATCCTCATTATCATTTGTAAGTCGGTTTTGGACCCTCTCAAGACGCATATCAGGTGGCACTAAACTGTCATCGCCAAAAACCTGAACGCGGAAATCATAGCGTTTTTCTATCTGGTTTAATGATTCTCGTTTTTGATTAAGAATATATAACGCAATCGCTGTTGGAACGGTGACAGCAATTTCTATACTTCGATTACGAATTCCTTCTTCTTCAATCGAACGTAAAACATGAACTGCTGTCGATTCAGTAGATCGGACATAACCTGTTCCTCCGCAATGTATACAGGTCTCGGTGCTGTTTTCTACGATACTTGGTCGCATGCGCTGTCTAGATAGTTCGAATAAACCAAAATTACTTATTCGCCCCAGCTGAATACGGGCTCGATCGGTTTTGACCGCTTCCTTTAACCGCCTTTCCACTCCACGTTGATTTTTTGAAATATCCATATCAATGAAGTCGATCACAATCAGACCAGAGAGGTCTCTTAGACGTAATTGGCGAGCCACCTCGCTGGCCGCTTCCAGATTAGTTTTAAAGGCAGTTTCTTCAATATTTCTTTCACGGGTAGAACGACCGGAATTTACGTCTATAGCCACTAATGCTTCGGTTGGGTTTATAACAATATAGCCGCCGGATTTGAGACCAACGATGGGGCTATGCATAGATTCCAGTTGAGTTTCCACTTGATACCTATGAAAAAGTGGTATCACCTCATCACGGTATGGTTGAACCCGCTTAGCATGACTTGGCATCATCATTTTCATAAGTTTTTTAGCAGCAGTATATGCGTTGTTACCTTCTACTAGGATTTCCTCAATATCCCGATCGTATAGATCGCGTATAGTTCGTTTTATTAAGTCTCCCTCTTCATATACTAGTGCAGGGGCAGCCGATTGCAGTGTAAGCTCTCGTACATTTTCCCAAAGTCTAATTAAGTAATCGAAATCTCGCTTAATTTCCGATTTATTGCGTTTGACACCTGCGGTGCGCATGATTACGCCCATACCGTCTGGAGTGTCTAGAGTGTTTAAAAGTTCACGCAGACGTCGGCGGTCGCTTCCATTTGTAATTTTACGAGAGACGCCCCCGCTGCTGCGGGCCGTGTTCGGCATAAGAACACAATATCGACCAGCAAGAGATAAATAGGTAGTAAGAGCAGCCCCCTTGTTGCCGCGTTCCTCTTTTATCACTTGTATTAAAAGTATCTGACTTCTTTTAATAACTTCTTGAATTTTATACCGACGCATCGGATTTTCGTATCGGTTGGATTTTTCATCTACGACGTTATTATTGTCTGTTTCAACGACTTCAGTATTTAAAGCACTACTTTTTTCTGCGAGGGCACTTTTTGAACAATCATCGTTATCTTCGTTGATAGCGTTACCAGCGGTTTCGCTGTCCAGAATCTTTTTGTCATCGACAGGGTCTGTGGTATTTTTCTC
This sequence comes from Rhodospirillaceae bacterium, assembly GCA_002712335.1. The sequence goes on along the minus strand of PATI01000060.1, from coordinate 2,359 downwards.
TTCAAACTCCTTTTCAGGCTCAATATTTAAATCGTCTGAAGAAATATCCCTAGGATCTTCGTCCTCTGCCTGTTCAACTTCACCATCAATTTCATCAATATGAGCCTGAGCGCCCGAAGCATTAGCTTCAAACTGAGCAACATCTCTTTTTAAAGCCTCGCGATCTTCGATAGGAATTTGATAGTAGTCTGGATGAATTTCGTTAAATGCGAGGAAGCCATGCCGGTTTCCGCCGTAGTCTACGAATGCGGCCTGAAGTGAAGGTTCTACACGTGTAACTTTTGCAAGATAAATATTTCCTTTATGTTGGGATTTGGTCGACGTTTCTACGTCATATTCTTCAAGCCTATTACCGTTTGAAATTACCACCCTCAGTTCTTCCGGGTGGGTTCCGTCTATTAACATCCTTTTTGTCATCGAAAAATTCTCCACAGTCGTTGCTTTGGCTCTGAATGAGCATCAGGTGCAACTACCGTTTTATTTCAAAGTCTGCGGTGCTAGCGTCAACCTGTTATTTTCTGCAGGGACACTCTGCTAAAGCCGCGATTAACTTCAAACTTATTAAAAAAAACTGTGAAAACAAAGCGCAATCACACGGGTCGTAATAGTCAATCTATCTCGCCCGATAGTCGCGCTCCCAATTCAGAACCTTTCAGCCCTAGTGGATGGCCACAGTCTGTTCGCTACTAGTTCTAGGATACGCGTGCTTCGCTAATTCTACAATGAGTATATTAATTTAACGACTGAATATTTTTATGGTTGGTATAAAAAGTGTAATCTTCTTATGAAGTTTATTGATGTTTAGAGCTAAAAAATCTATATATGGCACCGCCATGATAATAAGGCACAATATGTATCTTCGCTCTAAACCTAAAGCTATAACTATTTTGGCAATATTTTGGAGTATCGTGTGTTTGCACCCCGCAAGTTCTATGCCAATTGTGGATGCCATAAGAATCGGGGATTACAAAAATAAAACTAGATTTGTGATGGAAATAAACAAAAGGGTCAGGTTTAACGTGTTCACCCTTGGGCGTCCCTATAGAATAGTCATTAAGTTACCCAAAATTAAATGGAAAATAAAATCCTCAAACTTAAAGAAAAGCAGAAGAATTATTGGTTATCGTTTTGGTTTATATAAGCCTGAAAACTCACGATTTGTAATTGATTTGGTCAGACCAGTTAGAATATCTAAAGTTTTTCATTTGTCCCCGAGTGGAAATAGAAAACATCGGATTATACTTGACTTGTCTGATACATCTCCGGCGGACTTCTTTAAAAACATCAAACGTGAAATACCAAAAAGAATTAATAAAAACATTTCTCAAAAGAATTTCAAAGTTAAGAAAAAAATTCTAGAGAAACAAACACCCTTAATTGTATTGGACCCAGGACACGGTGGGATTGATTCAGGTGCGCGTGGACGTAGAGGGACTTTAGAGAAAAAAGTGGTGCTTGCGCTCGCTTATGAACTTAAAAAACAATTGGTTTATAATAATAAATACCGTGTTCTACTTACTAGAACTCGTGATGTATTCGTTAGACTTAGAGAAAGAATAGCAATTGCTCATCGAGCTGGAGCAGACTTATTTATTTCCTTACATGCAGATTCCATAGGAAAAAAACATGTCAGAGGTGGCTCAGTATATACATTATCTGAACGCGCTTCAGACAGGGAGGCAGAGGCCTTAGCTCGACGAGAGAATAAGTCCGACATTATAGCTGGTGTTGATTTAAATGAGCAGAGTAATACGGTGGCAAAAATTCTAATAGATCTAAGGCAGAGACTGACAAAAAATAATTCCGTAATGTTCGCCAAATTATTAGGAAAACAACTTAATAAAAAGATTCTTATGTTGCGTCGAAATCATCGTTTTGCCGGTTTTGCTGTTCTTAAGGCACCGGAAATACCATCGGTGTTAATAGAAATGGGGTATCTTTCAAATACCCACGATGAGAAACTTATTCGTTCTCCTCGTCACAGGAAAAAAATAGCCAAGGCTATTACAATTGCAATTGATAAATATTTTACCATCCGAAAATCTATGAGAAGGCCATAAAGTCGTCAAAATCTCATTGTTATAATTGAAATAAATACAGATTCTTTTTCCATACAACGGACTAATGAAAAAAATATATAAAATAATATTTTTACTGGGGTCCTCCAGCCTCATAATAGGTCTGTCTGGAGTAATTTTACTGGTTGTCGTTTTATGGAATTTCGGTCGCGATTTACCAGATTTTAATCAGCTTGCTAGTTACCAACCACCGACGGTAACACGTATGCACGCTGGAGATGGAAGGCTTCTCGCTGAATTTTCTCGAGAAAAGCGAGTTTTTGTTCCGATAGAATCAATAC
>PATI01000059.1 GCA_002712335.1 Rhodospirillaceae bacterium | reverse complement strand
CAATCATAAATATTCGTGGGTAACTATTGAGGCTTAGAGGCAAACACCGATGGATAAACTAGTATTTACATCCCTGAGTGGGGCCAAGACTGGAACAATTCAGCGCACAATGCTGACCAACGATCTGGCCAATGTCTCGACTGTAGGGTTCAAACGAGCCTCGTTTCAGCGAGCCGTTCCCGCTCAGTTAGATGGCCCTGGTTTTGCTGTCCGCTTTCAACCGTTGGTGGAGAACAGAACAGACATCGTTGATTTNAANGCAGGTACGCGCATTGATACNGGGAATCCGCTTGATGTTGCCCTTAANGGTCAAACCGTNATGGGTGTCCTAACAGAGCAAGGTCAACTAGCGTTTACACGTAGAGGAGACCTTNGAGTATCTGAGCTAGGTTTTCTGGAAACTGCCAACGGTTATCTTGTTGCTGGCGAGGGTGGTGGGCCCATAACTGTGCCTGAAGGCGGAAACCCAACTATCACGCCCGATGGTACTGTCTTTTTCAATGCAGCCGTCGCAGATCCTGCAGCNGCCGCGGCACCCCCAGTAGAAATTGGTCAGATGTTAATTAGAGATGCCTCTGGNACAACTTTGCAGAGGCGCCTCGACGGTTTGTATGAGCAGCTCGGAGCANATGGCACTGGCGGTGATATAGCTCCGGGACCAGAAGTTGCNTCACTATCAACGGGGGCACTTGAGGGCAGTAACGTCAATCCAGTCGAGGTANTGGTGAATTTAATGGACTACTANAGATCGTTCGAAACACAAATGAAATTGGTTAAAAGTGCGGAAGAATTGGATCAGACGGGGACACGTCTGATGCAAACAAGCTAACTAAACTTAAGGGGAAAAAAATGGACGCTTCAATGTGGATTGCAAAAACTGGCTTGTCGGCTCAGTCGACTAGAATGTCAGTAATTGCAAATAATCTTGCGAACGTTAATACAGTCGGATTCAAAAAAGATCGTGCGAACTTTGAAGATCTCTTATATCAGAGAATAGTTCAAGCTGGCGCTCAGGCTGACGTCTTAGCCCAGACCCCGACCGGTTTGATGCTTGGAACGGGTTCCCGAGTGGTTTCCACTGAGAAAATACATCGACAGGGCAATATGGTTTCTACGGAAAATGCACTGGACTTAGCAATCAGTGGAGACGGTTTCTTTGCAATTCAGCAGGCAGATGGAACCATTGCGTATACGAGAGATGGAGCCTTTAAACGTTCCAATTTGGGAGCATTAGTGACAGCGTCCGGTCAAACAACTATTCCCGCGATTAACCTTCCTCAACAGGCGATCAGTATTGCGGTAGGAAGAGACGGAACAGTAACCGCTGAGTTGGCCGCCGGAGGGGGAGCCGTCCAAGTAGGACAATTACAGATTACACGATTTGTGAATCCTGCCGGGTTGAGAGCTATGGGTCGTAACCTGTATGCCGAGACNAATGCCAGTGGACCAGCTATCGTNGGAATCCCNGGAGATCAGGGAGCCGGTATGATAACCCAGGGTTCACTAGAACAATCCAACGTCAATGTTGTCGAAGAAATGGTGAATATGATCGAAACTCAAAGGGCTTACGAAATTAACTCGAANGCTATTTCTGCAGCAGATGGAATGCTTAGATTTTTGAATCAAAATTTATAAAATCGAATTAGGATAAATGATGAAATTTCGTAAACTATTAATCTGTCTGGTCAGTTTGCTTTCAGTAGGCTGTTCGTCCTCTCAGCTGATTCCTGGCGCTGGGCTCGATGATTTTGAAATTATCTATCCAGAGCCCAGGTTAGAGCCAGCTCGGATAACTGGGTCTATCATGGATAATGGGGCATCCTTATATCCTGCAGGTCGGGCCTATGCGGCTGGAACGGTTAGGGTGGGTGATATTGTCACTATCTTGCTAAACGAATCAGCCCAAGCGACACGAGAGAACGGATTNGCGACGGAGCGAGTCTCTGTAAGTAACCTAACACCTGGGGTGTTCGGGAACCAAACCCTTTTCGATGAGTATGCAAACCTTGCAGATCTTGGGTCTACTATAAGTAGTAATGGGACCGGGACTGCCGGTCAATCGGCCACCCTCACCGGGAGCATTTCGGCCGTTGTGACAGAAGTGATGAGTAATGGTAATTTGGTTGTGTTTGGAGAAAAGCAACTTGAGTTAAACGAGGGAAGCGAGTACATAAGAGTTCGTGGGGTTGTTAGACCAGAGGATATCCAGCCCAACAACACGATCTTATCTCGACGACTTGCAAATGCTCAGTTTTCATATAGTGGGGCGGGTGAGCTAGCACGATCAACTAAGGTTCCGCCAATAACTAATATTTTGTTCGGCCTATGGCCTTTCTAGGTAAAGGAAGTATTAAAGATGCGCCTAAAGTTTTTAAAAATCTTAAGTTGTACCCTCATGATGGTTCTAATGCTGAATCCGAGTCATGCTGATCGAATTAAGGATATAGCCGACGTTGCAGGCGTCAGAAGTAATCAATTAATTGGCTATGGTCTGGTGGGAGGACTCTCTGGAACCGGAGACGGAAGAGATCTTCGGGTGACCGGACAGAGTTTGACTTCACTGCTATCGGGTCTCGGGGTCAGTGTTGATGGGCCTGTTTCAGAATTTGATTTAGGTGAGAATATAGTTCGTTTAGCCGAGCAGCAGGCGCAACAGCCTTTACAGACGGACAATCTCGCGGCGGTTTTAGTGACCGCTGAAGTGCCGCCCTTTGCAAAACCCGGCCAGAGAATTGATGTCAATGTGTCAACCGTTGGTTCTGCAGAGAGCCTTCGAGGTGGCAACCTGATCTTGACCGAATTGCGAGGAATAGACGGAGCAGTTTATGCGCTTGCGCAGGGACCACTTACGGTAACAGGAGTCGCTGTAGACGCCGCTGGAGGCGCCGTTGAGATAGGTGTGCCTACTTCTGGTCGGATCCCTAATGGAGCAATCGTTGAGAAATTGATTCCATCCTCTTTCGAGACTACGGAAAACATAATTTTAAACCTGCGTGATTCTGATTTCAGTACGTCGACAGCTATTGCTAACGTTATTAATGAAACTTATGGAGCTGGAACGGCAACTCCGCTTGATGCTGTTTCGGTTGTGATACGCGGTCCCCAGGATATGAGCCAGAAGGTTGCTTTCCTTGGCGATATCGAGCTAATGGAAGTAGATACGGCGGACCCTGTTGCACGGGTTGTTATAAACTCTAGAACCGGGACNGCAGTGATTAATCGATCTGTGCGAGTGGGTGCGGCGGCCGTTTCCCATGGTACTTTGATGGTGAGGATCGATGCGTTCAACGAGGTCAGTCAGCCAAACGCATTCGCCGATGGTGACACAGTGCCTGTGCAGAACGCGGAAATAGAAGTAACTGAAGAAGATAGTCAGATGTTTGTTTTTGAGCCCGGAATAGAGTTGCAGGAAATTGTCGATGCAGTTAACCAAGTCGGTGCTTCGCCTTCAGCTCTNATAGCAATCTTAGAGGCTCTAAAGAGAGCGGGCAGTCTTAAGGCTGAGCTAGTGGTGATATAGATGGCAGGAATTAATAATTTTGTAGCGACTCGGTACGACTTTCAAGGGCTAACCAGTTTAAAAGCAAATGAAACCAAGACTAAGGAAGAGGCACGAGAAATTAATGCAAAGGTTGCAGCTGAATTTGAGTCTATGTTTCTGAAGTTAGTGACTGATTCGATGCGCTCTTCGATTAAACCGCTTAAGAGCGACTTGCTAAAAAACGATGCAATGGATCTCTTTGACGGCATGTTCTATGACGAGCTATCGCATAAGATTGCAAACTCGCAAGGGTTGGGCCTATTAGAGTGNCTTAACGATATTTCAGATCGACGAGAGGGTCACGTTGATTGAGAACTAACCTCTCGGGATTATAAGAGGCGGGGTTTGATACAAAAGTATCAGTCTGCTTCTAAAACAAATGATTTACATGGGTAAAAAAAGAGACGATGGCTGACTTACTCAACATAGGAGCAACTGCTACTGAGCTTTATCGACAAGCGCTGTCTACGGTAAGTAATAATATTGCTAACTTGAATTCAGATGGTTATTCAAGGCAGGAAGTTCGCGCGGAGGAAACTATCCCCACAAAAGTGGGAGTTGATTACCTTGGATCTGGTGTTGCTTCGAAAGGGGTTTTCAGGGCTTTCAACGAGTTTGCTACCTCTAATGTGCGAATAGCGAACAGCAAAGTGAATGAACAAGAGCCCCTAATGAGATACACAGATCGGTTGGTTGATCTGTTGGGATCAGATAAGGGGAGTTTGAGTAACGGGATCACACGTTTTTTTGCATCAGCTTCAAATCTTTCCGGTAATCCCGCTGAAGAAGCTTTTAGACAAGAATTCTTAATGGCGACTGAGTTTCTAGCAAGTCGCTCACGGGCTATTGGCGCGGAATTAGCATCTATCGACGTCGAACTCTATGACAAACTTGAGACCGATTTTGCTGAGTTAAATAAGCTCGCAGATAGTCTGCGTCTAGTAAATAAAGAATTAGTGAAGACGCCATTCGCTGGTAAGCAACCGCCCCAACTTTTGGACCAAAGAGATTTCTTGTTAAAAGAGATGTCGAGCTATGCGAGTTTAGATGTTTCTATCGAAAAAAATGGCAGAGCTCTTGTTAAGTTGGGTGGCACTAGCAACAGTATGAGAATTGTCGATGAGAATAAATCGTACCTGTTAACACCAAAGTTCTCTGAAGTTGCTGGCGGACCCATCGCAATTATTCTCGACTCTTACGGTAAAAATATTAACGTTGGTGAAGTGCGCAGTGGTTCGATAGGGGGGACGCTCAGTTTTCGCGATAAAATATTTGAGCCGTTGCGGGATAATTTAGATATCCTGGTCAATACGATTGGGACGTCCATTAACAACTTGCACAGGCAAGGATTAAATAAAAACGGGGATGTTGGCCTAGAGCTTTTCAATTTAACACCTCAATACAATGCGGTAAGTGCGGGTGATAAGACACTATCGACTGCGATAACAGCTACCGCCTCTTCAACAACCCCTAAGGTAAATATTAAGGCGACCTGGGAACCGGGAAAAGCGAGGTGGTTGGTAACAGATCTCTCGACTAAGGTAAGCTCTTACGTAAACAGAAACTCAGCGAGTGACAACGGATTTAGTTATAACGGTTTGCAAGTTGCTGTTAATGGAACGCTTCAAAATGGCGAATCGTTCCTGATAAGGCCTAATCTGAGAGCTGTAGATAATATAAAGGTATCAGTAGAGAATACCGGTCAAATTGCTACAGCCGATCGGTTGCAAATCGAGGGCGCGATAGCGAATTCGCGTGAAACCGAGCCCACCTTACAATACGATATGCGCGCGACAGCTCTCAAGGAGCACGCTCAATTCGATACTGGAACAATACTCGGAGTTGCGCAAACAAAATCTTTCAAATCAAATACAGTAGAGCCCGCACTATTTATACCAAGGGATGTTGCAGGATTTACAGTAAGCATCCAGCCTCCGATTGTGAATGATCATCAGCTCCAAATGTTTACCTCCGAATATAATCACATTGTTGGTTCGAATACATTGGCAGCCCCTTTTGCAGCCGGTTTGGCTACATCCAAGTCAATAGAGTCGGGTACCACTTTTATAAATGACTATGTAAATAAACAAGGAGCTACTGGGTATAAGGATACTACAATTACGCTTGGAAATTTTGCGAATGGTGTGAGCCTGTCGGATGGGCTTCCGATCCAAACAAATTCAAGCGGCGGAGCTCAGACGCTGATCGCTAGTACTGCATTGAAACTGAATGGAACAAATCTTCCGGCGCTGTCAATTGCCAGCGGAACAACTTTGAACGCAGCTCAAGTTGCGACGTGGGCAAATACGATAACAGGCGCTACCGGGGTAACGGCCGAAGCCGAAAATACATTGACTTACACTTACGACCAGTTTGATATAACCAAAAAGCTGTCCATAAATGGAACTACGATCGTAAATGCGGGTGTGCCTGCGAGCTTGGAAGCCCTAGCCACGCTGATTAATGCCCAAACAGGCAGCACCGGTGTGGAGGCGATAGTATATCCCAACGGTAAAATACTAATTCAAAATATTGTAGCTAATAAAGGAAACAATATTGTCCTTGGAAATCCTACGGCCGGGCAGACAACCAACTTCTTGAATGAGTCCAATGGAATAAAGGTTGGTAGGGTCAAGTACACGGGTACAAATGTAAACTTTGAATTTCAGAATCATGGGGCCGGACAAGGCAAAGCTACTGATCTAAGTCGGATAGGGTTTGCCACAACCATTACCTCCAGTTCTAGGTTAGATGATGACTTCCTAGTCTACGTGACGGGGTCAACCAATGATGTCAGTATTCGTTATGACATTCAGGAGAAGCCAACACTCCCTGAAGTTTCGATTGAGCAACCATTTTCGCTTACCTTTCTCTCGCCAACACAGGTGCAAGTTACCGATACGAATACAGATACAGTGCTAGCAAAGCAGAGTTACTCATGGCCAAATGGCGTGCTTGTAAACGATGTTAAAGTGGTTTTCGAGGAGGCCCCAACAACTGGGGATGTCTTTACGATTAAAGCTAACGAGGGTGCAATCGGGGATAACGGCAACATTAGTCGTATACTCGCGGTTCAAGAGGTTGGTGTGAATGGAGATGAGATTCCTACTCAGCGCTACATTTCACTAATTTCGGACATAAGCAACCAGCACAACCTTGCCGACATGTCATCTCAAGCATTAAAAGTCGTCAAAGATGACGCTGAAGCCTTATTGGATAAGTCTGTAGGTGTGACCCTAGATACGGAAGCTGCCGATTTGATCCGTTATCAGCAATCTTATCAAGCCGCGGCTCAGATAATTAAAGTATCTCAAGATATTTTTGATTTTCTGATCAGTGCCTCAAGGTAATTAGCGAGGGTAAATAGTTTATGGACACAAAAATTTCAACAGCGCAATACTTTAAGATGATGAATGATCTAATGACTACTCAGCAAGGGAAAATTGCCGAGTTACAGTCACAGCTCTCCGCTGGAAAGAAAAACGTCACGCCAAGCACAGATGTTAAGGCGACAACGTCATCGTTAAAGTTGTCTCAGGTAATCAGTAATCAAGAGGACGATATCAGGAATCTGCAAAGCGTAAATGCAGGATACAAAGAGGAAGAAGCAATAATGATGTCGATGGTCAACATGATGATTCGTATGGAAGACATCTCTGTTGCAGCACGTTCAGATACGTATGGCGCTAACGAGTTAAACATCTTTGCAATTGAAGTCGAAGGTTATATGGATGATATCAGAGGTCTGGCTAATTCAAGGGACTCTAACGGACACTTCTTGTTTGCAGGGACAAAGGTTACAACGCTTCCCTTTGTTAAGAAGGCTGACGGCAGTGTTGAGTACAAAGGAAACCAAACTGAACCTAAGCTAGAACTCGATACAGGATATAAATTACCGCTCAGTATTTCTGGGCACAAACTGGCTGGAGTGATCGAGCGGAAAAATGCGCTGGGAGCTGTTACTTCGCGAGTTGATATGTTCAAAGTAATGCAGGATTTTGTAACTGCCCTGAAGGCGAATGATAGAGATGGTGTTGAGCTAGCAATATCTGAACTCCAAACAGTTTCTAGAAACCTAAATATGAACCTTGTGGATAACGGTTTAAGACAAAACTTGGTTGAGGAGCGAAGAGACATTTCGGAAGAAAAAATCGTCATCTATAAGGGTTTGCTCTCTGACGCCCGAGATGTCGATTATGCGACCGCTGTCACCCAGCTTTCATCGGATATGCTGGCACTCGAAGCAGCGCAGAGCACGTTCGCGAAAGTCTCCCAATTATCAATACTAAATTTCATTCGGTAAGATTAGATGGCAATTTCGACAGACAACAGCGACATTGGCGGTAAGATTACTCGGGCTTTAAATGCGGGTTCCGGTGTAGATGTTCACGACTTGGCGAAGACCCTAGCCGAGACCGAGACAATGCCACGAATAAATTCGATTACTGAGAAAAAAGCCGAGAGCACTGTTGCAATTTCGGGCTTTGGTGTTCTGAAGTCAAGTGTGTCTTCTTTGAAAACGAGTTTCGAGGCTTTAAAGAATAAAGATAGCCTGCTTACAAAAACAATTAAAACAAATCACGAGGATAGGGTAGACGCAGTAATTACTTCACAAGGCGACGCTCCGACCGGAACATATCAAATCAAAGTCACTCAGCTGGCTCGACCTCAAGCGAATGAGTTGAAGGATAATGGTAACTCTTTCACCGCGCTTAATCAGAGCCTTGCTGGTAGTAATTTTACAATAACTATTAAGGTGCCAAGGACTGCGGCCAGTGGAACAGACGTAGTGGTTACTGATCATACTCCACAAGGTATTATAGATGCGGTTAACAGCATTACTTCAACGACAGGGGTTACAGCCCGCGCGTTTAATCCGGCATCGTCGGGCACGACGTTCAGTATATTACTAGAAGGGAGTAACGGTTCAGATAAAACTTTTGAATTTTCAAGCACACTCACTGGAGGCGACGCGATCACTGGAGGCACATGGAATGATAAGACTCGCAACGCCCAGGACCTAATTGTAGAAATGAATGGCAGGGCAGATATTAGACGTCGCACTAATTCTCCGACCGATCTAATTCCGGGCGTGCAAACTACTTTCAAGCGATGGGGTCCCTCAACGGACATAAATCTTGTGATTAGTGAGGATACGAGTGCCCTGGAAACTAAATTAAACTCCATGGTGGAGTCCTATAACGCTTTTGTGCAGCTCTCTGACTATCTAATTGGAGAGAAGAACGAAGATGATGAGCTGGCCGGTTCGCTTGGATCAGAAAAAGGCACGGTCAATTTAATCAAGAATCGTATTAGGTCGGTACTCGGTCAGACTTCAGCTACGGCATCGAATGGTGTGTCTACGCTAAGAGATTTAGGAATACAAACCAATCTTGGTGGCGAAATCTCACTGAATGCGACGACTTATGCAGCTGTAGTGGCAGATAAATTCTCGGATGTGAGAACTATGCTGACCGCTGATATGAATGATCAGGACAAGTCTGATACAAGGGCTCATGGCTTGGCCCTGGACATTACAACGGTGCTGGATAACATAACTAATGATCAAGGCACAATTAAAGCTAAAGAGACAAACACTACGAGTGAAGTTGCGCGATATGAAAGTCAATTAGTGGATCTGCAGGAGCGATTAGAGACCGTAAAACAGCGTTATCTTCGACAGTTTGTGGCGATGGAAACGCTCGTCCAGCGAAATAAGAGCACCGGTGAGTATTTGACCGGACAGTTCAAGGCTATGGAAAATATGTACAGCAGTAAATAAACTACGACAGACTGAATTAGAGAATTCACAGAGAATAACGATGGTTACGAATAAAAATGAAGATTGCCTAGTGTGCAAATACATAAGATGGTACTTCATGATCGGAGTGCCGGTTCTAGTTTTTACGTGGCTTCAGCCAGAGCTCAATTTTTTTCGCGGGCTTAATTTAGCGAATATAGCGGCCATCGGAATAACGATAGCCTTGATGGGTGTAGTTGTTTGGAAATACTATAATGAGCGCGAAGACAGGTAGCTTTGCGGGTTTAGTCGTTTCAGACAAGCACATAGATTGCAACTCGTGTGCGCACTTTTTTATTACCTGGAATAAGAGGTTTCCTTTTGGTTGTAGGGCGATGGGGTTTATGAGCGCAAATTCGCCAAATAAAGACGTTTTTGAGGTTGAGGGGCGTGATTGTCTCGCCTATAAAGACAAGAGACTAACGTCTAAAGAAAAACAGAGCTCGAGAATGAAGACTAATGGAGGAAAAGATCGGGACATTGAAGTGAACGTAAAAGTGTAAAAAGCCTCGCTAGGCTAGAAAATATCGCGCTCAATCACTAACATAAATGGATGTTCAGTCGATTTTACTTCTAAGCAGGAGGCCAATCCCTGGTATGTGTAAACGGTGCAAGCCAGGTTGTCTCGAAAAGAATGTTGCTCCGAAGTCCAGTAATTGTCCGTTGTGGCGGCGGGGAAAACATTCGTGTTAAGAGAGGGATTGATACAACTGTTCTCGGTAATATCGTCCAGCTCTTCTATTGAGGGAAGTCGGATGTGTTGATCAGACTTCTCAGAGATGTCCCGAGCATATTCAATAGCCTGGTCAAAACTGAGAAGAAGAGGGATACCGGAACAGGTATTAGGGTCGGAAAGACGCATGCCAGCCGGGCATCGGGACCAGTAAAGTGGTGATCCAGCCCTGTTTGCGAGACCGTTCTCAGTTATAACAAAGCCAGAAAGCTGGTCTGGGCGGTCTTGAAAAACCGTAAAACATGATTGAGGGGTTCGTAAATCGCAACTGGACAGAGCTAAAAACAAGGATAGCAAGAAATACGAAAAACGATGCGTGCTGCGTGTACTGGTAGTCATTGGCATGATAGAAATACGTTATAACATATTTGGATGAAATCTGGGTCCATAGCTGGTGGTTAGACGCCACTATAAATTTTGCAGGAGAAAGACATGGATATTGCAACTCTTTTAGGTCTCGCTGGAGCATTCGGCCTCATTATTTGGTCGATGTTGCAGGGAGGAACTTTGGCAGCCTATACGAATATACCGGGTCTGGCGATTGTTCTGGGTGGTTCGATCATGGTCGTGCTTCTCAGATCCTCGCTACAGGAGTTTACAAATGCGGTAAAGGTAGCCGGCAAGGCCTTCGGTAAGGCGCTAGAGAAGCCCGATGAGTTGATTTCCCAACTGGTTGAATTCGCTTCGATTGCGAGAAAGGACGGAATGATTGCGCTTGAGGGTCAGGAGATAGAAAACCCATTCATGGAGAAGGCGATTGGGATGCTTGTCGATGGAGCGGAGGAGGACATGATTACCAAGACCTTGACCCAAGACATCGAGAGTATGAAACTCAGGCACAAACAAGGAGCGGCGATATTTAGCTCATGGGGTGAGGTTGCTCCAGCAATGGGTATGATAGGAACCTTGATAGGCTTGATCCAAATGTTGGGGAATATGTCAGATCCTAAATCTATTGGTCCAGCAATGGCCGTTGCACTCCTTACTACAATGTATGGAGCTATTATCGCGAATTGCTTCTGTATCCCTATTTCACAGAAGCTAGCCATTCGCTCTGAAGTCGAATCTGCCAACTGCGAGTTAATCTTGGAGGGGATCCTTTTCATTCAGAAGGGGGGGAATCCAAGAATACTTACCGATCTCCTTATTTCGTTTGTGCCGCCAAAAGAGCGAGAGAGTTTAGTTAGCACAGCGTAATTTATAAGCACTTATAATTGGATTTAAATTTGTCATGGCTGAAAGTGAAGTCACACCACCAGAGGACGATAGCGCGGCTACCGAGCATGACGTAGACAGTTCGGCCTTGGAAGCCGCTGTCGATCAGGCAGTCGAGGCCGATCAGGGCGTCGGTGGTGCAAAGGAGGGAGGAGATGACTGTCCAGAGTGTAAGACAGGATCCCCGCCGTGGATGGCTACCTTTGCCGACATGGCTACCCTGCTGATGGCTTTCTTCGTCCTCATTCTGTCGTTTTCTGACACGGAGGTGCCCAGATTCGAATATATAAACGGATCAATACAGTTTGCCTTTGGCGTCAAAAAACTAGTACCTAAGATTGAGATACCAAAGGCACGGAGCGTGATTACGGAAACCTTCACGCCAAATGAAGCCGCGCCAACTGTATTAGACGATCCTCGTCAGAGGGAATTAGATAGGGATGCGGAGAACTTGGTACGGCGGACAAAATCAGAACCCGAGAGGTTTGTTGAGGAGCTAGAGAAAACTAAAATTGCGTTATCTGATCAAATTTCATCAGGGTTAGTTACAGTAACTACAGACGGATCTCAAATAGTAGTCAAAGTTAATAACGCTGAAGCCGCGGGAGCGGAATTTGGAAGCGGTGACTCCTCAGAAGGCACAGCAAGTCAGATGTTAGTTGAGACAGCAGCCATTGTAGCTGAAGTCCAAGCAACTACTACTCGCGAAATTGGGATCTACCTAAGTGATGTTGATGGACCGGAAGAGGTTGAAAACAGTGAGGAGCTTATATTCGCAGCTCAACTGAATGAAGAGCGACTTAATAATCGATTTGAAAACATCAAGGCAGATCTTAATTCTGAGATTAATAATGGACTTCTTGAAGTGGAAAGAGAGGGTGATGAGGTGGTAATCCGTATTGCGAGTCAGGGCTCATTTAATTCGGGCAGCGCGGTAGTCGCCCAAAGTTTTACCAGCACCCTGGACCGTGTCGGTGAGACTATAGGCCAGGAGTCAGGTGACGTCAGGATTGAGGGGCACACGGACAACATCCCTGTCGCATTTAGCGATACATTTAACTCAAACTGGGATCTGTCTGCAGCAAGAGCAGCCTCGGTCGCCGCATACTTAACAAATTCTTCCGAGATAATAGAGGAGCGAATCGAGGTGCTTGGCTTTGCCGATACTCTTCCCCTTGCTAGCAATGATTCTGCCGATGGCAGGAGCCGCAATCGTAGAATCGAAATCAGAATCGCAAATTAAAGCTGGAAAAAGGCAAAATTGAGATATTTCACGTGAGCGAAAACGACGAACAAGTAGACGAAAAAGAGGAAGAGTCTCCTGACTCGGCTGAGCGACCTGACGAAGAGTCTGTCGAATCTGAGAGTCCGGAGTCTTCCCTGGTGCCGGCCGAGCCGGAGGAACAGGAGCCAGAGGAGCCCATAGAGTGTGAGCCCTGCAAAAGCGGCTCGCCAGCGTGGATGGCAACTTTTGCAGATATGGCGACTTTGCTGATGGCTTTCTTTGTGTTGATCCTCTCTTTTGCGCATGTAAATGTTCCTAAGTACAAAGAGGTCAGTGGATCTATGAGATCTCGCTTTGGAGTCCAGGTTTTGGTGCCGATTGTGGAAGCACCAACGGCTGAGAATATTGTGGCTACACAATACCGACAGCAAGCCACCGAACCTACCGCAGCCAATGTGCTTGAGGAGCAGAGAAGTCGAGAGGAGCAACCTCAGGATGAAGAACTTGACACAGACGATGGGGTTGGTGAGTCAACGACCAACGCGAGAGACATTGAGGAGATTCTCAGAGAGGAAATTGCTGAGGGTCGGGTAGAGGTGTCGGTTGAAGATGGCACGGTAGTGATCGAATCTCTGGATCAAAATGAATTGAGTGATTCAACGGGAAAGATATCACAGGACACTATTCTGTTGCTCTCAAAAATTAGCACTATACAGTCTGATACGGATTCACTTGTCCGGGTTGAGGGTGCTCAGTTTGTATCCTCTGGACAAAGTAATGTTGATGCGTCCGACTTTGGTGGTGCGTCACAGAGGGCTGAGGATCAACTTGAGCAAATTAGATCAAATTTGTCTGAGGAAATAACGCAAGGCCTTGCTGAAGTTTTTAGGGATGGGGAGTCGATAATCATTCGGCTGACTGATCAAAGTGGTTTTGAAAGTGGATCCGCTAATCTTAGAAACGATTTCACTTCCCTGCTTGACTCTGTGGGTGATTCGTTGGCGGGGGCCTCGGGCCTGGTTCAGATTGAGGGGCACACAGACAATGTTGCGATGAGTTTTGGTAATAGATATCGAAATAATTGGGACTTATCTTCCGCGAGAGCAGCTAGCGTAGCCGACTACCTTCAAGAAGGGGGAAGTATCGCGCCAGGAAGTATGGTTATAAAGGGGTTTGCAGACACCAGACCAATAGCCTCAAACGAGACGGCGACGGGTCGTTCTGAAAATCGTCGAATCGAGGTAGTTGTCCTGCCCAACTAGCTCCTAACCCGGGCAATCCGCAAGGTCTCCAGCGAGGCAATCTGCGACAACACCATCGGCCTCGATTACTTCTTCATCTTCTAATTGGACTGTGGACATCGTGGTAACGTCTATGGCTTCTTCAGAACCGTTTTGTTCTGCGATTTTTCCCCACACATACGCACTGAAAGGCTGAGAGTCCCCGCCCTCGCCAGCTTGCAACATAAAAGCATACATTAATTGTGCCGGGGCATAATTTTTTCGTGCTGCGCTGAGGAATAATCTCTTCGCCTCCTCGTAATTTAATTCTGTTCCCTCACCATTCTCATATGCCAACCCCAACATGTACTCGGACTGGGCAAGTTCCTGATCAGCAGCCATTCTAAACCATCGGAAGGCTTCGATAAGGTTTTCTGCAACACCGTATCCATGATGGTAAAGCATGCCCATGTTGTGTTGGGCCTCTGCTAGTCCGCTGTCGGCTGCTTGTCGGTACCAATTCATTGCGAGCAGGTAATTTTGTGGGACACCCAACCCTTCCTCATACATATAACCGACGTTATTCTGTGCCTCAGCACTACCGGCTTCCGCCATGGGCAACCAAGCTCTAAGAGCTGTGGCGTAGTGACCTCTATCCTTCGACGCGAGGCCAGATTCAAATCTGTCTTGCTGGGCAAAGCTTTGGGTGTAAATAACAGTAGCTGGTAGCATGATACAGAACAACGCAACCATATTTTTTCGTCTCAGAGTCAATACTAAGCCCTCCCTATTTTTGAAACTGTATCTTGAACGTCTATGACTGCCTGAAAAATACTTCCCTCAGACACAACGGCTTTTAAACATTTTTTATCGCT